>CAYQZG010000001.1:0-12934 GCA_964421785.1 uncultured Anaerolineales bacterium
AGGACGAGGGCTGTGAGCCTGCCGCTTCGCTTAATGCGATTGCTCTGTTTGAGGTCCAGGATTTTATCATTTTCCAAGCTCATGCAGATCCTGCAATGAGATGTTGCAGATACCTGCGTCGATCAATCCGTGCATTTCGTGGAAGGTGTCTGAAGCAAGGCTGTTGTCACGGCATGACGGTCAGTCTGCACGTCTTAAAACGGGCTTGATCTTTCAAACAGCTTATGATGAGTTTTGACACAGTCTGTTGGTTGTGATAGACTTGCAGCAGCATCGTCACGCATGGCCGGTGGTGCGGGAAGACATTGCCGGCGGGCACGGTTGAGTGGAGAGACCAAGCGAGGAAGTAAAGATGGCGGAAGGAAGCGAAGAGGTGACTAACAACGCAGTTTCGGCTTTGATCGCCCTCGTGGTGGGGTTTGTGCTGGGACTGGTTGTCGTGTGGATCTACTGGGTGCAGCGCGAGCGGCTCGAGCAGTCGCGCTTCCGGAGGGCGGAGGAGGAGCGCGTCCCACTGACGTCGAAGCCGGAGGCGCCCGAAGAGGAGTCCCCGGCCGGGGTCGAGCCTGAGCCGGACGATCTGACCCGCGTGGAGGGCATCGGCCCCAAGATGTCGAGCGTGCTTGCGGAGGCGGGCGTCGTGACCTTCGGCCAATTGGCAGAGCGCGAGCCGGACGCGCTGAAGCGAGTGTTGCGTGAGGAGGGTCTCCAGTTTGCGGATCCAAGCACGTGGCCCGAGCAGGCGGCGCTGGCCGCCAAGGGCGCCTGGGACGAGTTGGATGCGTTGCAGGAAGAGTTGTCCGGTGGTCGGCGGGTCGGCTAGGTGGTGTCGTGCGTTTTGGGCAAGGTGCGTCGCACGCGGCTGGGCTGCGCTCAGCTTGGAACGTGCAACGCACCATGGATAGATGACCAGTTGATGGTCAAGAGAGTCAAGGAAGGAAGAGAATGGATGAGTTAGTGCAGCTTGTGTCGGAGAAGGTTGGGTTGTCCGAGGATCAGGCTAGGCAGGCGGTGGAGACGGTTGTCGGTTACCTGAAGGAGAACCTGCCGGCGCCCATCGCGGGGCAGGTTGACAAGGCGCTGAGTGGGGCCGGGGGCATCGACGTGGAAGGTCTGGCCCAAGGCCTGGGCGGTATGTTGGGCAAGAAGTAGGAGGCGCGCGGTAAGCCACGGATTGTCTTGGCTTGCCGTTTTGTGATATAGACGGAACGGCAGACGGCGAGCCGTTCAGTTTGAGACAAAGGCCGGGCGGAGAGAGATTGACTGCGCGGCCTAGATGATGTGTGAAGTGAAACGAATAGCTGCCAGGAGCACGACCTGGATGGTGCATCGTTGGGCTGGGAGGTAGACCATGAGGACCCGCATCTTTGAATGGATCACGATCACGGCACTGCTGGCTAATCTGGTCGGTGCGGGTCTGGCGCCGCGCCCTGTCGCGGCTGCGCCCATGCCCGAGCCTGATACGGCGTCGACGCACGTGGGGTCGGCGTGGTATGAGGGGCTGCTCGTAGAGGAGTCCGCTGCGGATCTGGTGGATGACGCCGCTCCGTCGGCCGAAGGGCTGCTGCTGCCTGGATGGATGGCATTGGATAGGGCCGCCGATCTACATGGTCAACTGCTGCCTCCATGGATGGAGTCGGGTGGCATCCTCGATCTGTATGGTCAGACGGAGCGGGGACACGAGACGGAGGAGAAGCCGGATAGGCCGGGTCTCCTTCCCGGCTGGTTCTCGCCTCAGAGCGGGCTCGGCGCATCCGCGAGCCACCACACTGTGCCGCCGAGCGGGGTGACGGTGACCGGTCCCGAGGAGGTGAACCAGTGCGACGTGGTGACCTTCACCATTGTTGCGGAGAACGACGCAAACCCGGCGAGCAACGTGGTCATCACCAGCGCCATGCCCACCGGGTACACGCCGACGGAATTGTTCACCGACGTCGGATCCCTCGGCGCGAATGAAACGGTCACCTTCACGGCTGTGTTCACCGGCAGCTGTGATGCGGTCTCCGGGCAGAATGTGGTAACCCTTACGCAGGATGGCGCCGATCCCATCGTCAAGACTGCCGACTTCGTGGTCAACCCGGGTGCGCTGACGGTGCTGAAGGAGCCGGCGGTGATTCCGGCCGCCCTGGACGACGTGGTCACGTGGACCGTCTACGTGGAGAATACGGGCTACGGAGCTGTATCCAACGTGGCCATTACGGACGCCCTGGGCAGTGGAATGGAGTATATCTCGGGTCTGACGTACGCGTCAGTCTCCACCATCGCCGCCGGCGATTTGGTCAGCTACCCCATCTCGGCAAAGGTGGTAGGATGCTCCGAGCTGACGAACATAGTGACGGCCACCTGGGGCTGCGACGGCGAGCGGTGCCTCGAGCCGGAGCGAGCCAAGGCTGCCATCGATCTCCAGATGACGAATCCCGATCTTGTCTACACCCCGACGCAGATTGAGGTCCCCTATTGCGACGCATCTGGTGCTTTCACCATTCCGTTCGAGAATCAGGGTGACGGGACGGCTTACACGGGGACGCTGGACGTTGATCTTTCCCCTTTTGACGTCGACGTCTCTTCCGCCGATGCTTCCTACGATAGCGGCGAAGGAGCATTCAGCTTGCCCCCGATTGGGCCGGCGGGAACGCCATCGGCGACGTACGACCTGGTCTTCACGCTGACGATACCCAGTGGCGACGCCTGCACAATGGGTGGAGGTGGTAGCCTCAACTTCGATTTGACGTTCTACGACCGCTGCGACAACCCCTACTTCACGCTGCCAAAGTCAGGGAACTGGGAGCTGGTGGATACGCCGGGCCAATTGAGTGTGAGCAAGGACATGCCCGGTGAGGTCTACCGCGGAGAGGACGTGACAGCGACGATTGAGGTCGATGCTCCCGGGATCACGTCGACGATCATGGTCACCGACGCGGTGCCTGCCGGCTGGAGCGTGGTCAACCCCGGTGGGGGCGTCACCTCCACCGTGGGTGATCGGACCACCATCACGTGGACGCTGAGCACCTCAGATACGCTTGAGGTGGTCCTGAGTACACCGGGCGCCGACGCTGAGGGCTGCGCGTACTGCGGCACCGAGGCCACCAATGTGGTCACTGCCACAGGGTCCGACTGCCAGGACTGTGTGCAGACTGTGAGTGCTGAAGCCACGACACAGATCCAATGCGACGAGCCGGTGGCCACGTCGAACAAGCAGGTCTCAGGGGTCGTGCCACCCTGCAGTTATGAAACCAACCAGACCTTCTTCTACACCAACACCTATACCTTCGCCGAGGCCGACGTCTTCACGAACACGCCCTCTTGGGAGAGCATCGTCTTCACTGAGACGCTCTTGAACCAGTACTACGTCACGGACACGGCAAGGATCACTGTATCTAAGGACGGGACATCCTACAGTGCGGTGTTTTCGGACACCGTGATCGGCGGCAACCTGGTCATCGATAGCATCTCTCCCACCCAGGGGATCACTGTGCCTGGCTCAGTGATGACCATCACGTACCAGACGGCGATCACGGAGCCTTTCCCCTGCAGCAGCGGGTCGTTCTACGATTGGTCCTATTTGGACCTGGGTGTCACGGGGAACGCCGAGTGCGCGTCGGATGGTGTTCTTGAGGAGGGGGTGCCTGTCTCGACCGCGGCTCCGGCGATGGATCTATCCCTCGAAGGGCTGCCGAGCCAGGTCTCGTCATGCGGGGAATACACGGTCACCCTCAGGGCTGAGCGTACATCTGATGTGCCGGCTTACGATGCGGTGATCGACTTGGTGACGGATACCTATGCCATCACCGAGGTGCTCGGCTTCGATGGGGCCTTGCCTGTTTTCACCGAGACCAACGCATCCGGCTACCATTGGTACTACGGCGATGCCTTCACCAGCTCCACCACGGCCACGGTGCAGCTGCGGGTCAAGCTGCGCTGTACCGACAGCGCGCCTTTTAGCGCGACAGTCTTCTACGACAATAGATGCGACGACGGTGATGACGATGATTCGAACAGCTACAGGGGAGGCTGCAGGTCTGGAGGCGTTCTCCAGTCGCCGCAGTACGCCCCTTGCCGACCCATCGTCACCAAGTTCCCCGAGCTCCTTTGGGCGCAAGGCGATGTCGTCACCTGGACCTTGACGGTCTACAACAGCGGGGCCGGGCCGGCCCACGACGTCACGCTGACCGACACATTGGGATCCGGTCTGGTGTACCGATCCTCGTCGATTACGTCCACGTTTGGCTCCGTCGCCGGCGTGGAGCCGATCACGTCCTCGCACGCGGTGACTTGGCACGTCCCCCTCATCGCATCCCGCGAGCGGGTGATCATCGAATACAGCGCCGAGATCATCGGCTGTGACGACCTGACCAACCATTTCGCCGGCCAGCAGGGATGTCTCGACGACGTGTGCCAGAGTGGGTGCGTCGATGCCTCGGTGGCGGAGCTGCCCGATACCTTGCTGGTCAACACCAACGCCTTCAACTCGCCGCTGCCTACCTGTTATACCACCACCATCACGGCTACGGTGCGGAACGGGGGGCTCATGAGCGTCTACACCGGCACCGTGACCGAGACGCTGCCGGAGAGCATGTTCTACGTCTCGGGTAGCTCGTACTACACCGTGGGCGAGGGAACCACGCCGTCCTTTGACGGCTGGCTCGCGGCCGGCGATCCATCCTCCACAACCACCGGGTCGGGCCGGCAGGTGTTGAGTTGGGGGCCGAGCGAGATCGTGGAGTTGGGGCGTATCTATCCCGATGAGGAGGACACGGTCTGGATCCGCTTCGATGCCTACGTTGACTGCGACTTCGACGGTGGCCAGCTGACGGTTCAGGCTGCCTATCAGGACGTGTGTGACGATGTTTTCCGCACAACCCCCAGCAACTACCTCCTCCGTGCGGAGCCCCCCAGGGTGACGTTGGAGAAGCTCGGGCGGAACCTGGACGCGCCCCTGGGATGGGGAGAGCTCACCTACGCCGAGCCGGGGGAGCGGGTGCAGTGGGGCATCACGCTGACTAACGACAGCGACACTGCAGCGCAAATGACGGTGGTTACAGACGCGCTGCCGTCGAACGTGACCTATGATAGCGCCAGTCCCCCGCCGGACTTCCAGACCGGCGGTGTCATCACCTGGAACGTGGGTACACTGAAGCAAGGTGATCCGTTCACGGCCCTGATCACGGCCACGGTGGACGACAACGGGTGTGAGGTCGACGATCAGCAGAACGTGGTCACCGCTACCTGGGGCTGCCCAGAGACACCCTGTCGGCAGACGGCCACCGATGAGGCTGAGCTGCGGACGCGCCCGCTGTTCCCCCGAGCCGAGATCGACGTGTCGCCCACGACACTGCACCAGTGCGGTGGCCCCCTCATCATCACACTGGTCAACGACGGACCGCCAGCCTACACGGTCACGCTGACCAACACACTGCCCAGCGGATATGTCTACAGCGATACCCTGAGCGCGAGCACGCCCGTCTCCGGCGAGCTGGGATTGGGTACGCCCACGTCGGTCTTCACCTGGCCCACGTTGCCCACCGGCGTGACGACCATGACCTTTCAGATCCGCAACGATACCGGCGGCGACTGCGAGGAGCCGAGCGGGCCGAACACGGTGACGCTGACCTACGATGATCACCAGACGTGCGTCGACACAGATCGGTACACGGTGACCCAGGTGACGCCGATGGACATCGTTTCCCCCGACCTCTCGGTGAGCAAGGAGAATTCTCAGCTGATCGCCGAGCCAGGAGAGGTCGTCACCTGGACGATCACGGTCGAGAATGTCGGCAGCGGCTACGCACCGAACGTTGTGGTTACGGACACGATTGGCGATGGATTCTCCAGTTGGGGTGCGACGAACGGCGCGGATAGCGACGAGAGCAATACCCCCCTCGTTGCAGGAAGTTTCATCACGTGGACCCCTGCGGTGACTATAGCCTCTGGTGACACGTGGCAAGCCCAAGTCACGGCGACTGTCAAGGCCACGGGAGAGCATCGTGACACGGTAGGGGCGAGCGGGACGTGTGCTGCTGGGTGCCGTTACGATAGCGACTCTGACACCAGCTACGTCACAGTAGGGGAGGTGTTTGCCAAGACGCCGGATGTCCAGACCGGCACCATCGGCAGCTTGGTCTCGTTCGATCTGACCGTTGTGTTGTCCGATACCGACGCGCTTTATGAGAATCTGACCCTCACGGACACGCTGCCGACAGGCCTGGGCTACGTCGATTCGAGGCTTACGTACGTTCCGGACACGGATCAGAATGGGACGGAGGTGATTAGCGACACACCTACCACCGCTCCCACGGGTTTCGCAGACACTGCCCCGATTGTCTGGGAGCTGGGCGACCTCTCGGGCACGCTGGAGATCAACGGAGTGATCACGGCGGTCATAAGGAATATTGGAAGCAACCAGGACGGGGATAGCTTGACCAACCAACTCAGGATGACGTACGTCGATGACAGCGTCTTCTATGTCTACACCGACACGGCGCAGGTGGACATCCTGGAGCCGAACCTGGTGCTGGACAAGGAGGTCGAGACGACCGGCGATCCGAACAACTTGACCGGCGTCGACCTGCTCACCTACACCCTCACCATCACCAGCGACGGTACCTGGCCTGCCTATGACGTGCTGATCACCGATGCAGTGCCCTCCGGTATCAGCGTGACGCAGCAGTACGCGGGTGGTGCCGACACCACCAGTGGACCGATCAAAGGTCCGGGTCTGCTCACCTGGTCCTTCGACGAGATCCCGTCGGATACAGTGCGCGTGCTTAGTTACACGGCCATCATCTCCGAGGCGCTGCCTGGGGCCACGTTGACCAACGTCGCCACCGCCACGTGGACCAGCACGCCGGACGATCCCGAGGGGGAGGAGCGTACGGGTGATGACGGTCCTGGCGGCGCCTTGGATGACTACGCTGACGACGACCAGGTGTCCGTGGACGTTGCGCCGCTGACCTTCGCCAAGACGAGCGATCCGCCCTGGCTGCGTGTGGGCGACTTGGTGACTTATACGCTGAATTTCACCGTGCCGGCCGGCACGGCAGGTATGGGAGGCGACTCGTACCTGAAAGATACCCTCCCGCCGGGCGTCTGGTACATCACGGATTCCGAATCGCTGGCTTGGACGCCGAGCGGCGTGGATGCCATCACATACACGGAACGCGCCGTTGGACCATTGGGCGACTCACAGGTGGTGACGTGGACCTTCGGCACGCCGATCACCAGCCTGCAGGACGTTGCAACGGTGGTGACGCTCACCTTCCAGGCACAGGCGACCGGCGAGGATGCGACCTCCGCGGAGGTATGGCCGCAGGGTGACGAACCCCATACTGTCACCAACATCGTGAAACTGGTCCAGCGAGGTGAGTCAAAGGGCACAGACACGGCCGAGAACGAGGTTCGCCAGCCGGATCTTGACATCTCTAAGACGGCGACACCGTTCTCTGGAGCGTTCGTCGGCGCCAATGAGCGCATCACGTACACGCTCACGATCAGCAACAGCGGACATGCGCCAGCCTACGACATTGAGGTGACCGATGCACTGCCCGTGGGGATCGACTACGTGCGCACTATCTCGGCGCCCAATCCCCCCACGGCCGCGATCACGCCGAGCGTGAGCGTGAGTGGTCAGAACATCACGTACACGGTGAGCGAGTTGGCCGCGGGGCCGGGCGCGACGATGATGATCACGGTCGTAGCGCAGGTGACCGATACCATCGGCGCCAACCTGCTGCTCACCAATACGGCGGCGATTCCCACCTACGACTCGCAACCCGATAACGGCTCACAGACTGGCCTGACGCCAACGCAGCGCGACTACAGCGACGGGGACGATGACGTCCAGCATCGGACTGTTGACGCTGGCATCGTCAAAGGCGTTCGGTTCAGCCCGCCGCCCACGGCGACGCTCGGCACCCTGGTGACGTATACGCTCACGGTCCCCGATCGGCCGATCAGCGCGACGCTGTATGACGTGTTGGTGACGGATACGATCGATAGCCGGCTCACCATTGAGGACGTGACCACAGGTGGTGGCACTGGTCCTGACAGCGACTTCGACCGCACGACCGGGCTGGTCACGGCGACGTTTGACACCATTCCACACACCACACAGGCCACCATCACGATCACGACGCGCATCTCCGACGGGCTGGGCGCGAACGCCGGTGAGACCATCACCAACAGCGCGGTGATGACCCACAGTACGGCACCTGCGCTGAAGCGGAGCGAGACGGTGAGCACCGAGGTAGGCGAGCCCCGGTTGGAGATGATGAAGACCAGCGACCCACCGACGACGAGCACGGTCGGGGCGGGCGACTCGGTAACCTACACCGTGACGATCACCAACGTCGGGGACGCCAGTGGTCCCAGCCCAGCTTATGACGTGGTCCTGACCGACACGCTGCCTGGCTATGCCAACGACGCGGCTCCGAGAGACGTGGTAGCCACGCTGGACGGTGCTGATGTCAGCCCCAGTCTGTTCGTCACGGGTTACGTCGCCAGCACCGGTGTCTTCACGGTGACGTTCGATCCCACACTGGCGTTCAGCGTCCCGGTGGGCAGCGTGCTGGAGGTCGCGTATGTGGCTGAGGTGGACGACGACGTGGGGGCCAACCGGGACCTCACCAACGACGCTCAGGTTACCTGGTCAAGCCTGCCAGGCGCGACGCCGGGGGATCGGGATTACGATCCGCTGCAGGACGATACCACGCTTCACACAGTCGATGCGGCGTTGGCCAAGTCGGTCACGCCGGACTACGCCACGTTGGGCGACGTGGTCACCTATACCATCCGTGTGCCTGATCCGACCATCACAGCGACGCTCTACGCGGTCACCGTCACCGACGAGCTGGATGCGCGACTTGATCTCCAGTCCGTCAGCGACGGGCCTGATGGCAGCGTGGCTCAGGCCGGCAATGCTTTCACGGTCACCTATTCATCGATCCCTCACGATGAGCGGCGTTTGATCACGGTCACCGCCATTGTGTCGTCGCCGCTGGGTGCCGAAGCCGGGGACGTGATCACCAACCAGGCCACGATGGTGCATCAGGACGGCGGCCCGACGCTGAGCAACGAGCCGACCTTTACTGTCACGGAGCCGTCGCTGGCGCTGGACAAGACGAGTGACCCGCCCCCTGGTCAGGACATCACGGCGGGGCAGACGGTGACGTACAGCGTGGCCATCAGCAACAGCTGCGGCATCACGTCCAGTGCTGCTTATGACGTGGTCTTCACCGACACGCTGCCTCTTTGGATGTGGGATACGGAACCGGAGATCGTGGCGGTGACAATCGGCGCCGTGTCGGTGCCGGAGAGCAGCTACGAGCCGGACTATGATGCCGCCAGTGGTCAGTTCACGGTCGTCTTCTCACCCACCTTTGGCATCACGCCTTGTCACGCGTTGGTCCTCACGTACACGGCCGTTGTGTCGACCGAGGTGCCGGCGGATACGGACCTGACCAACGAGGCGCAGGTCACCTGGTCCAGCCTGCCGGGGGACGTGCCGGGGGACGAGGACTACGGTCCCGAGGAGGACTCAGTTACGCTCACCACGGGCTATCCCGATCTGAGCATCGACAAGACGACCACCTTGTCATCGGTGCAGGCCGGTGGCACGCTGGACTACGAGATCATCAACACTGGTTTCGTTGGCGCCTCGGGCGTGATTGTGACGGACACCCTGCCGCAGTACACGTCCTACGAGGGATGCGGGCCCGACCCGTGCGACTACGATTCTGTGTTGCGCGTCATCTCGTGGACGCTTGGGGACCTGCCGCTGGGGATCCCCATCGTGGTGACAGCTGCGATCCGGGTCACGGATACGCTGCCGGCCGGCGTCGATGGGATCACCAACACCGGCTGGATCAGCAGCAGCGAGGGCATCTCGGACACGGACACCGTCTACACGCCCGTCGATGCCGAACCGGACTTGGTGCTGGTCAAGGACGACGGGCGGACGTACGTGGCGGCGGGTGACCGTCTGACGTACACGCTTGTCGTCAGCAACGTGGGCACCCAGGACGCCACGGGCGTGGTGATCACGGACACGATTCCCGACAACACGGTCTACGTCGGTGGCTCGGCTTCCGACGGCGGCGTCTACAGCGGGGGCACGCGCCAGATCACCTGGGACATTGGTTACTTCACCGTCGGGATGCAGATCAGCGTCACGTTCCAGGTGGACGTCGATGACCCCCTGAGCGGCGTCTCGGCCATCACCAACACGGCAATCGTGACCGACGATGGCGACAACGGTCCTGATCCCACCCCCGACAACAACAGCGATGACGACGTGGACCTGGTCTATGCCTCGCTGGGGGACTACGTGTGGGAGGACACGAATCTTGACGGTGGGCAGGATGGGTTTGAGCCCGGCGTCAGCGGCATCACCGTGACGCTCTACACGGCGGCGGGCGATCCGGTTTCGACGACCACGACGAATGCCAGTGGATACTACTCCTTCACCGAGCTGATTCCGGGTGACTACTACGTGGTCTTCACGCCGACGGATGCCTATCTCTTCACGCAGCAGGACGCGGACGCGGACGACGAAGACAGCGATGCCGACCCGGATACGGGCCAGACGATAGTGATCGCCCTCGATCCGGGCGAGAATGACTTCACCTGGGATGCCGGGCTGTACCGGCTGGACTACGGCGATCTCCCGGGCAGCTACGGGACCACAAAGGCCGAGGACGGTGCGCGTCACGTGATCCTGCCTGCTGACAATCCGACGCTGGGTGACGAGGTCGATGCTGAGACTGACGGCCAACCCAGCGCGGACGCGGACGGTGACGACAATGACGGCAACGACGACGAGGACGGTGTGACGTTCGACAGCGACCTGATCCCTGGTGAGATCGCCACCGTCACCGTGTCGGCTTCGGGAGCGAATGGGAATCTGAACGCCTGGATAGACTTCGACGGCGATGGTACGCTGGATGCGGGGGAGCAGATTGCCACTGACGTGCCGATCGCGGCCGGCGACAGCGAGATCATCACCTTCACCGTGCCGGTCACGGCGACCCAGGATGACACGGGCGCGCGCTTCCGCTTCAGCTCCGAGACGGGGCTGGGGCCCACCGGCCTGGCCGATGACGGTGAGGTGGAGGACTACCTGGTCACCATCCAGGAGCTGGACTACGGCGACGTGCCCGATGGTTATGGCACCACCAACGCCGCGGACGGTGCACGCCACGTCATCCTCCCCGCCGACAACCCGACGCTCGGCAACACGGTCGACGCGGAGACCGATGGGCAGCCCAGTGACGCCGCCGACGGCGACGACGCAAACGGTACCCCCGACGACGAAGACGGTGTCACATTCCTAACCCCGCTCATGCCGGGCCAGATGGCCACCATCACGGTAAGTGCTGCGGATACCGCCGATGGGTACCTCAACGCCTGGATCGACTTCAACGGGGACGGCGATTGGGATGACCCCGGCGAGCGAATCGTCACCGATACCCTGATCGTTTCGGACACGACCGAGACCATCACCTTCACCGTCCCGGACGTTCCGCTGGGCACCAGCCTCTACAGCCGCTTCCGCTTCAACAGCGACGGTGGGTTGGATCCCACCGGCCTGGCGACCGACGGCGAGGTGGAGGATTACGTGCTGATGAGCCTGGGCAACCGGGTCTGGCTGGACGACGGGGCTGGCGGCGGCACTGTCAACGATGGTCAGCTCAACGGGGGCGAGGCCGGCATTCCGGGCGTGACCGTGGAGCTCTACCGCGAGGGCGATACGCCAGGCGTCGACACGCCCATCGCCACCACCACGACGGACGCTACGGGCCACTATACGTTCACCGGTCTGATCTCCGATACCTACGTGGTCCACATTCCAGCCTCGAACTTCGACCCCGGCGAGCCGCTGGAGGGGCTCTATTCTTCGTTCGGCAGCAGCGATCCCGATGCAGACGAAGATCAGAACCAGGACGAGAACGGCGTCGACGACGATGATCCGGCTCTCAACGGCATCAGCAGCGATCCTGTGACGCTGTCGCAGGGGGATGAGCCGGACGCTGAGGACGGCGACAGAAACTCTAACTTGACCGTCGACTTCGGCTTCATCCCTTCAGCCTCGCTGGGCAACCGGGTGTGGGAGGACTTCGACGGCAACGGCATCCAAGACGCTGGTGAACCGGGCGTCGAGGGTGTGACCGTGGAGCTCTACGACGACCAAGATAACTTGGTGGGTACGACGACCACGGATGCCAGCGGGCATTACACCTTCACCAACTTGATCCCTGGCGACTACTCTGTCACCTTCAAGCCGCCAGCGGGATATCAGCTCACGTCGCAGGATGAAGGATCCGACGATGCTTTGGACAGCGATGCCGACCCAGGAACGGGTGAGACGGTCGTCACCTCTTTGGACCCGGGTGAGAATGATTTGTCGTGGGACGCTGGCCTGCGGGCTGGCGCCGATCTCGGCATCAGCAAAGCGAGCGAGCCCGATCCTTACCTACCGGGGCAGCCGCTGACCTATACGCTGGTGGTGACCAATGCCGGCCCTCTGACAGCCCGGAACGTCACCGTTTCGGATACGCTGCCGGCCGGGGTCGTGCATTCCGCCTCGTTTGTTGAACCGGGTAGTGATGTCGATCCCGACGGTCATCCACGGAGCTGCAACTACGTCAGCCCGACGGTCACCTGCGATCTGGTCAGCGTGGCTGCGGGTGAGAGAGTCACAGTCACGATTGTTACCACAGTGACAAGCGGCTACGTGGGGGTGTTGCGGAACAGGGCTGAGGTGCTGGCTACTACGTTGGATCCCGATCCTGACAACGATGTCGCAGCTCATCAATCTCAGGCCGCCCCGGTCGGCGGCGTGACGATTCCGATGGCTGGGGGCTGGAGCTCCCCCCCCCGAAAAACCCCCCCGGGGGGGGGGGGTGGGGGGGGGGGGTGGCCGGGGGGGGGCAGGCGGGGG
>CAYQZG010000001.1:12944-20085 GCA_964421785.1 uncultured Anaerolineales bacterium
CAGAACCCCCCAGCCGCCCCGGACGGCGGCCTGCCCAGTCCGACCCCTGGTGGCTAGCACGCCCCCCCTCTTATCCCCCCCGCTGGGGGGGAAGGTGTGGCTGGGTTTGCGCCGCTGGCGCGCTGGCTGGAGTTGCTGGGTCTGGTCCTGCTCGCCGGTGGGGCGTCACTCCTGGGGTACAGGAGAAGGGTCGGTAAGTAGAGGGCAGATTCTATATCGGACCCGGGAAGGGGAGGCCGTCTGGCCTCCCCTTTTCCCTTGCTGCGGGGCTGATGTCCGGTGGTTCTTCCGGTCTCTGTAGTTGTCGGGCAGTGGATGAGGAGGCAGCTCGACCTACATCTCGACCTTCATCATGCGGCTCTCGCGGTAGCCGACGGTGATGGTTTGCCAGCCGCTCAGCATCTCATCGACCTCCAGGTCGCCGGTGTCGACGCGCAGGCAGTCGAGGGGCCGCAGTTTCTGGCGTGTGGCGACCACGTGCACGTGCTCCGCCCCCGTCCGTCGGATCACCTCGGGGGTGAACTGCTTGTTTCCGCGGCCGAAGATGAAGCCGTTGCCTCCCAGGGGGGTGACGACGATGACGCGCTTCTCGTGCTCCTCGAACAGGTCAAGGATGGCCCGTTCGTTGAGATCCTCACCCACCAGGTCCTCGTTGTGGACCGCGTCGACGCCGAGGAGTGTCTTGGGGAGGCCCATCTCGTCGGTGATCGCTCGCACGGTGGTGCCAGGTCCCAACAGGTAGAGCGTGTCATCCTCCATCTCCTCGACGATGAAGGCCGCGATTTCCTTCTTCGCCTCCGCGACCGATGGGCTGCCGCTCGAGGCGACCTTGCCGTGCTGGAGGAAGCGGCGGGCCTGGGGCACCAGAAGGTAGCCGTAGTGCTGGGAGGCCAGGCGATCCTCGCGGAAGGCCTGTTCGTCGATGTCCAGGACCTCCTGCTCCGTGACGGGCGGAGGTCCGCCCACGCTGCCCTCGACGAAGGCGTCGACCAGCTTCGCCGCTGCCCGGGGATTGAGGGCGAAGACGGAGCTGTAGACCTTGACGCCGGCCGGGACGGCGACCACAGGGATCTGGCAGCCGACGGCGTCGTAGATGTCTCGCGCCGTGCCGTCGCCGCCGACGAAGATCAGGAGCTCGGCGCCTCGATCCACCATCTGGTTAGCTAAGCGCCGGGTGTCCGCGGGGGAGGTCTGGTCGCTGATCTCGCCCACCACGGCGGAGTCGATGTCCGTTCCCTCGACGTAGCGGGCGCCCATCTCGCCGGGTGCGGTGAGAAACTTGATCCTGTCCGTGTGCTCAAGGTGGGATAGAAAGGTGGCCGTCCTATCCGGCGTGACCGGTTCCGCGCCCAGGCTGAGTGCCTTCTCATAGAGCTCTCCGTCGGTGCCCTTGAGCCCGACGCTGCCGCCCATGCCGGCGACGGGGTTGACGATGAGTCCGATTGTCTTCATAGGTGTTACGGCTTCCCCTTTCCGATGCCCTTGCCAGACCGCAGCCGACGCACGACGAAGCGCAAACCGCGGCCCAGGACGTCCTCCGCTCGGTCGATGATGTGGGTTATCTGCTCCAGCACATCCCTCTGGCCCTCCCAGTGTTCCTCAAGGATGGCGGGATCCAGCTGGTTGAGCTCTGCGACGATGCTCTGGAGGATCCAGGCCGCGACGATGACGTCGTCCAGATAGCCCGGCGGCCCGAGGAAGTCCGGTATCATGTCGAGCGGCGTGACGAAGTAGGCGATGCCTGCGGCTACCTTCGCCTTGGCCCATAGCGGCACGCGCTCATCAAGGGCCAGACGCGAGAGCAGGACGAAGAGGTCGGGCGCGACCAGCAGGTACTCCAGGCGTTTCTCAGCGATGTCGCGTTGCTCGGCCCAGCGCTTCACCCGATCGCGAAGCCGGCGGTAGAATCTTCTCTCGCGAGCGGTTCGAAAGGTCTGTTCGTCTCCCATGTTTCTATCCAATCCTCGGTGCAGATGCGATTGCCTTTCGGCTCGTAGTGCGGCTCGGACGGGCCAACGGCCCCCGAGACGGGGGCTAGGAGCTAGGTAAAGAGCTGCTTTGAGCCCTGTCTCGGGGCGGCTAGTGCCAGTTATCGAGCGTTGTTTCGGGCCAACGGCCCCCGAGACGGGGGCTAGGAGCTAGGTAAAGAGCTGCTTTGAGCCCTGTCTCGGGGCGGCTAGTGCCAGTTATCGAGCGTTGTTTCGGGCCAACGGCCCCCGGTAGGGAAAAGTAAAGGTCTGTCATGTGAAAGAGCAGGTCGGATGTACCTACAGCGCCTCTTCCAGATCACGCTGGTCGAACGCGCGAGGTCTACGGTTGCCTTTCTCCTTCAGTTGTTCCGCGGTCTCCTCGACGACGTCCGTCGCCTCACCGCTGTGGACCGTGGGCGGGGAGAAGATCTGGTGTACGTTCGAGCTGTCGCACTCGGGACAGGCGATCTCTGTTGGTCGGTCCTCGGGTGACATATAGAGGCGCTCAAACCTGTGGCCACAATTCTCGCATTCATACTCGTAGATCGGCATCTGTCCTCCTTGTGCGTTTGAAGGTTGGAACGTTTGAACGTTCTAACGTGGAAACGGCCGTTAGGGCCTGGCGGATGTAGCCGGCGGCGCCGGTCTCACCTGCCGTGAGCCTGTCAAACGGGTTGGCGAAGTTGCCCACAGCCGGCCTGGATCGCCGCGCCGCGACGGACCCGGATGGTGTACGGTATGCACCGACCCTCAAGGATGGCTGCAAAAGCGTCGACGGCGTCCTGCCTAGGGTCGGCTCCTTGGTAGCCCGGCGAGGGGTTGAGTGGGATCAGGTTGACGTGGGCCAACATGCGGTTCCCCGAGCGACGCCCGGATCCAAACAACCGGTCGGCCAGGGCGTGCGCTTGCTCGGCCGTGTCGTTGAGCCCCTCGATCAGCGCCCATTCGAAACTGATGCGTCGCCCGGTCCGCTCAATGTAGGTCGAGCAGGCGTCGAAGAGGGCGTCGAGCCCGTAGCGGCGGTTGACGGGGACGAGCCGGTCGCGCAGTTCGTCGGTGGCCGCGTGCAGGGATATGGCGAGGGTGATCTGCAGGCCCTCCTGCGCCAGCCGCCGGATCTTGGGTACCAGCCCCACGGTAGAGAGTGTGATGTGCCGCTGGCCGAGCCGGAAGCCGTCAGGATCGTTCAGGCGGCGGATGGCGGCCAGCGCGTTGTCGTAGTTCGCCAGGGGCTCGCCCATGCCCATCAGCACCACGTTCGTGAGATGCTTCCCCTCGGCCTGGAGACGCCGGGCGAAGTGGAGGGCCTGGACGACGATCTCGCCGCTGCTCAGGTCGCGTCGGAAGCCCATCTGACCGGTGGCGCAGAAAGGGCAGCCCATAGCGCATCCCACCTGGGTGGAGAGACATGCGGTGCGACGGGTCTCGTAGCGCATCAGGACCGCCTCGATCGTCTCACCATCGGCCAGCCGGAGCAAGTCCTTGCGAGTCCTCCTGTCGGCGGTGCGTCTCGAGTCGACGACCTCCAGCACGTCGAGGGTGGCTCGCTGTCCCAGTTTGTGTCGCAGTGGCTTCGGCAGATTGGTCATCTCGTCGAAGGCGTCGACCAAATGGACGTAGAGCCACTCCCAGATCTGCTCGGCGCGGTAGGATGGCTCCCCCCAGCCCTCCAGAAGGGCCTTGAGGGTGGGGAAGTCAAGGTCATACAGAGAGATCGGCCGCGAGGCTTGGTCTGCCGTTTGCATAGTCCTTACCGTTGGAATTGTAGCACGCCGCCTGGATTCCAGCAAGCGGCCCGGTGCACGGTAAACGAAGCAGTTCCCAGGGGCCTGGGGTGCCTTAGGTCGCTCCCTCACCCCTCCGCCAGCACGTCCTCCCACCGCCTAGTCACGTCGGCGATGTCATCGCACACCAGGTCCGGCCTGATGGATGAGGCCCTGAGGTCCTCCTCGGTGGTGATGCCCGAGAGGGTGAGCACGGTGGTCAGCCCGACGCCTGCAGCCCCGGCGATGTCAGTGTCGATGCGATCCCCGATCATGGCTGTGGTCTCTGGTGTAGCGCCCATGCGGCGCAGGGCCTCCTGGTACATGCGGGGCTCTGGTTTGCCGGTGACGACGGGCGCCACGCCAGTGGCAGCCTCCAGGGCGGCCAGGATAGCGCCGTTGCCCGGCGCCGGACCCCGCTCGGTGGGATAGGAGACGTCCGGATTGGTGCCGACGAAGGCAGCTCCTTGGTGGATCAAGAGCGAGGCAGTGGTCAGCTTCTGGTACGTCAGCTCGCGATCCCAGCCGACGACGACGTAGTCGGCCTCGGGATGCCCTTTATCCCCATCGTCGGCCACCACGAAGCCCTGCTGCCTCAATGCCTGATGCGTTCCATCTTCGCCGATGACGTAGACGCGGGATCCGGGCGGAGCGATGTCGGCCAGGTAGGCAGCGACGACGAGAGAGGAGGTCAGAATGCTCTCCAGCGGGACCTCCACGCCGAAGTTGGCCAGCTTGGCTGCATACTGCTCTGGCGTGCGGCTGGCGTTGTTGGTGGCGAGGGTGAACGCGATGCCTTGCTGGCGCAGGAAGGCGAAGAGTCGTTCCAGCCCGGCCTGCGGCTCATCCCCACGCCAGAGCACGCCGTCCATGTCGATTATCACGTGCTGTATCGATCGCAGGACCGATGCCGAAGAATGTACTCTGGGTATGCCGGTCGACGCAGACCTGAAGTCCTTACTACGATTGGTCCGCAGTTGTTCGTAGTCCGCCGGTGTGTCTATGTCCGCCAGCAGGTCGGGGTCGTCGACTGCGACGGTGGCGACCGCTTCTGGGTGACTTTCGATCAAGCTACGCCCACCCTTGTCGCCGGTGACTGCGGAGAGCTCGGGGAAGAAGCGGCGCGAGAAGAGAACGGGCGTTCCACGGCGGCCGTCGTGGACGGGATGGACGATCGATGCCTCGGTCTGCTCGAATCGGTCGACCATAGCCCGCAGGAGATCGGCCGTGACGCGCGGCTGGTCGCACTGGAGGAAGATCGCTCCTTCCGCCCAAGGAGGCACGGCGGCCAGACCGGTCTGCACTGAGGTGCTCATCCCCTCCCCCCAGCGCCGGTTTACGAGTCTCTGTACGGGGCGATTCCCGAGGGCGGAATATGTCTCCTCAGCCTGGCAGCCGAGCACGACGATCACAGGATCCAACCCGGCTTGCAGCGCCACGTCGGTCACGTGGGCCAGCATGGGCTTCCCTTTCCAATCGAGAAGCTGTTTGCACTGGCCAAAGCGCGTCGAAGCGCCAGCAGCGAGGACGATGGCCGAGATCAAGCCCGGCTTGGCGACTCTTGTCTGCCCTGAGCCTCTCGACAGGCTCGGAACAGCGCTTGTCGAAGGGGATGCTTCGCCACCTGTCGAGTGAGTCATGGTGGTGGTACCTCCTTGTGGACGGCTGAGCGCAGCTCAGCCATGGATGGGGCGACGCAATCGCCAGGATGTCTTGCTGTCTTCATAACGTCTATTCTAGCATAGTTGGTGTCTGGGTGCCAGGCATCAGAAAGACGGTGGCTTAGCGGCTCAGGGCTGGGGGCTGGAGCTCCCTCCCCCCCTCTTATCCCCCCCGCTGGGAGCTGGAGCTCCCTCCCCCCCTCTTATCCCCCCCGCTGGGGGGGAAGGTGTGGCTGGTACCTTACACCTACGTGCGCAACAGCTTGTCAGTCTGTGTGGCGTAAACTATAATGTCCCCTTGAATGACCTAAGGAGGTGAGATGAGACTAAGTGTCATCGTGCCGGTTTACAACGAAGTCGAGACCGTAGCCGAGATCCTGCGGCGCGTGTGTGCTGTCGACCTGACGGTGTCGATTGGATTTGGGCCAGAGGATGGCTCGGCTGTCGAGCTTGAGCGTGAAATCGTGGTGGTCGACGATGGCTCGACCGACAGCACCCGAGAGATCCTTCGTGAGATGGACAGCGACAACCACAAAGAGCACGAAGGACACGGGAGCGACACGGACCTGGTCATCATTTTCCACGAGGAGAATCAGGGCAAGGGAGCGGCGGTCAGGACCGGACTCAGGCATGCCAGCGGCGACGTCATGCTGATCCAGGACGCTGATCTGGAGTACGATCCCCGTGACTACCCCTCGATGCTGCAGCCTATCCTTGAGGGACGCTCTCAGGTGGTCTACGGCTCTCGCTTCCGAGGTGGACCGACCAAGGCGATGTTTTTCTGGCACATGGTCGGCAATCGTTTCCTGACGCTGGTGACCAATGTGCTGTACGATTCGATCCTCAGTGACATGGAGACTTGCTATAAGGTCTTCACGCGGGAGGTGGCCGATCAGATCGACCTGCGGGCCTCCGGGTGGGGTTTCGATCCGGAGATCACAGCGCAGATTCTGAGGCTGGGCTACCGTATCTACGAGGTGCCCATCACCTACACCGGTCGCGAGTTCAGCGAGGGGAAGAAGATTGGGTGGCGCGATGGCGTGACGGTGCTGTGGACGCTGCTCAAGTATCGCTTCCTGCCTTGATCCAGGAGAGGCTGGAGCTCCCCCCCTCTTATCCCCCCCGCTGGGGGGGAAGGTGTGACTGGGGCATCTACCGGTGGGGTCTGGTAGGGCTGTTGCTGTTGGCTTGGGCGCTGCGGCTGCCGCCGCTGCTTGAGAGCCCGCTGCACCCCGACGAAGCCCTCTACGGTTATTGGGGATTGCTGATTGGTCAAGGCCGAGATCCTTGGTTGATCAGTGGTCCGGTCTATAAGCCTCCGCTGCTGCCCTACGTGGTCGCTGTCTTCCAGCTTCTTCTTGGCGACACGACGATCGCCCTGCGCCTGCCTGGGCTGATGGCCGGGCTGCTTGCCGTGCCGCTGGTCGGTGTCTTGGCTCGCTTGCTCTACGGGGATCTGTGGACCGGGGCATGTGCGACGGTGGTCGCAGCACTGTCACCTTTCGCTGTCACGTTCTCCGGCACGGCGTTTCCTGATTCGTTGATGGTGACGCTGGGCCTGGGAGCGTGTGTGGCGGCAGCCAGCTCCCGCATCGGTCGCGCACGATGGGCGGGGTTGCTGGCAGGGCTGAGTTTCGCTACGAAACAGACAGGCTTGGTATGGTTGCCTTTGGTGCTTGGTGTGGCTTTGGCGCGGCCCTCCCCTAACCCCTCCCAGGGGGAGGGGAATCTGGGTCGACGGGCAGGA
>CAYQZG010000001.1:20185-26766 GCA_964421785.1 uncultured Anaerolineales bacterium
GCGGCCCTCCCCTAACCCCTCCCAGGGGGAGGGGAATCTGGGTCGACGGGCAGGACTGCCTGGGCACCCGGGATGGTATCCCACGAGCTCAGTCGAACCGTCCTTACGATGGTTGCGAGGGTTCATCATCTTCTATCTGGCGCCCGCTATGCTTGTTTTCGCCTGGGATAGCATCCGGGTGGCGCTAGGGGCGGACAGCTTCTGGTCCGTGGGGGTTGTGGGCTATGGCGGACTGCGTCTCATCTGGCCGCACGAACTGTGGCCTCGGTTGCGAGCGTGGTCCGAGATGATGTCGTCTCTGTTCAAGTCGCCGCTGGCGAATGGCCTCCTGCTGGTGGGCTTGTCCATTCTGATCGGGAGAGGGCTGATTCGGCGTCAGGGTATGCCGGGTCGACGGGCGATCTCGCCCAAGCACCGCTGCATTCCCCTTCGACAAGCTCAGGACGCGTTCTTCGACCTGTTGCTGGTTTCTTTCTGTCTGTTCTATGTCTTGCTGCATTGGCTGGTTGCCTTTCCTATCTGGGGTCGTTATCTGCTGCCGTTGGTGCCGGTCTTAGCCGTCCTGTTGGGGCGGATTGTACGAGAGTCTGCTGCGCTCTGGTCAGACCACTCGAAGCTCGGAAGGAGGGTGGACTTCTGGTCGCGCCACTGCGGTCGCTTTGCTCACAGTCGCTCCGCTTACGACGGGGCCGCGGGCGATCTCGCCCAAGCACCTTGGCTGATCAGCGTTCTGCTGCTGGCTCTCCTTCTGATTGTGCCGGCCCGCGAGGCGAGCGCCGGTCGATCCTCTCTGTCTGAGGATCGCGCTGCCTACCGCGGCGTTGATGACGTCGTCTCGTTCTACAGCGAGCTGCCGGAAGGCTCTGTTGTCTACCATCACTGGCTCGGCTGGCATTATCACTACGCGCTATTCGACGGCCCGGTGTACCTGGCCTATTGGCCGACACCGTCTTGGCTGGCCCGGGACGTACAAGCCTTCGGGCGGCAAGATCCGCGCTACGTGGCGTTCCCGGCCTGGGAGTCGGCCGCTCGCGTAGAACGGGCCCTTGGCGATGTGGGCTACGCGCTTGATCCGGTGCTCGCTGTCACCCCCGGGGTTCAACAGGCCTCCCACAGCGGTGATGTTGACGGCTCATTCATCGTCTACCGGATCGTGCCGTGGCCCTCCCCTAACCCCTCCCAGGGGGAGGGGAATCTGGCGCCAGTATGATGGACCGGCAACGAGGGTCACAGACCGCCGTGGAGGGGTCGCAGATCCCTCTGGTGCAAATAACGGCCGTTTCCACGTTAGAACGTTCAAACGTTCCAACCTTCAAACGCACAAGTAGGGGGCAGCTCCGCGACACGGCTGCCATTGTGCTTCTCTGTCTCTCGGTCATCGCCTGTACCTGGCAGATCGCCCTGGCAGGACGCGTGCTGGCCGGCGGTGACATCTTCACCTACTTCTACCCTTATTGGGTCGAGGCGACGCGAGCGATTCGCGCTGCGCGTCTGCCGCTGTGGAATCCGACCCTCTTCATGGGCGTACCTCTCGTGGCCAACAGCCAGGTAGGCTTCTTCTATCCGCTTAACTGGCCGCTGTGGCTCCTGCTGCCCGCGCATCGTTCGGTCCACGTGACGATTGTGTTGCACCTATGCCTGGCGGCGCTCAATGCCTACGTGTGGGGGAGGAGGTCGCTGGGCCTCGGCCGGGTCGCGTCGTGGACTGTCGGCGCTGTGTTCGCTCTAGGGGGGTATATGGGCGCTCAGGTGGAGCACGTCAATCAGTTGCAGGGATTGGCCTGGTTGCCCTTGATGCTGATGCTGTCGGATCGCGTCGTCGGCCCTCCCCTAACCCCTCCCAGGGGGAGGGGGATCCGGGTCGACGGGCGATATCGCCCAGGCACCTGTGCACCGCGTATCAGGCCGCTCTTGAGACGTCTCAAGGTCTCCTGCGCTTTTGCTGTCGTGGTCGCGCTGGTGCTGCTCGCCGGTCACACACAGACGGCGTTTATCTCGCTCTTTGGCGTGGCAGTGTACGGCTTGGCGCCGATGGTCTGGCGATCCCTTGGCGGTGGTGGTTGGAAGCCTGCGAGTAGATTGGCATTGGGAGCGACGCTCCTGGGCGTTGGAACGATCCTGGGCGTGGTGCTGGCCGCGATCCAGCTTCTTCCCACATGGGAGCTGTCGCAGCTGTCGGTGCGCGCCCAGGGCTTGCCATTTAACGAACGAGTTTCCTTCTCCCTCTCACCAGTATATGTGGGGCGTGCTCTTCTGCCCGCCTTCGGCGGTGCGATCTCGCCGGATCACCTTGAGCACGTAGCCTACGTTGGTACGACGGGGTTGGCTCTCGCGTTGGTCGCACTCTTGACGGATCTGCAAGGACTGAGGTCCTCACGACAGCGGCTGGACCGCCGTCGTCGTGAGGAGCAACAGTCACCTCCGATGTCGGCGGATCGCGGATGCCGCTTCAGCCGCTTTGCTTCCTTCGCTTCCCTTTCTCATGGTGGCGGGTTCGCCGAGAGCGAGGGTAGGGTCGTGAGGGACTTGGTACGTCATCGCGCTGTCTACGCCATCATTCTCCTGGGTCTCTTCTTCGCTCTTGGTCTGTATAATCCTCTCTATGTCCTTCTCGCACGCTATGTGCCTGGTTTTGCCCATTTTCGCGTGCCGGCTCGTTGGTTGGCGCTGTATGGGAGCGGCATTGCGGCCCTGGCTGGTCGTGCCGTTCAGGCGCTCTGGGAGCGGAGGTCGCCTGATGGGCGTCATGTACTGATCGTCGCGGGGTCCCTCGCTGTTCTGGTTCTGTGGGCCATCGTGGGTTCGACCAAGCCCAACGCGTTGGGCCTCTCACTGCAGGCCAGTACATGGCTGGGCGGCCGTTGTAGTGAGGGCTTTACTTGCGGGCTTTTCGCCGGGCAGAATCTGGATCTGCTCAGCGTGATTGGTTGGGTGGTCACGGCCCTAGGCTCGACAGGCTTGCTCCTGGTGGCCTCGCGAAGCCCCCGCGTAGCGACGGTCGGGTTGTTGGCCCTGTTGATGGGGGAGCTCTTTCTGGCAAGCAGGGCGCTTCCACGGGCACGGGCGACCGCCCCTCAGGCCTTCACGAGCATGCGTCCGGCGGTGGCTCATCTATTGGCCTCCGAGGGCCCTGAAGCCGCAGCCCGCGGATCATGGGCTTGCAGGGAACAGAGAGGGAGTTTGGCCGCGCCGCAGGGTCGACGGGGTCACCGGCCCTCCCCTAACCCCTCCCAGGGGGAGGGGAATCTGGGTCGACGGGCGATTTCGCCCAGGCACCTAGGGCGTTTTCTCAGCATGTCCGATACCACCTTCGATCCCGGCGATCTTTCCCTGATCGAAGGGATCTATGGGCCTCAGCTCTCCAATGATCAGCTATATGACTTCATCGTTGCCACCAAACAGAAGGAGCTCTTGAGTCCTAATCTCCCGTTGGCCTTCGGTGTTCCTGCGGTGGATGGGTATGATGGAGGTCTATTGCCGCTACAGCGTTACGTGATGCTGCAGCGAGCCTTTCTGCCCTCGGAGGACGTATCGATCGATGGGCGGCTGCGCGAGAACTTGTCGACGATTCCAGCAGGGCGGTGGCTCAGTCTGTTCAATGTGCGGTACGTCATTACGGATAAGCTAGAGGATGTGTGGATAGACGATGTCTTCTACGATCTCCAGTTCGGTGCACGGCTGTCACAGGGCGAAGCGGCTGACTTGGCGGAGGTGCCAGGATTTGAGGCGACGGCGCTGGGTGTGGTCTCTCACCTTGAGCAGGAGGGGACGCAGTCACCTCAGATTCCGGAGCCCACAGCCCTCGGGGACGAGGGCGTTGTCTCCCCAGGCGACGCTCCGATCGGTGTGGTGCGGGTGGGGTTTGCCGACGGAGAGGTGCGGTCGTTCGAGTTACGGGCGGGGAATGTGCCCGAGAGCGCGGGTGATGAGCCAGCGGGGACATCGATGGTAACGCGGCTGAGGTGGCCAGAGCCAGGTAGGCCGCTTAGCGTCACCCTGGAGGCGATTGCACCTGGTGGGGTGTGGGTCGTGCGCGGTATAAGCTTAATCGACGAGCGTACCGGCAGCTTCCAGTCGCTGGTGATATCGGACCGCGGTCGCTTCCGGCTGGCCCACTCCGGGGACGTCAAGATCTACGAGAACCTCGACGTGCTTCCCAGAGCGTTCATCGTCCCTCAAGCCCAGGTAGTCAGCGACGACGAGGCAGCCTTGCGGGTTATGAAGGATACGACATTTGATCTCTCGTCGCAGGTGGTGCTGAGTGGCGATGGGGCTTCGTGTGAAGGACCAAAACAAGATCCTGCCCCCGTTCCTGGGGGGGGAGTGGGTAGGACGCAGGTTCTGCCGGAGACGGCTTCTGGTTCGATCAAGCCCAGGCCCTCCCCTAACCCCTCCCAGGGGGAGGGGAATCCGGACGCGTTGGGCCACTCACCACAGGGGCAGTCGGCGAGCGCGACGGTTACGATGTACAGGCCAGAACGGGTGGTGATTGAGGCAGCGTTGGATTATCCCGGCTACCTGGTGCTGACCGATGCGCACTATCCCGGCTGGCACGCAATGGTGGATGGCGAGCGTGTGCCGATGTGCCGAGCCGATCTGCTGTTCCGCGCCGTCGCTTTGGAGCCCGGAGAGCATCGTGTGATCCTCACCTTCAGGCCGGCTCTTCAGCGCCTTGGCGCAGCCGTCAGTATCGTGGGGCTGGTGGTGCTGGTGATGGTCTGGTTCGATGCTGCTTCGCTCATTGTCGAAAGCGGAGTGCGATGCTATAATGGGATGCAGGGTTGAGTATGGGCGATGTTGAACAGGAGGCTAGACAATGAACACCCTTAACCGAGTCGTGATTGTAGTGCTACTGCTCTTTGTGATGGTACTATGCTCGCTGACCTTGATCGTGCCGCTGCGAACGCTGCAGACGATTGCACAGCAGACGGGAGCGTTGGCGGATTTGCTCGGTCGGGTCAGGCCTATCGTGCGTCTGCCCGTCGGTATCCTTCTGGCTCTGATCGTGGATCTCGTTGGGGTTCTTTTTGTTATTCTCGAGGTGAGGCGGCCTGCGGTCAACTCGATCAGCGTCGAGCAAGCTGCCGGCGGCGAGGTGACGCTGAGTGTAGCCTCTATCGCCGATCAGCTGAATGCTGAGATCGGCCAGCTCCCCGAGGTCATGCAGGTGAAACCGAAGGTATCCGCCGGGCGGAAGGGAGTCGTGGTCGAGCTAGACGCCAGGATCGCAGCTGAGACGGGGGTGCCGAACAAGGCAGAGAGAATCGTCGAGACCGTCCGTCGCGTGGTGGAACAGAAGATGGGGCTCAGACTGGCTCGTCCGCCGAAGGTCAATATCGAGGCAGTGCGTCGTGCTTCGGGCGCCCGGCAAGTATCAGAGGAACCTAGCCGTGCTCCTGTGGTGGATTCAGTATCGCGGGCTACGTCTGAAGAGGAGAGCGAGCTCTCCTAAGCCATGTTGTGAAAAGCGATCATGGACATCTAGATCTCGAAGCACGATTGGAGAGCGTGCTCTTTGTGGCGGAAGAGCCGGTCTCCGCTCATCGTTTGGCACAGGTGCTGGAGGTCACACCGGGAAGAATCGAGCGAGCTCTCGACGAGTTGACATCCCACTACGCTGGTCGAGGGCTACGATTGCAGCACGCCGACGGCGGTGTACAGCTCACCACAGCACCGGAAGCGGCGCCTTACGTTGAGCGGTTTTTGGGATTGGAGGCGCGATTGCACCTTTCGCAGGCGGCTTTGGAGGCCCTCGCCATTGTTGCCTATCGTCAGCCTATCACGCGTCCTGAGATTGAGGGAATCCGTGGCGTTGGGTCCGACAGTGTTCTGCGTACGCTGCTTAAGGCTGGTTTGATCGATCGCGTGGGACGCGCCGATGCTGTGGGGTGTCCTTACCTCTATGGCACGACGCCGGAATTCCTTCAGCATTTTGGGCTCCAGAGCCTGGATGACTTGCCGGAGCTAGAGCAGAACGCCGACATGGTACGAAAGTCCTCTTGATTCTTCCCCCCTTGTCCTGATAAACTATCAGCATATACAAGCCTATACTAGCGTCCAGCGGGGGAGCGGGTGTGCGCTCAGACCGTTTGGTCCGTATCTGGTTCTTTCTATGATGCCTGGCCGTGGTGCGCGGCACTATGGGAGGTGGCAGTGGATGCCAATGTTCTGATTGTTGACGATAGCCCAGTGATGGTAGATACCTTGAATAGCATTCTCTCAAGCCAGGGGTGTCGGGTGGAGACCTGTGGTGACGGGGAGGCCGGCTGGAAGCATCTTATGGCCGGGGCAAGTGGAAGGGTCCCTATGCCGGACGTGCTATTGCTCGATCTGAACATGCCGGGAATGGATGGTCTGACACTCCTCGACAGGATACGCAACGAGGAGCATCTTGCTCGTTTGCCGGTCATCATCATCACGGCTGACACAGATGTGAGGACGCGAACCCAGGCCTTGGGAGCCGGGGCAGATGACTACCTCTCCAAGCCTGTTGAGCTTTCTGATTTGCTGAAGCGAGTCAAGGGACTGTCGACCAAGTAGCGACTGGGCTCATCTTGCTCGGTTACTACGTCGCCGAGCTA
>CAYQZG010000001.1:26866-41775 GCA_964421785.1 uncultured Anaerolineales bacterium
AGCGCTTGAAAACTTGACAAACTAATCTACCTCTACCAGGGAGATTGGTGTGTCAGGTTTCCCCGCGGTTGGACTATCGTTATTCGAGGAGGGTTCTTGCTTCCTCGGCGAGATCGTGGGGGACTAGCACGCGGACTTGCCCCAAGCCATCCACAGTGATCCCCATGACCCGTCCAAGACTCTCATAGTCCAGCAGCACGGGGATTCCCGCTGCCTCCAACTTGCTCTTGATCAACTGGGCCTTCATGAGGCCCGCAACGACACAGATCGTGGTCAGATTTGGAAATCGTGACGATTCTCTTTTCATTGTTGGCCTCCTTTGCCTGTGATAGTGTGCCCTAGATTAACACATTTGTCAAGTGTCCTGAAAATGGTATAATCCTGGCTGGTGTGTTGACGAATTCATGGAGGAACTATCAACTTGATTCAAAGGAAAACCCAGAGTCCGACGTACTGGGCGGACTACGCGATCACTTCCGAGGATCTTCAGTATCTCAGTACGTTGCTCGTCGAGGACGAACTACCGCGTTCCACGGAGGCGTTAAGCCAAGCGCTGGTACGACACCACGCTCGACAGGAAGACGCGCTCATAGAGCGTGCCCTGTCGGAGGGAACTCCTTATCGTCCCAAACGGCGTTATGAGGTGGGAGAGCGTGTCGTCTTTCCAGCACTCGGCTACCGCGCGGGGGAGGTCGTCGGTATCCGGCCTGGTCACAACCCTGAGTATGCCCCGTTCAAAGTCATCAAGATCACGTTTGACGGTGGGGAAGAGCGGGAATTTGCGGCCGAGTTTGAGAACGGACATCCTCTCAATGAGAAGACAGCTACGGCTATGGACGCCGAGGAACTACGTTCTCCTGAGGAACTGGCTTCGCTTTACGGCCCCAAGCTCGAAGGCAGACTGGAGGAGCGGCTTGAATCGGAGGTCGACTTCATCCGCTTGGCAGATGAGTGGTTCCGCAGAGATCTGCTGGTCCAGGTCCATGAGGGACATATGAATCTGGCAGAGGCGGTGTTGGACGTGGCTGGCGGAGGGCCCTTGCCAACAGAGGCGCTGCTGGGTGACGTGGAACTCCCGGAGGAGATCTCTCCTCAGCTGCGCGTTTTCTCTCTAAACTACGCTCTTCAACAGGATCAGCGGTTCGACGAAGTTGGGCCGGCTGGAGAGGTGCTGTGGTATCTACGGCGCTTGGAGCCAGAAGCGATCGAATCGACTCCGGTCTACCTCCAGTATGAGCCTCTGGTGTACGAACCCCCTCTTCTGACCAGCGAGATGCAATCGCTGGAACAGGAACTGGACGATGAGTGGTCGGATCTAGAGCCGCCGGAGAAGATATCAGAGCCGGTTGAGGTTGTGCTCATCTACCCTCACTGGAGGTCCGGGACCCTACCGCTTTCAAGTCAGCTATCTCAGATATTCCCTTCTGCCAGCACCGAGCGCATTCGGTTCACGTTTGTGGACGGTGATACCGGCGAGGAGATGCCGGGCTGGGTGGTCCAAGAAGGGCGATATGTGTACGGCTTGGAGACGTGGTACCAGGAGAACGGCATCCCTGTGGGGGCCTACCTGGAGATCTCCCACGGCGAGGAGCCAGGGGAGGTCATTGTGCGCCCCCGTAACCGTCGAACAAGGAGAGAGTGGGTTCGTGTGGCTTCGTCCCGCCAAGGGAAGCTGGTCTTCGAGATGCACAAGGAAGAGATTGCCTGCGACTATGATGAGCTGATGATTATGGCAACTGATGATCTTGAAGCTATGGATGAGCTGTGGAGGCGTACGCGAAGGCGGGGTTATCCTCTAGCCCGAGTTGTCGAAGATGTGTTCCCGGAGCTGGTCAAGCTCAGTCCGCAAGGGAACGTGCATGCGGCAACGCTCTATAGCGGGGTCAACGTTATCGTGCGCACGCCGCCTGGTCCGCTGCTGGAAGTTCTGGTCACTAGCGACCAGTATGCGCCGGTTGGGGATAATTACTGGGTTCTGCACGCTGGAGCAAGTGGAGCGTAGGCACCGCCATGAAGAGACGGTGCTGGGTGGATTCTTTCTATGGCTAAGATGATGATTCCTGCGTCATTACGCGAGCTGGTCAAACCTACACTTGATACACCTCTCCACATTGACTATGATTGGTGGGATCGCAACAATCTGGATATTGGCGTGGAATTGCGGTCTCACCTTTGCAGGGAGCACAAGGAGGCCTTCGGTCGATCCTTTGATGCCGGGGAGAAGATCGATTGGATTGACGAGCAGACGGGCGAGGTGCGACGGGTGAACGGCCTGCAGCACGTCTTGCACATCCACTGTAGTAAGCAGCCTGATTACATCAATGATGACCTGTCGCTGGTTGACGCCGTCTTTCGCGTCTTCCTGGCAAGGGGGAACAAGCCGCTGACCGCCCGGGAACTGGGTAGCGTCACGGGACGCTATCCGGAGAGGATTTTGCGGACGCTTACCGGGCGACGGATCTACAAGGGAATCCGACCCGTTCGGTAATGGGTTCGACGAGCTCCCCAGAGGGCTGTTCTTCAAGTTCTGTAATCAGCACCACGACAACGTTCGTGGTGTTTGCTTTGTCTACCCTCGACAAGCCAGTGCTCTCGCATTCAACGAGGACCCCTTCTGGCCTGGTGTGAAAATGGTCACGGGACCTAGAACCTCGAAGTAGACGAAAGGCGCAGAGGGAGCAGGGAGCCCGTTGGTGGCGTTCGGCACTATTGAGCGGCAGACGTGAGCTGTGTTGCGAACTCAATTGCTTGACAGAGGATGGGCTCCGGGTTAGAATATCTTCACAGGCCCCAGTAGCTCAATTGGATAGAGCATCGGACTTCTAATCCGAGGGCTGGAGGTTCAAGTCCTCCCTGGGGTACTCGGCGCGGCTCAGGCCACTACGCTTCCAAGCTTTGCACGCGGCACACATCGTCTTGAGCGGAATCCCTGGTGATCGCAGCTTGCTTCTATGAGCACTTGCTCCTCAGGGCACAGGCGTTAGCACCGCCGTGAACAGACGGTGCTGGCATGTGCCCTTTTCTCTGGCCACAGAGGAAGACTTCTTTTTGATGCCGTCGCCAACCTAAGGTGAATCCTGGAGGATCTATGAAGGTCGTCAGCGTGGAACAGATGCAGCGGATTGAGGCTGATTCGGACGAGGCCGGCCATTCTTACTCAGCGATGATGGAGGAAGCGGGGCGATCTCTCGCTGAGGCCATTGGCGCCCGGGAAGATCCAAGGGGAAGGCGGGTCTTGGTTCTGGTTGGCCCGGGGAACAACGGCGGCGACGGACTTGTGGCTGCGCGCCATCTGAGCCAGGCCGGTGCCCGGGTGACGTGTTACCTGTATAAGGCTCGTCACCCTGCCGATGACGAGAACTTTCGCACGATACTGGAGAGTGACGCGCGTGCTGTACTCGCAGAGGAGGATGGAGCGTGGGAGAAGCTCCGAGCACTCGTGAGGGAGGCGGATATCCTGGTCGATGCTCTCTTGGGTACGGGGACGCGTCTACCCTTGCGGGGTGCTCTGGCGGAGATGCTCGGTGTCGTGGGCGCGATTGTCGCACGCCGACGGCAAACGGCTCGGGACGATTTGACGACTCTGGTTTCTGGTTGTGTCTCGACCGGTGGCTGGAATGGCTCACCACTGGTGGGTGCGACTACACTCACCACGGCAGATAGGGTCGGTCCATTCATCGTTGGCGTTGATGGTCCTACAGGCCTGGCGTACGAAAGCGGCGATCTTGATGCAGCGGCGATTCCCGCCGATCTGACAGTGACTTTTGCCTATCCCAAGGTTGGGCACTTCCGCTTTCCCGGCGCCAGCGCGTTGGGTGAGCTGGTTGTGGCCGACATCGGCATCGACCCGGCCTTGGCGGAGGACGTGGTTCTTGAGGTTGTCACGCCGATGATGGTGCAGCGGTGGCTTCCTCCTCGCCCGCCCGATGCTCATAAGGGAACCTTCGGCAAGGCGATGATCGTTGCGGGCTCGGTCAACTACACCGGTGCTGCCTACCTTGCTGGAGCATCGGCGACACGGGCCGGTGCCGGCCTAGTCACCTTGGCGCTGTCGAGCGCGATTCACAGCTCAGTTGCAGCTCGCCTAGCGGAGGCGACCTATGTGCTGCTCCCTCACACTATGGGGCTGGTAAGCCTCGGTGCCGCTGATGTTCTGGGTGAGGCACTAGAAGGGTACGATGTGCTGCTTATCGGGCCGGGTCTTGGTCGCGGGGAGGAGACCGCGGCTTTCCTCGAAAGGGTGCTGGGAGGGGAGGATAGGCAGCGCTCCATGGGGTTCTTGAGGTATGAGCCCCGGATGTCAGGCCCTTATAGCTTGCCACCCTTGGTGATCGATGCTGACGGGTTGAATATCCTCTCTGAATGGGAAGACTGGCCGAAGCGCCTGCCGGATGAGGCCGTTCTGACGCCTCACCCGGGTGAGATGGCCCGCCTGGTGGGCTGCTCCGTCTCCGAGGTGCAGAGCGATCGGGTTGCGGTGGTCCGATCGCAGGCCGCTGAATGGGGGCAAGTGGTGGTGCTGAAAGGTGCACACACCGTTGTGGCCGCGCCTGATGGTCGAGTGGCCATCGAGCCCTTCGTCAACCCGGGGCTGGCGACGGCGGGCAGCGGCGATGTCCTGGCCGGGACAATCGCGGCCTTGCGCGCGCAGGGGTTGGGCGCGTTCGAGGCGGCTGCTGGTGGGGCATACGTGCATGGGCTGGCCGGTGAGATTGCGCGGGAGGAGATCGGCGCGGCGGGTATGGTAGCTGGAGATGTGCTAGCCTGTTTGCCCAAGGCCCTGTGGCACCTTGGGTCGAGTTAGCACCACCGTGAATGGATGGTGCTGGCTTGGTCTACTCTATGAGGAAAGCGAAAGCCCCTCCGATGGTCGGGCCTCGAAGGGGCTTGGGGCTTACCGCTTTGATCGTCGTCTAGACCTCTACTTCAGCTGCCACAGGTGCATCGCAAAAGGGGATCGCCAGATACCCTTTGAGCAGACAAACTGCAGAGAGATTTCCGCCGGGATGTACTAGGCTTCTGCCTCAGCTGCCACGTCTTCTTGCTCTGTTACCTCTTCTGCCTCTAGTTCTTCGGCAGCTTTCTTGGTTTCTTCAACTGCCTTCTGCATCTGCTCCTGGGCCTGCTCCAGCACGGCCTGGCTGCGCCGCTGCGTCTCCTCTGCGCGGCGCTTGATGTCCGCCGCCACGGCCTCGGCCTTGGCTCGGGATTCGGCAAGCGTTTCTTCTGCCTGCTTGCGAAGTTGGACGCTCTGCTCGCGAATCTGCTCTCGGGTTTCCTCACCTGATTGGGGTGCGAGGAGGAGCGCCGCTGCTGCGCCCACCAGCCCACCCATCAAGAAACCAGAGAAGAATGCACCGAATTCGTTGCCGTTGTTATTGCCCATTCTTTACCTCCTATCCTTGTTCTATCCTTAATTGTACGGACTACTGTGGTGACTATTGATCCCCTGCCGGCGGGCAACACACCCACCGGTATTATGGTGACATGTCCAATGCCAGTCGAGCCTGTTCAGCAGCGTCAGAACAGGTTCTGGAAACAGTCACCTACTCGAATCGACTGACTCTGTCTTGGTATCGTCTTTGCGCAGGCCGCTGATCTCTCCGATAATGCGCCGTACGCCAGCTAGGTAACTTGACCACTTCATGACGGGCGAGACGACGTTGTGGCTAACAAACTTTGTTGTGCCCTGCACTGTGGTCATTGTCTCATTGGCTGCCTCCAGCATCGGTTTGATCTCATCACGCAGCAATACAACAAGAGATTGTAACTGGAGCATCAAGACGATCAGTAGGACGCCAATGATAAGGGACTCGAACGCGACGAAGACAATGGCTGTGTCCCTCAGCAGCCCCACCACGACGCTGCCCGGGCTGGGGCCCACGTTGGCTCTTGTGGCACGATAGGCACTTATGGAAAGAAAGACCATCAGGACGACCAGCCCTATCAAGAGCAGGCCAGCGATAATCGCGCCACCGATGAACCAGCGACGCGCTCGTTTCTCCGCCGGAGACTCGATGTCGATGGGCTCCATCGGCTGTGGCGGGGAGAGCGACTCGGGCGTTGATTGGTCGTACGTTTGATTGTCCATGGTGATTCAGATTATAGCACAGAGTTTTGAGCTTCACAAATAGTTCCGCCCCCCAAGACCCTGTCTCCCTCGTATAGGACGAGGAATTGTCCCGGCGTGATGTCCCTTTGGGGTTCGTCGAATTGGGCCTTAGCGCGATCACCTGGCATAGGGCTCATCGTCACAGAGGCTGGGCGCGCCCGATAGCGGATCTGTGCCTCTGCGCGGAAGAGGCTATGGGGGACGTCTCCGCTTATGTAGTGCACATTCTCTACGATGCATCTGTCCCGTCCAAGTTCGTCGGCCGTGCCGACGATGATGGTATTATCCTCCGGCTTGATGGTGAGAACGTAGAGCGGCTCTGGGGCGGAGATGTTCAGGCCCTTTCGCTGGCCGATGGTATAGGCAGCCAGGCCACGGTGCTCGCCCAGCAAGTGCCCAGCGGTGTCGAGAATCGGTCCGGGTCGCATGACGTCCGGTGCCTGTTCGGCCAGGAACTTGCGATAGTCGCCTCCCTTGAGGAAACAGACATCCTGGCTCTCGGTGTGCTCCGCGACCGGCAGGTCGTGCTGACGAGCGATAGTGCGAACCTCATTCTTCGTCAGCCGGCCCAAAGGGAAGCGCGTGTGGGCCAGCTGTTCCTGGGTCAGGGCGTGAAGGAAGTACGATTGGTCTTTGCTGGCATCACGTCCACGCAGGAGTCGATAGACGCCGTTGATCTTTTGAATTCGGGCGTAGTGGCCGGTGGCCAGCGTGTCGGCGCCCAGTGCCAGAGCCCGCTCCTTCAGGAGACCGAAACGGATGAAACGGTTGCACCGCACGCACGGGTTAGGGGTTCGGCCGGCGGTGTACTCGGCGATGAAGTAGTCGACAACATCTCTCTTGAATGCTTCTTGGGCCTCGATCAGGTGAAACGGTATGCCGAGCTGACGGCTGACGCAGCGAGCCCGCTCGATGGCTCGTGGAGCGGGTACAGCAGGCCCCTCCCGCCCGGTTTGGAGTTGTAGGGTGATGCCGACGACCGTGATGCCTTGCTCCACGAGTCGCGCGGCGGCGACGGCGCTGTCGACGCCTCCGCTGAGCGCAACTGCGACCTTTCGCCGGCCGGTCGGTTCCCTCACGTCTCCTCTCGTAGCCTCTTGATGATGCCTGGGAGTACGTCCAGGACGCGAGCGACATCGGCCTCGTCGTTGGGATGCCCCAAGGTCAGGCGAAGACCACCGATGCCCCACTCTGGCGCAAGACCCAGCGCCTTGAGCACAAACGAGGGCTCAGGCTCACCTTCCGCGCAGGCTGCGCCGGAGCTCGCCGCGATTCCCTCCATGTCGAGAGCCTGGACGATGGATTCTCCCTCGATGCCCCGAAAGGCGAAGCTGGCGTGGTGGCTGAGGCGGTGTTCAGGGTGACCGGTGAGACGGCTATCTGGAATGCGCTCCAGGATACCCTCGATCAGCCTGTCTCGCAGTGCCTGGAGCCGCCCGTGCTCCTCCAGGCGTCTGTCCTCCGCAAATCGGAAGGCTGTCGCAAGGCCAACTGCGCCAGCGACGTTCACGGTGCCTGGTCGACGTCCGCGCTCGTGATCGCCCCCGGTGATGGCCGGGACTAGGGGGGTGTCGCGCCGCACGTAGAGCAGCCCGATACCTTTCGGACCGTGGAACTTATGGGCTGAGAGGGCCAGCAGGTCGACGTTCATCTTGTTTGGCTTCAATGGTAGCCGACCGGGGGCCTGAACGGCGTCGGTGTGAAACAACACGCCTCGCTCACGGCAGATCTGCCCGATCTCCGCTACTGGCTGTACTGTACCGACTTCGTTGTTCGCCATGATCACGCTGACGAGTACTGTCTCAGGACGGAGAGCGGCGGCCACGTTTTTGGGGTCCACGAGCCCGTATCGGTCCACGGGGATGCGGTCCAGTTCGAAATCGAATAGATCGCGGAGTTGATCGAGTGTGTGGCCCACGGCGTGGTGCTCGATGGGTGTGCTCAGGATATGGTTGCCCTGGTCTGCTCGACGGGCAGCCCAGGCGGCGCCACGCAGCGCCAAGTTATTAGACTCGGTCCCTGAGCCTGTGAAGATGATCTCGGAAAGGTGACAGTCGAGAATGCCGGCAACGGTCTGTCTCGCCCGTCCTAGAGCATTGGCGGCCTCACGTCCGAAAGCGTGAGACGATTCGCTATTGCCAAAGGCGGCGTTCCAATAGGGGAGCATTGCCTTCACCACGCGAGGATCGACTGGCGTGGTCGCGGAGTGGTCGAGATAGATATGGTTTTCAGAGATGTTCACTTTAGCCCTCCAATTCTTTTTGCATTGTAGCACAGTGGGGGAGCGGCGTCAACCGGCTTTGATATTGACTTCAAGGCAATCGCATTTGCGCTCAACGCCCTCGTCCTTGAGGGCGTCGCAACCGAGAGGACAGAGCTGTCAGGGTGATTGACGCCGAAGGACGACCCCGAGACGGGGTCTATGAGCGCACTACGTGCATATGCGATAGCCCTGATATTGACTTCTTCACTCAGCTTGGTTATACTCTAGTCATGCCCGGTCAGACGTGGTTGTGCTTTCGATTTTGGTTCCACCTAATCGAGGCCTGTAAGGAGGTCAACTGCTATGAATAGGATCAGACGAACGAGCAGGCTTTTGCTCGTCCTTGTCATCTCCGCAACGGCGCTCAGCGGATGCGGGCTGCCGCTCACGACTCCCACAGCGACACTTGCGCCGAGTGAGACACCACCGCCGGTCACCCAGACGTCAACGACGGAGGTCCCGACGGAGGCCCCGACGGCCACATCGGCTGAGCTCTCGACCGTCGCGCCCAGCCCACCGCCCACCTTGACACCGTCGAAGAGCAGAGAACTCGCCTTCGCCTCCTTCGAGAAACCGGCAGTGGAAGCCGAGCCTGTGATCCATCACGAAGGGATTGCCCCGGATCTGAGTAATGTGCGCAATCCTTTCCTGCTTTCGCAGGCCCAGCTGGAACACGTGGCCAGGGACGGTTTCGTGGTTAGCCCCGGGGATGAGAAAGAGTTCTTCACCCTCTACGAGCGGGCTCGCTACAACAATGTGCCGATCTTTGTTACCAGCGATTCGCTGCTCCACGTCTACCATCTGCTGTTCGACAAGGTATTGCGAACCGCCGAGGTGGAACACTTCATTCCCCTGCTGCACGACCTGAACGCGGCTATGCTGGCCCGTACCGATCAGATCTACCGATCCCTGGAGGCTACTGACTGGGAGGTTCCGGCGCGTCGGACGGTGGCCTTCATCGGCGTGGCAAGCAAGGTGCTCGATCCTGACGTCCAGGTACCTGCCTACGTAGGAGATCTGGTCGAGGAGCAGGTTGCCTTGATTGAGGAGGCATCTAGGGTCGCGCCCTCCCCTGTGCTACCTACTTTGGAGCACGGCGAGGATTACACCCAGTACAAACCGCGGGGCCATTACACCAAGAGCGAAGCGCTGGAGGCGTACTTCAAGAGCATGATGTGGTATGGGCGGATGACGTTCCGCCTGAAGACACAGGACCCTCAGATTGGTCGCGTCGAGACCCGCTCCGCTCTGCTATTGGTCCATGCACTGCGCAGTGCGACGCTCGATGGGCGACCGGCTTTGGAAGGTTGGGCGGATCTCTATAGCCCTACGGTGTTCTTCGTCGGCCGCAGCGATGACCTTACTGTGCTGCAGTACGACAGGGTCATGGACCAGGTCTACGGTGAGCGTATCGCCTTGGATGCCCTGACCGACGAGGCTCTGCTGGATCAGTTCATTGAGGAGGCCGACAAACTGCCGCCGCCGCGCATTTTGGGTATCGTCATCGGGGACTGGGAGGATGTCGAGGAGGAGACCAAAGGTCTGCGCTTTATGGGGCAGCGCTTTGTGCCCGATGCCTTTATCTTCCGTCAGCTGATCTATCGCAACGTCGGTGAACGAAATCCTCCCAACCGGCGTGGCTTGCCGAACGGCCTCGATATCCCGGCGGCTATGGGCTCCGCGCGAGCCTACCAGCACTTGGATGAGATGGGCGAGACTGATTTCAAGGATTACAACGCGCAGATGGACAAGGTGCGGTCGTGGCTCTCGGGGCTCAGCGTTGGTGAGTGGACCGAGACGCTCTACAACTCGTGGCTCTACTCCTTCCAACCGCTGCTGGATGTGCCTGGCTATGGCTATCCGGCCTTCATGACGTCTATAGCCTGGGTTGACAAGCAGCTTAACACGGTGCTGGGGAGTTTCGCCGAGCTGAAGCACGACACCATCCTCTACGCTAAGCAAGCTTACGCTGAGCTGGGGGGAGGTCCGCCCCCGCCTCCGCCGGCTCCGCCCAAGGGTTACGTGGAGCCCGTGCCCGAGTTCTACGCGCGGCTGGTCGCATTGACGGAGATGACGCGCGATGGCCTCGGCGAGCGAGGGTTGCTCGTCGAACAGGATGAGGCCAGCCTGCAGCGGCTGAGTGAGTTGGCTCGCTCCTGCCAGACGATGGCGGAGAAGGAGCTGCGTGGCGAACCGCTGACCGACGAGGAGTATGAGACCATCCGCTTCTACGGCGGTGAGCTGGAGCATCTGACGATGGCCTCGGCCGACACCCCCGGGGAGGAGCAGGGGGTCGGGGGCCAGAAGATGCCCGAGGAGGAGCCCCAGGCAGCAGTTATCGCCGACGTGGCCACAGATCCGGACCCTGAGGGTGATGGCACGGCTAATCCGGTTGTGCTGGAGGTCGCTGTGGGGCGCATCGATCATCTCTACGCCGTCGTGCCGCTGATTGAGGACGATGGGTCGATCACCCTGCAGGTCGCCAAGGGCGGTGTCTTCTCCTACTACGAGTTCCGATGGCCGGGCGACGATCGCCTGAGCGACGAGCAGTGGCGAAAGATGCTGGAGGAAGGCAAAGCGCCAGCCCGACCCAGTTGGATCGACGGTTTCTACACGGAGGAGGGTGAGAACAGCGCCCTGAGGCAGGGCGTTTCTCGCTTCCAGAAGTCGCTGGTGAGCACGTTATGGTACTTGGAGCCAAGCAACCTTGATGCTGGAGGGGAGCTGCAGCAAGATCTGGCCTCTCAGGTCGAGGATCTGCAGTCGGAGAAGCAGTATCAAGGCCGTAGACTGATGGGCGTCGATTTCCGCTCTTTCGACCGCCAATCGGAAAGCCTGGCTGTGGTCACGGTGCGGGAGACGTGGCGGGATGCACGCTACGCGTTTGAAGGGGATTGGCCCGGCTACGATGAGCAACCGATCGCCCAGCGGGGTCCCTACACACTGGACGTCACCTATACGCTGGAGCAAGCCGAGCAAGGTCGCTGGCTGGTCACGCGTGCGGTCTATGCCGAAGAGCCTCCTGAGTGGCAGTAAGTAGGATAGTGAGAGGGGGAGATGGGGGGACAAGGAGAGGGGGAGACGGGGAAAGAGGGGCACTTCATCCGTCCCTCCTCGCCGGTCCTCTCCTTCTGCTTGGCCCTCATCCCCCTGGTTGCTGTTCTTCTCCTTGGTCGCCCCGCTTTGCACAATCCGCCCGATTTTTCGACTTACCCCTGGCTGTACCTGCGCGACGGTGAGCCATTGGACGCCGACGAGGGAGCGGTCGACGTCGTCGTTGTCGGGGATGTGATGCTGGGCCGCGGGTTGGCCGACGAACCCAGGCCGTTCGCCGCGGTGGCTCCCTCGCTCCGGGCTGCCGACCTGACGGTGGGGAACCTGGAGTGCGTCATCACAGGCGGTTTGGAGACCGGATTCCCAGGCTCCCTGCGAGCGCATCCGTCGATGGTCACTCAGCTGCGAAAGGCAGGCTTCGACGTGCTGGGATTGGCGAACAACCACGCGCTCGATCTTGGGGCGTCGGGGCTGGCCGAGACGGCCTCCCGGCTCGAGGCGGCTGGGATTGCCACCGTCGGGGCCGGACCTGACCCGGAGGCCGCCTTCCAGGCCGTGGTGCGTGAGGTTGACGGTGTGCGCCTGGCGTTCCTGGCCTTCAACGCTGTGGCCGATGGTTGGCATGACCAGGGCGACGACTGGACGCGGGCCGACTGGGATCCAGAACGCGTCGTTGCCGCTGTCAACGCTGCCTGCTGTCAGGCTGATGCAGTGATTATCTCCGTCCACTGGGGCTACGAGTATCAGACGCGCGTTGACCCAGCCCAGCGTGACGCCGCTCTGCTGCTACTTCGGGCTGGGGCCGATCTGGTGATCGGACATCATCCCCACGTTGTGCAGGCTTTCGAGATTGACGACGGACGGTGTGTGGCCTACAGCCTGGGTAACTTCGTCTTCGACCAGGGGCAGGGCGAGACGGGGCAGGGTCTGGCGCTGCGGGCTTTCTTTGATAGACGGGGTCTGCGGGCCGTGCAGGCCCTGCCGGTGTGGGCTGGAGCGCGTCCCCGGCTGATGACGTCCGAGGACGAGGGGGCTGCCTTGCCTACTACAGCGGCCGAGGCGCTGCTGGCGCGGCTGGTGCCGCGGCGGCGAGTGAGCTTTGCTTGTGATAAGGGGGCTTGTCATCCTGTCGATGCGCCGCAACACGAGCTGGACAGCGCGCGGTCGACGTTGTTCTGGGGTGGGCGGATCGACCTGAGCGGCGACGGGGCGCTCGAACACGTGCGTCGGGTGGGTGAGCGGGTGGTGATCTACAGCGACGGCGCCGAGGTGTGGCGAAGCCCGGCAATCTGGCGCGTGGTCGACGTTGCGCTGGGAGATCCCAACGGCGACGGCCGCGGTGAGGTGCTGCTCGCGCTCTGGAAGCCGGGGCTGGATGGGCTGGAGACGCCCAGCCCGGAGAAGAGGCGGATGCCGCGCAGCCATCCCTTCATCGTCGGCTACCGGGGCGGAAGCTACCGTACGCTATGGGGAGGCTCGGCCGTGAGCGTGCCGATCCACGAGGTGGAACTAGGCGACGTGGATGGTGACATGGCCCAGGAGCTGATCGTGCTGGAGGGTGACGAGCGCGGCGAACGTACGGTCTCTGTCTGGCACTGGCATGGCTGGGGGTTCAGTCTGACGTGGCGCAGCGCCCCCGGCGCGTACCGCGATCTGATACTGGGCAAGGACGGGATGATCAGCGTGACCGTCGAGTAGAGATGAAGATGATTACACAGAGATGCCCAGAGGAGGCTCGGAGATTCACAGAGGAGATCACTCTGACGTTCTCTGTTCTCCTCTGCGTCGCCCTGTGGTGTGGACGCGACGCGTTTGAGTCGATTGGGGAGGAGGTAGGGTTCGAATGACCGTATCCGTTGACGTACGGACCAAGTTCCTTGGTAGTATGGTCGGAACGGGCTTGGGTGACGCCATTGGGGAGATGGCCTTTCGCCGCCCAAGGAAGAGGGATCTGCTCTCGGCAGTGGAGCAGAGGGCGAGGCTTATCTACACCGACGATACCGCGATGGCTATCGGGCTGGCCGAGTCGATCGCCGAGGTCGGTGGGCTCGATCGGTGGCACCTGGGCGACACCTTCCGGGCTAACTACAGAGGTGAGCCCTGGCGGGGCTACGCCTCGGGTCCTCCTACCGTCTTCTCGAAGGTAGAGCGTCATGGGATGAGCTATACGGAGGCTGCCAGGACGCTCTATGGCGGCGAAGGTTCCTTTGGCAATGGGGCTGCGATGCGTATCGCGCCAGTGGGCTTGTTCTTCCACGCTGCTGCCGATCTCTACGAGAAAGCACGCCTGTCGGCCACCGTCACCCACGCCCATCCCATCGGTGTCGACGGCGCCGCCGTGCAGGCTCAGGCCGTGGCTCAAGCCATCAGCCTGGATCCGCAGGAGCCCTTTCCCGCCGAGGACTTCCTGCACGCGCTCCTGGAGACCGCTCGGACCGCGGAGATGGAGGAGAAGCTGGCGCACGTCCGAGATGCGATCTGCGAGGGCGTTTCCCCGCGGCGAGCGATAAGGGCACTGGGGCGGGGCGTCGCCGTCCATCAATCACTGCCGTTTGCCATCTACGCTTTCTTGCGCCACCCTGACGCCTTTGAGGATTGCCTCTTCTGTGCCACATTGAACGGCGGTGACCGGGACACACTGGGTGCCATGGCGTGCGCCATCTCCGGGGCTTATCTGGGCGTGGAGGCCATCCCATGGGCGTGGCGGAGTAAATTGGAGAACCGGGAGATTATCGAGGGGTTGGCGCTGCGGCTGGCGGAGGTTGAATGAAGATCGATCTGCACGTGCATACACGGGAGCGGTCTCCCTGCGCTCACGCCTCGGCGGACGAGATGATCCGCGCCGCCATCGACAGCGGGCTCGACGGGTTGGTGATCACCGATCATGATCGATTGGTGCCATGCGAGCGTTTGGCCTATTTCAATGCCAAGTATGCGCCCTTCCGAGTCTTCGGCGGCGTTGAGGTGACGACTCGGAAGGAGCACATCCTGGTGCTGGGTGTCGGGTCTGAGAAGCTGGAGCGCACGTGGTGGACCTATCCGAAGCTGTACACGTTCGTGACGGAGCGAGATGGCTTCCTGGCCGTGGCTCATCCCTTTCGCTTCAATCGCGCCCAGATCGGGGTGGATGTCGATCGGTTTCCCCCTCACGCCCTGGAGGTTTATTCCCGGAACACCCCTAGATCTGCAGCGTCCCGCATTGAGGAGGTCGCGGCGCGGTTGGACGTGCCGCTGCTCGCCAACTCCGACGCACACCACGCCAGTGATATCGGGGCCTACTATAACGAGCTTCACGAGGAACCCGCAGACGTAAGAGGGCTGGTGGCGCTACTGAAGGCGGGGGCGTTCAGCCCTGAGATGCGGCACGGGTAGGCTTTCGGAGAGCGGAGGCTGCTGCTCGTTCCTTTCGGGAGGTATATATGCGGGATGTCCCCATGTGGATCCTGCAGTTGTGGAAGCGGTAGGCGCGAAGGCATCACC
>CAYQZG010000001.1:41785-162904 GCA_964421785.1 uncultured Anaerolineales bacterium
CTGCTAACGGCCGGGGCGTTCAGCCCTGAGATACGGCACGGGTAGGTTTCTGGAGGGGAGAGGCTGCTCGCTCCCTTCAGCGAGGCGTACGCGTGGGATGTCCACATGTGGATCCTGCGGTTGTGGAGGCAGTAGGCGCGAGGGTATCACCATCCCTCATCGCGGTTAGATAACACGATGAACAGTCTTCGGAGGTATGGAAGGCCGCCCTTCGGCGTGGTCGTTGTCCACGGTGGCCCCGGGGCCGGCGGCGAGATGGCCCCGGTGGCGCGCGAGCTCGCCCGCGACCGAGGCGTCCTGGAGCCGATCCAGACAGCCACATCGCTCGAAGGCCAGGTGGAGGAACTGCGGGCGGTTCTGGGGGGCTATGGAGACCCGCCGGTGGTCTTGATCGGCTTCTCCTGGGGGGCCTGGCTGAGTTTTATCGTCGCCGCGCGTCATCCCGCTCTGGTGGAGAAGCTGATCCTCGTAGGAAGCGGCCCTTTCGAGGAAGCGTATGTGGCAAGGCTTCACGAGACACGGATGCGTCGTCTCAGTGAAGAGGAGAGAGAGGCCTTCGACGCCGCCGTCAGAGCCCTGGAGGATCCTGCGACCGAGGACAAAGACGCTTGCCTGGCGCAGGTCGGGGCTCTGGCAAGCAGAGCCGACGCGTATGATGCTATCGCGGATCGATCCACAGGGGCCGACACGTTCGGCCCGAAGGCCGATATCTTCCGCGGGGTGTGGCAGGAGGCCGCGCGGTTGAGGAAGCGTGGAGAACTGCTTGAGCTTGGACAAAGAATTAAGTGTCCGGTGGTGGCGATCCACGGCGACTACGATCCCCATCCGGCGGAGGGCGTGAGGAAGCCCCTGGGGGCTGTTCTGGAGCGCTTCCGCTTTGTCCTTCTCGATCACTGTGGTCACAAGCCCTGGATCGAGCGGCGGGCACGGGAGGCCTTCTTCCGGGCCCTGGAGGGAGAGATCCCATGAGCATTGTTCCGCAGTTGTCAGTCTTTCGCTTGCCGCTATAATGGCGGTGTGTCTGGTACGTCTGATCGCCATCGCTTTGTCACCCTCGCGGCCCTAGCGCTCCTGGTCGCTGGCCTGCTTGTCGTCCTGCGTGGTTCGAATAACACATATGCTCGCCTTCTCCATCGTGCCAGGACGCACGCCGACGCGGCCGAGCGTACTGCCGCCGTGGCGCTTTATCGGGAGATGGCGCGTCTTCGTCCCCGGGATCCACGGCCTTATCTGGAGCTGGCCCGTGTCTATGTGAGCTGGGGCCGGCGGGATAAGGCGTTGGATGCCGTCTCCGAGGCCGAGCAGCTGGGGGCTGACGCAGCCGAGCTGAAGCGGCTGCAGGTGCTCATCCACGTGAGGGGGGCTCAGGCCGCGACGAAGGGTAGGCTCTCACATTGGGAGGCCGTGATCGAGCACGGAGAGCGGCTGCTGGAGCTCGCGCCGGGCGACCGAGAGGTGCGCAGGATGCTTGCCAAGGCCTACCTGGGGCTGCGGGAGTGGCGTGCAGCGCAGGCCATCTACGAGGAGCTCATCGTTTCCGATCCCACCGATAAGGTCGCGCGCGAGCAGCTGGGTGCTCTGCTGCTGGGCGATGATCCTGCGGCGTTTGAGCATCTCTATGCCTCAGGAACTGATCTGTCGGAGCAACTTCTCGATGCCTTCGAGGGTGGCCTAGCGGTGGAGGAGCCTGCCTACGTCCATACCCTGGTCGGACGGATCCTGATCGAGCACGAGGCATGGGCGTTGGCCGCGCGACAGCTTGGTCGGGCTGTTCGGCATCATCCCCACTACGCCGATGCCCACGCGTACTTGGGTCACGCTCTCGACCAGATGGGCTATCAGGGCGAAGCCGAGTCTCATTTGTTGGAGGCGACCGCTCTGGCGCCGACATCCGCCATAGCTCACACATTCCTGGGTCTGCACTACGATCGGTGGGGCGATAGGGCCGCCGCCCGTGTCGAGTACGAGACGGCGTACGATCTGGGGCCAGATAATCCGGCGATCTGCGTCGAGATCGGCCAGACGTGGGCTGCCGAGGCCCGTTACACGGTGGCCGAGATCTGGCTGCGGGAGGCGGTATCGCTGAGGCCGGACGAGCCTGCCCTCTGGGAGGTTCTGGCGCGTTTCTATCTGGATCATCACATGACATCAGGTGGCCGCGCGATTGAGGCCTCTGAGCGTCTGTTGGAGCTCAGCCCGGATAGCGCTCAGGCTCACGACCTACGCGGTTGGGCCGCTTATCAGACAGGGGCGTACCAGACTGCAGAGAGGCATCTCCAACGCGCGATCGAACTGGACGCCGAGCTAGCTTCGGCGTACTATCACCTTGGTCTGCTGAGGAGCGATCAAGGAAGCGCGGTCGAGGCGGAGAAGGCCTTTCAACGGGCTATCGACCTGGATACGACGGGAACGCTTCTCCCGCTTGTTGAACGGGCGAGATGACTTTCTGTGGGAATAGTCGGTCTCTGCCCCCTATGCTTGTGGCTTTGCCTTGTCCCTGTGTGTAAGTTGTGCTAGAATGGCTTCGATACAAGCGGAATGCCGGACTTAGACACTATGGAGAGACACCTGTGGCACCCACAGTTTTGGTGATTGAAGATGACCCTCGCTCCATCAGGCTGATGGAGTTGGTTCTGAGTTCTCATGGCTATCAGGCGGTCATTGCCAGGAATGGGGAGGAGGGACTGGCGGCTGCGAGGCGTCGTCGATTCGACGTGATCCTGCTCGATCTGATGTTGCCAGAGGTGGACGGGTTTGAGGTGCTGCGTCAGCTACAAGCTGATCCGGAGTTGGACGATGTACCGGTTGTCATTACCTCGGCGAGGGCGCGCCCCTCGACCAGGGAAGAGGCGGTGGGGCTGGGAGCGGACTTATACTTGACGAAGCCCTACCGCAAGGCCGAGTTACTGGACGCGATAGCGTCTCTGGTTAACGAAGAGACTCAAGTGCCGTAGGCGCCCGCCGGTGCGCTGGCTGCCTGAAGGTGCATCCTTAGGTGGCTGTGGTTGGTTGGGAACCAGCCACAAACTATGACGGCGGTTGTGACCGGGGGCGCCAGCTCCACGGTTGCTGTTGGCTTTCAGGTGCTCATCAGTTGTTGCTTCGCATCAGGACCTGATGATGGCGGTTCCACGGAGTGATTGCAGGCAGTTATGTCCGCGTTGGTTCATGTAGTCCTTTAGCTCGTCGCAGACTTCTTGGAAGACGCCCATGCCTCTGTAACGTATAGCTGATCCAATACTGACGGCGCTGGCGCCTACCAGCAGCATCTCCACGACGTCCCGTCCGCTCGTCACCCCTCCGGTTGCTACTACCGGCACATCCACTGCTTTGCAGATATCGTGCACACAGCGTACGGCAATGGGGCGGATCCCCGGGCCACTCAATCCTCCTGTGCCGTGAGCCAGCACTGGTCGCCGCGTCTCGACGTCGAGAATCAAGCCGGGTCCGACACTGTTGATGGCAGTGATGCCATCAGCTCCCGCTTCTACCACCGCTCTCGCGATCTTCGTTATGTCCGTTACGTTGGGCGATAGTTTGACCAGTACCGGTGCATCCGTGTACCGCTTCACCCGCCGGGTAACCTGGGCGGAGACGTAGGGATCCGCGGCGAACATCTGTTGGTAACGGTCGTCCAGGTTCGGGCAGGAGACGTTGACTTCGAGGATGTCAGGTTCGGCCTCAGAGATGAATCGCGCGACGGTGCCGAAATCGTAGATGGTATCGGCGAAGATGCTGGCGATGACCGGGACGCCCAGCGGGGCCAATTGTCTCTTGGCTGCTTGAATCTCCTCCACCATGACCTCGACGCCGGGATTGGAGAGCCCCACGGCGTTGATCAGCCCCGGTCCCCAGTCCAGTATCGTTGGGTTGGGGTAGCCAGAGCGAGGTTTGAGGCTGCAGGATTTCGTGGTGACAGCACCCGCGCCCGATCGAGCCACCCGAGCCAGAACATCGTGGCTCAGCCCCAGGATGCCCGAAGCAAGGACCGTCGGGTTCGAGAGGTGGCAACCACAGATGTCAACCGAGATATCGATCTCGCTCATGGTTAGCCTTCGTGTTTTCGCTAGTCTTACGTGCGAAACGCGGCCTAGGTCCGCTCCAGGTAGGTCAGTACGTCGGCCTGCTGCTCTTCTGTGATGCGCTCACTTGTCTTGAGCACGTCCAGGAGATGGGTCAGCCCAAGCGCTGCATGTAGGCGGTATCCTTGCTCGGCCAGATCATCGCTCCCACCTTGCTCTCGGTCAATAAGCACCAGGACATCTTCCACGAGTAGATTGGCGCCCTGCAAAGCCCTGATGGCCTCCAGCTTACTGCCGCCCCGGGTGATCAAGTCGTCCACCAGCAACGCTCTCTCACCAGCCTGAAAAGCTCCTTCGATCGCGCGGCGCGTGCCGTGCTGTTTGACCTCCCGACGGGGGTAGATCATAGGGCATTCGAGCTCCAGTGCCATCGCCACACCGATAGGGAGCGCCGCGTATGGAATAGCGGCGATACGATCGAACGCGAGATCACTTGCTATCTCCGTCAGGGTGCGCGCCACCTGGCGGAGCAGCTGAGGATGGCTGACCAGCAATCGGAGGTCGATGTAGATCGGGGAGATGATGCCAGACTTGAGCTTGAAGGTGCCAAATTTCACACAACCGTGGTCGTACAGCGCATTTGCCAGTCGTTCGATTTCCTTTCTCATGGGGTGGCCCCTCGTTGTCGGTTGATGCGTTCTCTCGTCCCTAGAGCTGCTCTTCGGGCCGCCTCACCAAAGTCAGGATCTGAGGAGGCGTAGATGATGCCTCGCGAGGAGTTGATCACCGGGCCAACGCCGTCAGCGGAAGGACCGTGGATGACAGCCTGATCCAGATCTCCGCCCTGAGCACCGATGCCCGGGATCAGGAAGGGAAGGTCGGGGGCGATCTCCCGTACGATGCCTAGCTCCTCTGGGTACGTGGCACCGACCACCAGGCCGCAGGTTCCGGGGAGATCGTTGTCCCATTGAGCTGCCATATGAGCAACGCGTTGGTAGAAGGGTTGTCCCTCTATCTCTAGATCCTGGAGGTGTGGAGCGGATGGATTGGAGGTGCGCGCCAGCAGGAAGGCGCCGTGCTCCTCCGTGTCCAGAAAGGGACGGAGTGTGTCCAGGCCGAGATAGGGATTGACGGTGACGGCATCTACGCCCAGCGTCTCAAATGCCGTTTGCGCGTAGGCCTCGGCGGTGTGCCCTACGTCGTTGAACTTCCCGTCAAGGATGATGGGCACGTCGTCGGGAATCTCGTCGATGAGTTGTTGAAGCGCTTCCACGCCCGCGGCGCCCTCAGCGAGCCAGAACCCGAGGTTGGGCTTGTAGGCGGAGGCGACATCGGCGGTGCTCTCCACGATGGTGCGGCCAAACGCCAGCAGCGGGGACGGCGATGACCGGACGACCTTGGGCAGGCGGGCCATGACGGGATCGAGGCCGACGCAGAGCCAGGACGTTTTGGCGCGTTGTGCTTTCAGCAGCTTCTCTCTAAATGCCATTTTGATGTGTTATTCCTCCTGTAGTGAGAGGTCTCTGTCTTGTTGGCTGGGTGCCTATTGTACAACGAGCGCCCGAATCTCGCCACCTGCTTTCCGCGGGCGCAGAACGTCAACGACCGCGTCCAGTTGGGACGCGGTCGCGAGGGAACAGACGAAAGATGGGTGGGATTGTGTCGATCAGGGTTTGTAGTAGAATCCGAGACCTGTCGTCCCTGGGCCAGCGTGGGTGCCGATGACGGGGCTGACGGGGGCGCGGTAGACCGGGGATATGTGGAAGCGTTTCTTCACTCGCTCCGCCACGATGTCGCCCTCCTGGCCGCTGTCCACGTCGATGACGGCCACCTCCGCCATGCTCCTGCCGTTAAGGCGCTCCTCGGCTCTGTCCAACATCTCTGACAGTGCTCGCTGCTTGGTGCGGATCTGGCACATCGGCTCCACGCACCCGTCGTTCAGGTGGAGGAGCGGTTTGATGCTCAGTATGGTTCCCAAAAAGCGCTTGGCACCGCCGATGCGGCCTCCTTTGTGCAGGTATTCCAGGGTGTCGACGGTGAAGAGAACGGTCAACCGCTGGCGCACGTCGTTGGCTGCGGCCAAGATTTCCTCCACGGAGCCTCCAGTTGCTGCTTCTCTGGCGGCAGCCAGGACGACAAACCCCAGGCCCATCGACGTAGAAAACGAGTCGATGACGGTGACGTTGAGCTCGGGCACCTGGGCAGCGGCTGCCTCGGCAGAGGCGACCGTCCCACTTATCTTGCTGGAGATAAAGGTGCCCACGATGGTGTCCGTCTGTCTCTCCTCAGCCACGCGCCGGTAGAAGTCAACGAACTCACCGACCGAGGGCTGAGAGGTGCTGGGTATGGTATCGCGCTGTCGCAGGCGGCGATAGAAGGACTCGGGGGTGATGTCTACGCCATCGCGATATCGATCGTCTTCCCAGATGAGCCACAGAGGGATGGTTGGTACGTCAAGACCGCCCAACGCTTCGTCCGGGATGCAGGCGGTGCTGTCTGTGACAACTGCTATGGTCTTATGCGTCATATGTGCCTCCTGGCTTCGAGTTAGAGATGCCAGTAGGTAAAACACGCAATACGAGAAAGCGTTGCGCTACCCGAGGCACTGCGTTTTGGGAGGACTAGACGGTCCTGATGACAGCCCCGCAGTAGGGACATTCGGCCGTCTTTGCGTCATGCCAGGTTACGTCGTCGGGAACCAGGGGGGCTCCGCACCCGGCGCAGCGCTCTGGCAGGGAGCCGTGACGGCCGTAGGCCTGGGAGGGAAGCGGTGTGCGCCAGTCGTCGGGAGAAAGCCCAGCATCCTCGCGCAAGCGGTCAGCGTACGCCGTCAGCTCGTCGGCTTCGGTTTGATATCCTCTTTCCTTGAGCTCGCCCGTGGCACGGGATACGAGACGGGCCGCACGCCGTGTCTGTCCCCGGTGTACCAGGATGCGAACCGCCAGACGCATCTGATCCAGTGCTGGCTCAATACGATCCTGAGCGAGGTAGGCTTGAGAGGCGCGAGCAGCCAGGTTGGCTGCCCGGACGGGCATGCCGCGTCGTCTGGCGCCTCTGGACAGGCGGACGAAGAGCCGCGCCGCCTCCGCGAACTTGCCTTCTTCCATCATGGCATTGGCACGGCGCAATGGTAGCGAACTCCGCCGTCTTGGATGGTGTTGGAGAGGGTGTCTGTGTGTCAGAATCGGCTCCTTCCTGGATCAGTGTGATGATTGGCCTAGGGTCCGGTAGGGCCGTTGGGCAGCAGGAAGTTGATGACTACGGCGACGATGCCTGCTACAACGGTGCGCAGGCCGTAGCTCACAAGGTTCCGTTCGGATATGTAGCCTAGAAACATGCCGAGTCCAAACAAGCTGATCATGGCCACGACCAGCGAGAGCGCATAGCTGACCAGGATATTGCCGATCAGCGGTGCGATGAAGAAGGGGATCAGCACAATCATGGAGGAGACCAGCGGTGAAATGCCGTCCACCAGCGACACGACCACCACAGCTACGCGTGCCGCTCGACCGATCTTTGTATCGCTCAGGTCGGTGAGGGATATTCTCTCCAGTTCGCCCAGTTCGCGCCCGCGTTCCGCGGACTCGGCGAGATACGCCCCCCACAGTCCCGAGACGCCGATGGAGATGGAGGTGGCGATGCCGATGCGGATCACGATGCTCGCATCCCAGACCTTGCTTATGTAATTGCCCACCACGATGCCCATCATCGTCAGGACTCCGTCGAAGGAGTTGTTGGCCAGGGCTCGGCGTGCAATCTGCCAGAAGCCGGTGATGCGTCCGTATTCGCGTATCTCATCCACGCGCTGCTCCAGCTGTTCGCGCATGGACTCTATGCTTTCCGTGACTCCCATAGGTTCAGTCTCAATGTGGTCTGACTAGGCGCTTGTGGCGTAGGCTTTGTCGCGCAGATCGTCACCCTGGCCCACTGAGCCGTCTGTGAGCTTAAGGTTGCATCCAAGGACAGTTTCGCAGTTCGAGGGCAGAATCCGCTGGGTTGATAAGCTGTTCAGTCTTGCGGAGTGATCACGTCCTCAATCAGCACTTTGCCGGCTGCCACCTCGTCGATGGAGTGGATGGCGGCACCATTCTCCTCAATCAGGTCAATAATGTCCTGGTAGGGGATGTTGTGCCCTTCTACTGTGAGCTTGGCGTTCTCCACACGGCGGTCGATTTCGTATATCGAGATGTTGACACCGTCCACGCCCTCAAAGTCGGCCAGCAGCTGCACCAGCTGGACGATACTTGGCTCCAGGGGCTTCAGTACGTCGATCACGAGGCGTCGCAGGTTTCCCATGTTTGCTCCTCTGATGGTATGAGTTTCCGTGCAAAAAACATGTAACTATTCACCTCTTGCTCAAGCGGATCCTATTCTGGGGTATTGCGTGCAAAATCGCCGGATCACGGATCCGGCTGGAGCGTGGAGGGCCACAAGGTGAATAGTTACAAGAACAGATAGCCCGGGTGGGGCGTCAAGCGGTCCTCCCGCGCAAAGACCCAAGTGGGACCTTCGCTGCCGGTTCCGGCTTCGACGATGCGGCGTCCAAGGGTGACGTTGAGCTTGGTCAGAGTGTACCCAGCATCCTTTTGGTAGGCAATCTGGGTGGACCGCTCTAAGTTGTAGGCCGGTTTGTCGGTGGAAGAATGGAAATAGGATGAGGGGGGGGCCACTAAGGTGGGGGCTGACTCGTGTTCCCCACACCGATCCAATCAGGTCGTCGTGGGCTGCCGTGCCACGATGTGTGTGGAATTCAGCTCCCGGTTTCAGACGTATGATAGATGTCCTCTGGTCTTGGCCTGCCAGTAGGGCTGGGGCATCAGGCTGAGCTGTATGCGTCTCTTGGTCTGTACTCAATGTACTCCTGCGCGCACATGATCTCCGTGGAGCGCGGAGGGCCGCCCAGAAACCCGCCCCGTTCTGAGGTGGATCCCACTCGCTGCGGTCGACATTGCACTCGAGGTCACTCGAAGGACCTGCTGACGTATACTATGTTCTCACACTCGCGATTTCCACGCACGCTAGGCTCAATTATAGCGAAGTTCACCCGCAATGCAACCTGACATTCAGCGCCTCGGAGGATGTCTCGAAGCGGCGGGGTGCCTTCCTGCATCTCATTGTTCCTTCAAGCGATGGTGCCGGCCGTTGGAGGTTCATCGAGGTTGGGGGCTGCCCCTTCGGGATCCTCTTCGGAGGGCTCCTGGCGTTGAGGTGTAACCAGCACCTTGTCCACGCGATGACCGTCCATGTCTATGATCTCAAACCGCTGGCCGTGGAACTCAAAGTGCTCGCCCTCGCTGGGAATCCCGTCGAGTTTCGTCATGACGAATCCACTCACTGTCTGATAGCCGCGATAGACAGCCTCCATCTCCCTCTTCAGATTGAGGGCTTCCCAAAGCCGGTTGACATGCAGCAGGCCGTCGACCAGCCATGTTCCGTCCTCTCGCTGCCTTGCTCGTGGCTCCGCTGGCTCACCCTCCGCGGGGATCTCTCCGGCGATGGCCTCCAGGATGTCCATGTCGGTGACCATGCCCTCGACGCTGCCGTACTCGTCCGTCACCAGCGCGATGTGTTTGCCCTCTTGCTTGAAGATCTCGAGAACCCGTAGCGTTGACATGCTCTCCGGGACGAATAGGACGGGGCGCAGGGAGGCCCGGATGTCAAAGGGTTCGCCCTTGAGCTGACGGACGACCAGGTCCTTGGTGTAGAGCACCCCTATGGCATTGTCTGGATTATCCTCCATCACCGGAAACCGGGAATGCTTGGCGTCGAGCAGTATGGCTCGGGTTTCCTCCTCCGGGTCCTCCACGTCGATCCACGTAACGTGGGTGCGGGGCGTCATAAAGGCGTCGACGCGCCATTCGTCCAGTCGGAGCACGCTCTCTATCATGTCCCGTTCAGATTTCTCGAACACGCCAAGCTCGGTCCCGTGTTCGACCATCGTCTCGATCTCCTCCGGGGTAACGTCGGGCTGCTCCGGTGGCTCGACCCCCAAGAGACGCACCACGGCATCGGTGGAGAGGCTGAGTAACCAGACGATGGGTCGGGTGATGGATGAGAAGGCTTGCATGGGTTTGGCGACGATGGCCGCAACCCTCTCCGGGTTGTTCAGCGCCAACCGCTTGGGTACCAGCTCGCCGATCACCAGGGAGATGTAGGTCACGCCAAGGACCACGAGGGTGATGGCGATGGCGTCCGCGTAGGGCGCTAGAACGGGAACCACAGACATGGCCGACGCAATGACCCGTGCTAACGTTGCCTCTCCAAAGGCCCCGGCGACGATGCCGATGAGGGTTATGCCGATCTGGATGGTGGCGAGAAACTGCGTTGGGTCGGTTGCCAGGTTCAGGGCTGCCTGCGCCCGATCATTGCCCGCTTCGGCCGCCTGACGCAGGCGGGCCAGACGTGCCGATACGACGGCGATTTCGGACATCGCCAAGATGCCGTTGAGGACGGCGAACAAGACTATGATCAGGATTTGTAGAACTGGACTCACGCTGTCTTTCTTCTCCCTTACTTGGGAAGCGTCCAGGGATTGCTTCTTGCTTTCAGCTTATCAACCAAGGTGATTCTGTCCTCGAACTGCGAACTTGTTCGTGGACGTGACAATCTCATCGTTATACTGCAGGAGTATTATACCGGAAACACAGTTTTTTGCTACAAAGAACCAGACGAGACCTCTGCGTTCGGGAAATCCCACAGCACCTTCTTGCAGGGAAAGCCGGTTGATCGGTTTGACTTGAGGGCGCGATGATGGTAAACTTGGTTGGTCAGGTGTCATCTTTATCTACCCACGCCGGGCCGGCATAGACGCTACGCCAAGGAGGTTTCTGATGGCAGAGGAAAAGAAGTTGGTCGTCTGTATCGAAGATGAACCTGAGATGATCGATCTTGTCAAGCTCATTCTCCGGCGCGCTGATTTCGAGTTTGTGGGTGCTGTGGGGGGGCGAGAGGGGCTCGATGCTGTGCGCAGGCTCAAACCGGATTTGGTTCTGCTGGATTTGATGATGCCTGACGTTGACGGATGGGAGGTCTATCGCCAGATGAAGGCCGATGATGAGCTGAGTGCGATTCCGGTCATTGTCATCACCGCCAAGGCACAGAGTATCGATCGTGTGCTCGGTCTCCATATCGCCAAGGTCGACGACTACATAACCAAGCCGTTTGGTCCTCACGAGCTTCTCGAAAGCGTCAATAGCATTTTGGGCATCGAGAGCTGATGATTCGGGGACACCAGTGGGGCTTCCTGATCGGGAGGTTGAGCAACATCTTCGGAGGCTGTGGAAGGTAGCGCGGAATCCATTATTCGACCGGAAGTGTCTCCAATTGCCGACTCCGGTGCAGTTCTGCATGCGTTGGGGTCACGGATCTACCTGGGCGCAACCCGCAAACGGTTACATCTTAGGTTCTTCAAAGTAGAGGAGCATGTTATGGAATTCAATGTTGTGAAGATCGAGAAGCCGGATACCTTGAATCTGATTCTTGGTCAGTCCCACTTCATTAAGACTGTGGAAGACATGCACGAAGCGCTGGTAACCGCTGTGCCGGGCATCGAGTTCGGCCTGGCTTTTTGCGAATCGTCAGGTCCAGCCTTGGTGCGCGCCACGGGGACGAATGATGAGCTGGTCGAGCTGGCCAAACAGAACGCCCTGGCACTCAGCGCGGGGCATTGCTTTATTATCCTGCTTGGCGAAGGGTTCTACCCCATCAACGTCTTGAATAGTATCAAACGTGTGCCGGAGGTGTGCCGTATCTACTGTGCTACAGCGAACCCTGTCGAGGTGATTCTAGCCGAGACAGAGCAGGGACGGGGTATCCTGGGCGTCGTCGACGGCGTCAAGACCAAGGGTGTTGAGAAAGAGGAGGACGTAGGCGAGCGCAAAGACCTGTTGCGCGCCATCGGCTACAAGCTTTAGAGCCTGAACGCCGGGGATGGACGACCTATGCTTTCGCTTCTTCTGTTTTGTGGGTTAGTGGTTCTCTCGGCGACTTCACGTGGAGACCTGGCAGGCCTTCCGCGGCACTGGGGCAGCGAAGACCACTCCTGCGGGCGATATCTCGGCGAGATGTGGAGCTACTTGTAGACCCGCCTGGTTTCCAGAGACTTGGCGAGATGAACGGCTAGGCCGTGAACGCTGATTCTGTGCTGGCGTTGTTGCTGCGAGTCATCCAGTTGAAGTTTGTCCCGCGTACTGGCTGGGTGATGCGTGGCATAAGCGACGCCGAAAGTGTTTCCGATCACTCCTTTGGTGTGGCCTTCGTTGCTTTGGTCTTGTCTCAAATCGTAGAGCAGCCTGTCGACACGACGAAGCTTCTCACCATAGCTTTGCTTCACGACCTTCCGGAAGTTGTCCTCAGTGATATTCCCTCGCCAGCATCCGACTACCTTTCTCCCAGCACCAAGACGACGGCAGAGCGCGACGTGTTGAGTGTCTTGCTTGATGAGCTACCTCAGCGCGAGCAATGGCGTGATTGGTGGCGTGAGTTTGAGGAGCGAGCGAGCATAGAGGGAAGGCTGGTGCACGATGCCGACCGATTGGACATGCTCCTTCAGGCGTACGTCTATGAACAGACGACGGGCAATCGGTGGCTGGAGGAGTTCTGGAAGGAGACTTCCAGGGATTCTTTTGAGTGCGACGTCTCGCAATCGCTGTTCGAGGCGCTCTGTCAAGCCCGTCAACGGACTGCCCGCCGATGAACCAGGGAGGTGCTGTGAGTTGGGTTGAGGTACGGAATGAGACGAGCGGCGAGGTCGTGTTGGGCCACGTCCGCCACTGCTCTAGCCTCCTCTGTCGTCTTCGCGGGCTCATGTTTAGGCGGAACCTGGGCGACGATGAGGGACTGTTGCTCGTTGGTCGAGGAGAGAGCCGGGTTGACACTGCTATCCACATGTTCTTCGTCTTCTTTCCCATCGCGGTGGTTTGGCTGGACGCTGCCGAGTGTGTGGTGGATGTTCAGCTAGCCCGTCCCTTTCGCCCATTTTACGTGCCCTGCGCGCCGGCGAAGGATGTACTCGAGGGGCCGCCAGGGCTTCTGGAGCGGGTTCGTGTAGGCCATCAGCTGCGCTTCGACGAGGCAATGCATGGGTAAGAAGCTCACTTGTACCCTGGCCCTGATTCTTCTGCTGATGCCAGGGAAGGCCTGGGCCGCGTTTGAGATCGGTCAAGGCAGGCAGGAGACGAGGCCGCCGGAAGAGATCTGTCACATCGTGCAGCGCGGTGAGACGTTGTTCTCGATCGCTCAGCAGTATAGCACGACAGTGGATGTTCTGGCTCACGCTAATGGACTGCACGACCCAACGAGCATCTTCGTCGGTCAGCGGCTCACGATCCCCGATGCCGACGCGGAGATTGGTACCAGAGCCACAGCCTCTTATGTCTTGCAGCCCGGTGACTCGTTGATGGGCATTGCCAGGCTTCACGCGACTTCCTGGCGAGACCTGGCCCGCATGAACGTGCTGATCTCGCCTGGTGTGCTCTACCCCGGTCAGGTGATCCAGGTGCCCGTTGCGGGTGATGATGGAGAACGTGGCGAGGGGCTGCACATCGTGGGTGATGGTGAGACGCTGTTCCGCATCGCTCTGCGCCACGATATCCCGCCCTGGAGTCTGATAAGCGCCAACGATCTAGAGAACCCTGCTCTAATCTATGGAGGGCAGCCGCTCCTGGTTCACGGTGAGGGAGTGAGCAGACTCCCTGCACCCTTCGTGTCCATCGATGTGCAGCCGCTTCCGGTCGCTCAGGGTAGGTCTTCGGTCGTTGCCGTGCAAACAGCAGAGTCCGTGACGCTCACGGGGAGGTTGTTTGAGCGAACGATTCACTTCGTCGAAGAGAACGGCGTTTACTACGGTCTCGCTGGGGTGCACGTGTTCACGGAACCGGGTCTGTATGAGATGACGCTGCGCGCTATCGACAGCGATGGGCAGGCCACGGAGCTGGCGGTTGACCTCGTTGTGGAGGCTGATCAGTTCGGCTATGAGCGCATTAAGGTCTCTCCGAGCTTGCTGGATCCAGCTATTGTCGCTGCGGAGCGCGAGCGGCTCGATGCACTGCGCTCCACGTTTACGCATGAGAGGATGTGGTCGGGGCTGCTTGAACCACCGTGCGGTGGAACGATTTCCTCTTACTTCGGCACGCGCCGGGCCTACAACGAAGGGCCTTACACCAGTTACCACGGTGGCGTTGATCTTCGTGGATCGACGGGCACGCCGGTCTATGCGCCAACCGGAGGCACTGTCGTGCTGGCTGATCAGCTGGCAGTGCGAGGCAACGCTTTGTTGCTCGACCACGGATGGGGGGTGCTGACCGGGTATTGGCATCTATCGGCGATAGAGGTTGGGATGGGCCAACAGGTCGAGCAGGGCGATGTAATTGGGCGGATAGGTAACACGGGTTTGTCGACGGGTTCGCATCTCCACTGGGAGATGTGGGTCGGCGGTGTCAACGTGAACCCTCTACAGTGGCTGGACCCTTTCTACCCTTGGCCCGAGCGAGCAGAAGGATCTGATCGTGGAAATGTGCCCTAAGCTCCGCGACAAGCGCATAGGCGGCCTCCGGTAGCGAAGCGGCCTCCGCCCGGCATGCGCAGTCCCCAAGGCCGTCCGCCTCTCTCGGTGATTGGCTTGCACAACAAGCCCGGAGCTGTTACGGCGACTTCATTCACTTGGACTTAGCATTCAAGGAGGTAACCTATGGAATTCTCGGAGCTTATTAGAGCGCGATACAGCGTGCGTGCCTACAGACCTGATCCGGTGGAGGATGAGAAGCTGGAGAGCGTGTTGGAGGCGGCCCGCCTGGCGCCGACGGCCGTCAATTTTCAGCCCTTCCAGTTGATCGTAATCCACACCGAGGGCCGGGAGGATGCGCTCAATCGCATCTACCGCAAGGACTGGTTCGTCCAGCCCCCCTTGGTGATCGCTGTCTGTGGGCTGCACGACCGCGGTTGGACGCGCCGGGATGGTAAGAGCTTCCTGGACGTCGACACCGCTATCGTGATGGATCACCTGATCCTGGCAGCGACAGATGAGGGGTTGGGGACGTGCTGGGTCGGCAACTTCGATGCCGACGCCGCCCGTGAGGTACTGGGCCTCCCCGACGACGTGGAGCCGATCGCTTTCACGCCGCTGGGCTATCCAGCTGACGAGCCAGGTTCGAAGAGACGGAAGCCGCTGGACGCCCTGGTGCGCTACGAGCGTTGGTGACGACGCTGGCCATGAGCGCACTCGACCCGGGAACGGATCTCTTCGCGATAGCCGCCTACGGCGGCCAAGGTTGGTCTCCTCGGAGTACAACGCTGCGCGAGGAGATCGGCTCGATTTGGGGCTCGTGCGGTGTTGATAACGAATGGGCAGCCCTGAGAGCGGTGTTGTTGCACCGCCCGGGCAAGGAGCTGAGAGAGGTAGCGGACCCGGACGAGGCACAGATGGTGACTTCGCTCGACGTCGCTCGTGCCCAGCGTCAGCACGATGACCTGGCAGATGCGTTTCGGGATGCCGGCGTGACGGTCCGATACGTACAGCCCGGTGGAGCGGCGCTGCCGAATCTGATGTTCGTTGCCGACTTGATGATGATGACGCCGGAAGGGGCGGTGCTGGGCCGGCCAGCGTCGACCGTGCGCGCCGGTGAGGAGCGTCCCGTTGCCCGTCGGATGGCCGAGCTGGGGATTCCGGTCCTGCGCAGCGTGCGCGGCGGGGGAACGTTTGAGGGGGCAGACGCGGCCTGGCTTGATCCCGAAACGGTCATCTTGGCGAGAGGATTGCGCACAAACGCGGAGGGTGCAGCCCAGGTGACGAACCTGTTGCGCGAGATGGGTGTGGAGGTGGTCCACGTAGGTCTGCCCTACGGAGCGATGCATTTGATGGGACAGCTGCGCTTTGCGGATCGAGATCTGGCTGTGGCCTGGCCCGGGCGCGTGCCGCACGCGGCGGTCGAGGCATTGCGGTCGCGAGGGTTCAGAGTCCTCTTCCTGCCTGATGAAGAAGAGGCCAAGCGCGGTATGGCGCTCAACTTCGTGTCGCTGGGGCCGCGTCGCATTCTGATGCCGGCAGGGAACGATGTCACCCAGTCGTTCTATGAGGAAGCAGGCGTTGACTGCATTACTGTCGCGGTGGATGAGCTGGCTAAGGCTGCTGGAGGGATCGGTTGCCTGACCGGTGTCCTGCATCGCGAGTTAGTTGGCTAGGCTTTTCGCTAGCCTTCGTGCTCTGATCGAACGGACTAGCAGACAAGGGAGATGTTGGACGTGCGACCGATGACCATAGCGATTGATGGCCCGGCTGCCTCGGGTAAGAGCACGGTTGGGGAGGGTCTTGCCGAGCGTCTCGATTACCTCTTCTTCGACACAGGCGTTATGTACCGGGCGGTGACTTGGGCAGCGCTGGAGCGGGAGGTGGCTCTCGACGATGAGGAAGCGGTGACAGCGCTGGCGGAGCGGCTCGACATCGACGTCACCGATCCAATAGAGGACGATGGCCGTCAATACACTGTTTTGGCCGATGGCTCCGACGTCACCTGGGCTATTCGGACGCCGGCAGTGGATGCTAACGTCTCCGCTGTCTCGGCTTATCCTGGCGTGCGTCGGGCGCTGGTGATCAAGCAGCGGCGCATAGCAGCCGGCAAGCCGGTGGTGATGGTCGGACGCGACATTGGTACCGTGGTGCTGCCAGAAGCTGATCTCAAGATTTACCTTGACGCCAGCGTTGAGGAACGTGCACGGCGGCGTTGGTTGGAGATAGAGGAGCGCGGGCAGGAGGCCGACTACCAAGCCGTACTCGATTCAATGCGGCGGCGAGATAGAATCGACAGCAATCGGGATGTCTCGCCTCTACGTGTTGCTGAGGACGCGATCACGATTGATGCGACGAACCTGGGTGTCGAGGAGGTCGTAGACAAAACTGAGCATCTTGTCCGGGAGCAGGGGTGTCCGTGACGCTCGTTGCCGAGCACTCTGATCATCCTGGTGTTATTTCCGCTGTCGCTCCTGGAAGCCTCGCTGACGGCCTCGGGCTCGAAGCAGGGGACGAGCTACTATCGGTCGACGGTCACGTGGTTCGAGACGTGATTGACGTCCGATTCTACGCTTCGGATCCGATCCTTCGGCTGCGGGTGCGACGCTCAGGTGCGATACATTCGTTCGAGGCGGAGAGGCGGTATGACGAGCCACTGGGTCTGACGTTCGTTGAGCCCATCTTTGACCGCGTCATGCGCTGTGACAATCGTTGCGAGTTCTGCTTCGTCACCCAGATGCCACACGGGCTGCGTCCGTCGCTCTACATTAAGGATGATGATTATCGCACTTCGTTTCTCTTCGGCAGCTACATCACCTTGACCAATCTGACCGAGGATGACTGGAAGCGTATTGAAGAGCAACATCTCAGCCCACTCTATGTCTCGGTGCATGCCACGGAGACGGATCTACGTCGCCGCTTTCTGGGCAATCCCGATGCGCCAGACGTGCTGGTTCAGCTGCGCCGTTTGGCCGCGATGAATATCGTGATGCATACTCAGATCGTGGTACGACCCGGCGTCAACGACGGGAGCCATCTCGATCGCTCGATCAGCGACCTCATGGCCCTCTATCCGGCGGTTCAGTCCGTCAGCGTCGTGCCGGTAGGGTTGACCAAGCATCACCGGTTTGACTGTCGTCTTCACACCAATGCAGAGGCGAGACAGGTCTTGGAGCAAGTCACAGGCTGGCAGGCGCGGCTTCGCGACCGTCTTGGCGTTGCTTTCGCCTACCTGTCCGACGAATGGTACCTGCGCCTGGGTGAGGATGTCCCGCCGATGGCGCACTATGATGGCTTGGATCTGACGGAGAACGGCGTCGGTCTGGTGCGCCGCTTTTTGGACACGAGAGAGCGGAAGCTGACACCTTTGATCTCTGAGCTCGACGCTCCCACGTTCGTGACGGGCACCCTTTTCGCCCCCGTGCTGCGCGCTGCTGTTGCCGGCTCCAAGGCCGATGTGGTGTCGGTGGTCAATCAGTTCTTCGGTGAATCGGTCACTGTGGCGGGATTGCTGACCGCGGAGGATGTGATAGCGCAGCTGGAGGGCCGAGCTCTGGGCAAGGTTGTGGTGCTCCCGCCGGCTATGTTCGGCGGGCCAGAGGGGCAGTCGCTGGACGAGATGTGGCCGACGGATGTGGAGCAGGCATTGGGACGGACGGTGGTGGCAAACGTGGCGTGATTGACATGCCGGCTATGACTATGTCCATTGAGCTAGATCTCATCCACACACCCGCAGACTGCAGGGCCGTCGAGCAGCTCCAGCGAGACGTCTGGCATCTTGAGGACGTGGAAATCGTACCTGATCACGTCCTGATCACGGCTCAAAAGAACGGCGGGTTAGTGCTCGGTGCGTTCAAACGGCTGCCAGAGGGGAGAAGACAACTGGTCGGCTTTGTCTTCGGTTTCGTTGGGCTGACGCCCGCCGGTGAGGTGAAACACTGCTCACATATGCTTGGCGTGGCTTCTCATCATCAGGGGCAGGGCGTAGGTTATCGCCTGAAGTTGGCTCAGCGTGACTATGTGCTCAGCCAGGGGATAGAGTTGATAACTTGGACGTTCGATCCCCTTGAGAGCCGCAATGCCAACCTCAACTTCCGCAAGTTGGGCGGGACGTGCAGGGCTTACCTTTGTGATCTCTATGGCGATATGCGCGACGAGCTGAACAGCGGGCTGCCCAGTGATCGCCTCCAAGTCGCTTGGCACGTCGCCAGCACTCATGTCACTGGACGACTGCCAAGGCCCTCGGAGGCCCGACCCTCGAGGGCCCGGGAGGATGCTTCGATATCGCCCGGGACGAGTTCTTCTTTGTCGACGCTGGCGTCGCAAGGAGTGAAGATCCTGAATCGTTTCTCGCCGGCCGATTATGCTCGTCCACCTGAGGACGTCCGCTCCATCAGGGGCGAGCGACTGTTGATCCAGATACCGGCTTACTTCCAGCGCATACGATCGGCCGACATCGCTTTGGCCCGGGCCTGGCGAGAGCACACACGCGCTTTGTTCGAGGCCGCTTTTTCCGCTGGCTACACCGTCGTCGACTTTCTCTTCGAGGAGGGCCGGAGTTGTTATCTGCTCGTAAGGGATTGGATGCTGGTGTGAAGATTGAAGAGATCGAATTGCACCAGATCGGTCTGCCTCTGGTGCAACCGTTCGAGACCAGCTTTGGGCGTGAGATCACGCGGCCCTGTATTCTGGTGGCCGTTCGCGGTGGCGGCCTTGCCGGCTGGGGTGAGTGCACTGCGATGGCCGAACCGTGGTACTCCTACGAGACGATTGAGACCGCTTGGCACGTGCTGCGTGACTTTCTCATCCCGATGGTGCTTGGTTGGGAGGTAGCCTCGCCGCTCGACATACCGGAGCGTTTTCGGCGCATGCGTGGTCATCCGATGGCCCGCGCTGCGCTGGAAAGCGCCGTATGGGACTTATTCGCACGGGTGCAGGGCATGCCGCTGGCGGATCTGTTGGTTGATTTGGGGGGCCAGGTTGAACATGGCTTGGGAGGTGTCGGAGGACCTGGTCGAAGAGACAGGGTGCCGGTCGGCGTCAGCCTCGGTATTGAGGATTCATTGGGATCTCTGCTCGACAAGGTGGGCCAGCGCATCGACGAAGGATATGGTCGCGTGAAGCTGAAGATCAAGCCTGGATGGGACGTGGATGTCGTGCGCGCCGTGCGAGAGGGTTGGCCAGATCTGCCGCTTCAGGTGGATGCCAATGCCGCGTATGTCCTGGCCGATACCCCGGACCTGCGAGAGCTGGATCGATTCGACTTGCTGCTCGTTGAGCAGCCCCTTCATCACGACGACGTCGTGGATCACGCCCGGCTACAGGCCCAACTGCAGACCCCAATCTGTCTGGACGAGAGTATCCACTCACCCGAGCACGCTCGCTGGGCTCTTGAGATCGACGCTTGTCGAGTGATCAATATCAAGGTGGGGCGGGTGGGCGGGTTGACTGCCGCGTTGGAGATTCACGATCTGTGTGAGGAGCGCGGGATACCTGTTTGGTGCGGCGGGATGTTGGAGACCAACGTGGGACGCGCTGCCAACGTGGCCCTAGCATCTCTGCCCAACTTCGTCCTACCGGGTGATATCTCGGCCTCTGCTCGCTACTACCACCGTGACATCGCCGAACCGGATTTCGTCCTCAATGAAGGCTCGACGCTTCGCGTGCCTTCCGAACCTGGACTTGGCGTGTGTGTCGACCGTGAGCGGCTGGTAGCTGTGCGAAAGCGTCATTTGGTCCGACGGGCTGAATAGGAGGGTGAATTGAACACCAGTGAGTTGATGCAGATTGCTCTTGGCTTGGTCGGCTTTGACACCATTCCCGATGACAGTGCCATCCACGTGGCAGGCGATGGGATAGAGCGTGTGCTTTTTGGGCTCGATATCGGCGTTGGGGAGCTCATGATGGCCCATCATTTGGGCTACGATTGTGTCGTCGCACATCACCCGGTTGGTGTGCCGCATCGAGCCTGGCGCGTCTTCGAGCGTCACGTCGATTTCTTGGTGGATGCTGGCGTGCCCGAGGAGGCCGCGCGCGAGGCGGTAAGGCCTAAGATGGAAGCCTTGCGCCTGCGTGGTCAGACTCGCAACTACGAGCAGGTTCCGATGGCAGCGTGGCGGCTGGGAATGCCTTTTCTCAACATACACTGTCCGCTGGATGAAAAGGGCCGGCGCGTCATGCAGGCGACGGTGGATGAGGTGTTGGAGGCCCATCCTGAGGCGACGCTGGACGATCTCGTCCGGGCGTTGGCCGGGCTGCCCGCGGCGAAGCGCGCCGAGACTGACGTCTCGGTGCTATTGGGCAACCCCAAGGCCCGAGCCGGGGAGACGGTGGTAGCGCATGGCGCCCTGACCAATGGGGGCTATCACGTTGCCCGCGCATACTTCGAGTATGGCGTGGACACCGTGATCTACATCCACGTCTCGCCGGAGGATGTGAGGCGCCTGCGGGAGCACGAGGAGGGACAGCTTATTGTCACAGGGCACGTGGTCGGTGACGCCTTCGGTATCGCCCCGGCCATTGAGGCGCTGCGCGCAAGAGGACTGCAGGTAGACGTGCTCAGTCGAGTGTTGAGTGCGAGGAGCAGACTCTGCTCCGGGTAGCGGGCAGGCAAGAACGTCGCCCGCCGTATAGCTGATGGGAGGGTATGCCGTGAATGAGGAGAATGAGGTTCTTGGGCAAGCAGAGGAGATAGCGCTCGATGGGGACGTGGGCGATGTCTCGGCCGCTGAGGTGACAGTGCGATCGGGCACGGCCCAAACGATTGAGGCTCGGACCGTGACCGTGAAACAAGGAGGCATCGAAGAGATCAAGGCTGATTCGGTCGAGCTGAAGCAGAGTGGTGTCGGCAAAGCCGAGGCTACGTCAATTCGTGTGGAGCAAGGCGGCGTCGGACTGATCAAGGCGGAGACAGTCGATGTCAGCGACGGCGGCGTGTTCGGGGCGTACGCTGACACAGCCCATCTGGAGCGCTCGAACGTCGTGTTTCTGGCGGCAAAGAACGTCGACGGTGAGGCGCGCATCCTACTTGACTGGCGAGCTGCTGCGGCACTTGGCGTGGCCGTCGGGCTCGTGCTGGGGCTCATGCGGATCGTCACCGGCGGCGATAAGTAAGCCGCGCAAAGGAGCGAAGGAGGTAATGTCCAACGTCTGAAAGACCGGGGGAAGCAGCGCCAGGCCCGGAGCAAATCACGTGCATCATCGCCGCTCCAGCCGGACTCGGGTTGGGTTCGTGTGACCGCCCTGTGATCCGGTGACAGGCGGCCGGACGCACCGATCGTGGTATAGAGTCGAGTGCGGATGGCCTTTTCAGGATGGATCCGGGTGACGAGGAGACGGTTCCTGTTATGAGACAGGGAAAATCGAGTGTTCGGCGGATGCCGTCTGGGGTTGGTCACACCCCATCTTCCCCTCCTAAGACAACACTGATCCAAACAAAACCGGAGAGCAATCTCTGGGCCAAAGGGATCTGTGGTGACCGATTTGGATGGTTGTGGTCGGCCTGGAAGCTGAGCGGCTCTGATTGAACCATGGCGGCCGGAACGATTCTCCAATAGAATATTTGACTGACCATTTCGGCAGGAGGGAAAAATGTGTGGTATTGTTGGTTACGTGGGGCCGCGGAATGCGACCCCGATTGTTCTGGAGGGACTGAAGAGACTTGAGTATCGCGGCTATGACTCGGCCGGTCTAGCCGTCGTGGAGGCGAACGGCGACATTGCTGTCCGACGGGAGGCGGGCAAGGTTGAGGCTCTCTTGGAGATGGTAGAGGCTGAGCCGGTCAGTGGACGGATTGGCATTGGCCACACGCGTTGGGCCACGCACGGCGAGCCTTGCCAACGCAACGCTCATCCTCACCTCGGGACCACGGGGGATGTGGCTGTCGTTCACAATGGTATCATCGAGAACTTCCGTGCTTTACGCCAGGAACTGCTGGTCAAGGGGCGGGAGCTTGCATCGGATACCGACAGCGAGGTGGTGGTACACCTGGTTGAGATGTATATGGCAGCGGGGCACGACCTGGAGTCTGCAGTTCGGCAGGCCCTTCCTCATATCAAGGGGGCCAGCGCGTTTGTCTTCCTCAGCAAGCACGAGCCTGGTCGATTGGTGGCAGCCCGTCTCGGCAATGCTGGTGGCCTGACGGTTGGCGTGGGCGATGGTGAGATGTTCCTTGCCTCCGATATCCCGGCCATTCTTGAGCACACGCGTGAGATGGTCTTCCTCGAAGATCGTCAGGTGGCGGTTATTGGTCAAGATGGCGTGCAGATGAGATCATTAGCTGGCGAGCTGATCGAGGTGGAGTTACACTCTATTCCCTGGGATCCGGTGTCAGCGGCCAAGGGGACCTATCGCCACTTCATGCAAAAGGAGATCTATGAGCAGGCTCGGTCTATCACCGATACCATTCGGGGGCGAGCCGACTTCGATTTGGGATGTGTACATTTGGAGGATATGAACCTGACTTCCGAGGATGCTCAGTCCCTGGAGAAGGTGGTCATTGTCGCTTGTGGCACCTCGGCCTACGCCGGTTTGGTGGGGAAGTTCATCATTGAGAGGCTGGCTCGCCTGCCAGTCGAGGTCGACTATGGATCCGAGTACCGCTATCGGAACCCGATCGTCGACGAGAACACCGCCGTTCTGGCTATCACCCAGAGCGGTGAGACCGTCGACACACTGGCGGCGATGGAGGAGGGAAGCAAGAAGGATGCTCGACTTTGGGCCATCGTCAATGTCATCGGTAGCCAAGCCCATCGCATCTCCGATGGACACATCTTGATGCACGCGGGGCCGGAGATCGGCGTGGCCTCAACCAAAGCATTTACCGCCAGCCTAGTCGACCTCTACCTGCTGGGCGTTTACCTTGGCGAGAGGCGGGGCGTTCTCGAAGGCAAGCGGCTGCGCGAGGCTGTCGATGCTCTGGGGATGCTGCCAGATCTGGTAGGTCGCGTGCTGGAGCATGGTGATCAGTATGAAGAGCTGGCTAACGCGTTCTATGATCGTGACCATTTTCTCTACTTGGGACGGGGGATCAACTACCCTGTCGCCCTGGAGGGAGCGCTCAAGCTGAAAGAGATCTCGTACATTCACGCCGAGGGGTATCCGGCCGGTGAGATGAAACACGGTCCGATCGCGCTCATCGATGAGGCCATGCCTGTCGTCGCTATCGCCACGCGCGATGCCGTCTACGACAAGATGATCAGCCAGGTGGAGCAGGTTAGGGCACGGGACGGCATCGTGATCGTCCTGGCCACGGCGGGTGACGAGGCGATTGCGACCAAGGCGAATCACGTGCTCTACGCGCCGGAGGCGCCGCCGTTGATCGCGCCGGTGGTGAACGTGATCCCGCTGCAGCTCCTGGCCTATCATCTGGCTGTGCGCCGGGGCTGCGACGTTGACCAGCCCCGCAACCTGGCCAAGTCGGTCACAGTGGAGTGAGGGATGTGTCCGAGGTTTGGCGCCCGCTCTCCCTGGTCCGATGTGCGATGTCAGTCTCGGCCATCCATGCTGGCATCCCCCGCACTCAGCGCATCGTCGGTCGAACGTAGGACGTTGGATATGACAGATTGGATCTAGGGTATTCAAATGTGTAGAATTTTTGGCATTTTCGTTGAATAACAGGAGGAACGCGCCCTGGTTTTGATGCTTTGAGCATAGTATGCTATAATCCCGTTTGCTGCCATATAACAACATTCGTCAGGAGGAAACAATGAACATTGCAGGTATCGAGTTTCCCGAGGATCTGTACTACGATCGTCAGCACAATTGGGCCCGCGTCGAAGGTGACGTGGTCGTGCAAGGCATGACCGATTTCGGGCAACAGATTGCCCAGGAGATCGTCTTCGTGGAGATGCCCCGCGTCGGACGAGCACTGGAACAGGGTGAGACCTTCATGTCGATGGAGTCGGGCAAATGGGTCGGCCGCATCCCGGCTATGGTCAGTGGCGAGGTTCTGGAGGCCAACGAAGAGCTCGAATGGGATCCCCAGTTCGTCAACGAGTCGCCCTACGATGAGGGATGGCTCGTGAGGATCGACATGGCCGACGACGCCGAGCTGGACAACCTGATGAAGGCCGACTCGGACGAATTCAAGGCGTTCATTGAGGAGCAGGCCGAGGAGTATGAGGAGATCCTGGGATAGTCGGGTGCTCTGCCTGAAACGTGACGCGGCACCGACGATGGCGTCGCGTCACGTTTTGTGTGTGAGTTGTTCGAACGGTACCGGTTAGGAGTCATCGCCTATGGTGAAACTCGGACGGCGCACCTTTCTCAAGCTGGCCGGAGCGTCGGCCGCCGCCGGTGCGCTTTGTAGATTTGGACTGACCCAGCGGTCCCATCAGGCTTCGTCGGTCGGGGATGCCGCTGGCCCACCGTCAGATCGGCGTCTGCTGAGCACGTGTCGGCTCTGTGCCGCAGGATGCGGCCTCTCCGCCCGCGTGGTGGATGGCCGCGTGGTCAAGCTCGACGGCAATCCCTTCCACCCCAACAACGAGGGTAAGCTCTGCCCCAAAGGCCAGGCCGGCCTCCAGGTGCTCTACGATCCCGATCGCATCAAGGGACCGCTGCGACGGGTGGGGGAGGGTTGGCAGCAGGTCTCCTGGGAGGAGGCGCTGGATGAGGTTGTCGATGCGCTGCAGCGGCTGCGCAGTGCCGGTCATCCAGAGCGGATGGTCTTCCTCCACGATGGCAAACGTGGTCCCACGAGCGACCTGATCGCCCGTTTCTGCCGCGCCTTCGGCACCCCCAACGATGTATGTCGTCCCAGGCACAGCGCCGATGGGACGCCGCTCGCCCATCTGCTTTCTCAGGGGTGGAACGATCACGCTGCTTATGACTGGGAGAACACCAACTACTTGCTCTGCTTCGGGGGTGCTTTTCTAGAGGCCTGGCAGCCGCTGGTGCGCCATCTGCGCGCTTACGCCCGCATGCGCCGCGGTCGGCCTGGTCGACGGGCTAGGATCGTCCAGATCGAGCCCCGCGCTTCGGTGACGGCCACCAAGGCCGACGAGTGGGTTCCCATCAACCCGGGGACAGAGGGGGCCCTGGCGCTGGGCATCGCCCACGTCATCGTCCGCGATGAGGCCTACGACGCTCGATTCGTTGCCGAGCGGACCTTTGGCTTCGAGGACTGGACGGACGACGGAGGCGACGAGCACCTTGGCTTCCGCACCTTGGTGCTGCGCGACTATGCTCCGGAGCATGTGGCGGCCCTCACCGGTGTGGACGCCGAGACCATTGAGCGCCTCGCGCACGAGTTTGCCGCTTCCAAACCGGCGGTGGCGACTGGGGACGTCACGGGCTACACCAACAGCCTCTACAGCCAGTGGGGCATCCACGCCCTCAACGCGTTGGTTGGGGCCATCGAGCAGCCGGGCGGGGTGATGCGGCAGGTGGAACCGCCCCTGGCCCCTTGGTCCGAGCCCGAGTTGGACGAGATCGCCCTTCGAGGGCTCTCCCAGCCGCGCGCAGATGGGACCGGCGCTACGGGGCTGACCGAGCACGCCCCCCACGCTCTCACTGAGTCGCCCTATCCCATCGAGGTTCTGTTCCTCCACCACAGTAACCCCGTCTACGAGGATCCCCCTGATCTGGATTGGGCGGCGGCCCTCGACGATATCCCGCTGGTGGTCAGCTTCTCTCCCTACCTGGATGAGACGAGCCAGCGCGCCAGTCTTCTGCTGCCCGATTGCACCTACCTGGAGAAGTGGTTTCTCGAGCCGCTCGAGCCCAGTCTGGGCTACCCGGTGGTTGGATTGGGCAGACCCATCGTGGAGCCACTCTATGACACACGCAACATAGGCGATGTGCTGATCCAGTTGGGCAGGGCGGCAGGAGGGTCCTTGGCGGACGCCGTGCCGTGGGAGGGTTTCGTGGAGGCACTCCAGCAGCGTGCGCAGGGGCTGTATGAGGCCGGGGGCGGCATGCCCTCAGGCGAGAACGCGGAGACGTTTGAGGCATTCTGGACGGAGCTGCAGTCCCGGGCCGTCTGGTACAGTCAACCTTATGCATTTGACCAGTGGGAGCAGGCCCTAGCCACCCCTTCAGGCAAGTTCGAGTTCGCGTCTCAGACCCTGCAGGAGCGGTTGAGGACATCGGGTGTCTCCCTCGAGGATGACGATATGCTGCCTCGCTACGAGGAGCCGGAGTTCGACGGTAACGAAAATGACTACCCCTTCCACTTGCGAACGTTCAAGCTGGTCACCTACACCGAGCGTTGGCCCCCCAATATTCCCTGGCTGCAGGAGATTTACGGGCTGCACGTGCAAGAGAAGTGGGATAGCTGGGTGGAGCTGAACCCAGAGACGGCCCAGCAGCTGGAGATCCGCGACGGCGATGTGGTGCGGGTGACATCAAGCCAGGGACGTGTGACATTGAGGGCCCGGCTGTGGCCTGGCACGCCACCCAACGTCGTCAGCATCCCGCTGGGCCAGGGGCATACGGCCGGTGGGCGATGGGCGGAGAATCGAGGTGTCAATCCCAACGAGCTCATCGCGCCGTTGACCGACCGGTTGAGCGGTGAGTTGGCCATGCAATCGACGCGTGTTCGCGTCGAGAAGGTCTAGACCGCGCTGGGCAGCATGTCTCTGCAGGCCGAAAGCGCGGCGATGTGCCGCTTGTGCTTTTCAGGGGAAGGAATTCCCTTAGAGCAGTTCCGGGCCAGCCGGATCTATAGCAGCTGAAGATTCGAGGAGAGCGTATGACGCATTGGGGCATGGTCATTGATCTCGACAAATGCACCGGTTGCCAGGCATGTACCGTGGCCTGTCAAGCCGAGAACAACATCCCTGTTGTCGGATCAGAGGAGTCGCTGGCGAATCGTGGCATTTCCTGGCATTATGTGCTGCCGGTTGTAGAGGGAGAGTATCCTCAACCTCGCGTGCGGATTATCCCCAGACCTTGTTTTCACTGTGAGGATCCCCCCTGTGTCAAGGTCTGCCCCGTTGGCGCTACGTACGTCGACGAGGAAGGTTTGGTATTGGTCAACTACGACCGTTGCATTGGCTGCAAGTACTGTGTCACCAACTGCCCTTACGGCGTGCGGTCTGTGAACTGGCTCCACTACGACTGGCCCGAGCCCCTTGATCAATATCGCAACCCCGAGGTTCCCCTGAGGCCCGAAGGCGTGGTCGAGAAATGCACCTTCTGTGTCCATCGTCTGGAAAAAGCAAAGCGGGAGGCAGCTGCTCAAGGTCGTGAGCTGAGCGACGCCGAGGTGGTGCTGTTGCCCGCTTGCAACGAGGCGTGCCCAGCCTCAGCTCGGTACTTCGGCGACCTGGACGATCCGGAAAGCACGGTCTCTCAGTTGGCACGCAACCCAAGAGCTTTCCGCCTGCTGGAGGATGTGGGAACCGAACCGAGAACGTACTACCTGGCCGAGGAGAAGAACTAGATGGATGCGGAGCAATTCGGAAAGCACGCCGCTCTGTTCAGGCCTTTGAAGAGCACGGGGAGGGGGTTCTATGTGGCCTTGACGGTTCTGGTGCTGATTATCCTGTGGGGCGGCGGTGCATACGTCTATCAGTTTGCACAGGGTCTGGGTGTCACCGGTCTCAGCCTCCCGGTTCCTTGGGGGGTTTACATCATCAACTTCATCTTCTTCATCGCTGTCGGTTTCGGAGGGACCCTGACCTCGGCCATTCTGCGGATCTTCGATGCAAAATGGCGCACACCCATCACGCGTGCCGCGGAGCTGATGACGGTCTGCGGCGTTGTCTTTGGCACAATCAACGTCGTCTTTGCCCTGGCCAAGCCCCAGCGTGTCTTCAATCTCTTTCTCTACCCTCGCTTGCAGTCACCTTTGATCTGGGACGTGATCGCCATTGGGAGCTACTTGGTCTTCAGCCTAGTCTATCTCTACCTGCCTATGATCCCCGATATCGCTAGGCTACGAGATGCCTTCCCCAGAAGGAAGCGGTTGTACCGTTTCATGGCGTTGGGTTGGACCGGTTCTCCTAGACAGAAGCGGTTGCTGGAGCGGCTGATCGATTCGATGGCCCTGCTGATGATCCCCACGGCGGTGGCGGTCCATTCGGTGCTGGCGTGGATCTTCAGCATGACCATCCGGCCCATGTGGCACAGCACGATCTTCGGCCCCTATTTCATCATGGGCGCTATCTTCAGCGGCATCGGCGCTCTGATCGTTGCTATGGCCATCCTGCGGCGCGTTCTGCACTTAGAGGACTACCTGGAGCCTCTTCACTTCAACAAGATGGGCATCTTGTTGCTGGTCATGTCGGTAGCCTGGTTGTACTTCACCAATGCCGAGTATCTGACGGTGTTCTACGGGAACGAACACGCGGAGATGATGATCTTCAACGCCAAGCTCTTCGGTGAATTCGCGCCGTACTTCTGGGGGCAGGTTTTTACCTGCTTTGTCATTCCCTTCGCGCTCCTGATCTCCCGGCGGACGCGCACGGTGGCGGGCACCGTGATCGCTGGCGCTTCTGTCGTCGTCGGCATGTGGCTGGAGCGGTTTATTATCGTGGTGCCGACTCTCGCCCGGCCTATGTTGTCCTATCCGACCCCTTCCTATGTCCCTAATTGGGTGGAGTGGTCCGTCACGGCTGCCTGCACGGCCGCGATTGCGCTGGTGTTCCTCATCTTTGCGAAGCTCTTCCCTATCATATCAGTCTGGGAGGTCGAGGAAGAGGAGGCGCATGAGGCGGTGCTGGGGGGTCAGGCCGAGCCGTCGCCAGACGCGGTGTGAGATGCGGGGTTTGGCACGGCTGCGCAGCCAGATGTACGCCACGCTGGCCCGAGCCTTCCAGAGGCCAGAGGCGGCATCCGGCGCCGATGGAGAAGTCTTCCTGATGCAGAACCTGATCCGTACAGCACGCATCCTCGACGCGCGGGCGCTGGAACCGGTTGCTGAGAGACTAGTTGATGCTCTGGAGATCGCCCCCGGCGCGATGGAACGGGCACTGCGAAGCTTGGAGATCGCGTTCAATCGCCTCTTCGTCGGCCCGGGACGCTCCCAGGCTCCGCCCTATGAGTCGTGCTATCACGATCAATGGGGGTTGGTGATGGGACCGTCGGCGCGACAGGTTCAGCGGTGTTACCACGAAGCTGGGCTGGAAATGGTCCCGGATCACCACGATCTGCCGGATCACGTGGCGACGGAGCTTGGTTTCATGGCCTACTTGGCCATGCAGGAGGCCGAGGCAGACGATGAGGAGAAGGAGACCTGGCGGAAAAGAGAGTATCTATTCCTGCGGGATCACTTGAGTATATGGATCCCCCTTCTTTGCCAGCGGGTGAAGGAAGCGAGTCAACATCCTTTCTACGCCGGTCTGGCGGAGCTAACCGAGACCTTTGTGCGCCTGGAGATGAAGTGGGCCGAGACGTACCGCGAATCCCAACCTTAGGGAGCGATTGGACAATGAAGCCAACACGCAGCTTGATAACGCTCATACTGGCCTTGGTCCTGATCAGCCTTATGTCTGCAGCTGTCTGGGCCCAGCCTCCGGTCCCCCACGATGTGGAGGAGAAGGGTGTATCCTTCGAGGATTGCGTCTCTTGCCACCGCATGGGAGAGGATGGCGCCCCCTTGCTGGCCCCCGACCATGTGCAGCACGACAACGCCGATTGTCGTGTGTGTCACGCCACCACCGGCATGTCGGAGGCTCCCAGTACCTCGCATCCCGTCACCGGGTGGGAGGACTGCCGCGGCTGCCACGACCGTTGGGAGTATCAAGAGGTGGTCGAGATACCCAATCTGGGCGAGTCCGACTATGACCACACCATCTACGAGGGCGGCACCTGTCTGAGCTGTCATCCTATAGGAGCCGACTACTACGAGGGCATGCCCTCCATTGGTTGCGGAGTCTGCCATCCCGCGAGCGTGGTGGCGGAGACGATTCACAATGGCCCGGAGAACTGGGTGGACTGCGTCGACTGCCACCAGGCGGCGGGCAACTACCCCCACGACCCAGAGCTGATTCGCTCCCGGGATGAGGACTGCATCGCCTGCCACCACAAGCGCGAGGGCCATTGGACGTCGGATAGGGCCGACGTGGGGTACAGCCTCTCCGATCACGTGGCCCGAGGGGATCCGCACGCGCGAGTGGACTGTTCTGCCTGCCACCTCAAGGTCGCCACCGTTGAGCGCGACCCGGTCACCAACCGCATTCAAGTCACACTGCCGGAAACCGAAGAGGGTGTCCCGCCGGACAAACCGGAGTTGGCAGATGTCGTCAAAGAGGTGGATTGCCAGCGCTGTCACGCGTCGGACAGCAACGTGGCTGCAGCGGTGCACGAGCTGCCGCCACGCAGTGTGCTTTGTATTACCTGCCATGACGCCTCGCCCGTCGTCAGGGACACCGTCTCCTGGGCTGGGGTCGGCATCTTCGGCCTGGGGATGGTGACGGTCGCCTCCATTTGGCTTCAGGGCTCCGTTAGGGGGCGTCAGGATCTCTCGATTCCTGAGCGTATCTGGTATATAGTCGTCCGCGTCCTTGATCTCGTCACCACACCGCGTCTCTTCATCCTCGTCTGGTCGTTCATCGTGGATGGCATCCTGCACCGCATGCTGTTCCGCAAGGACAAGATCCGCTGGTTGACCCACACCTTCATGTTCTGGGGCATCGGGGCCCGCATGGCTCTGGGGGCCTTCACCTGGCTCGCAAGCCTGGTGGTGCCCACCGCTCCGCTGACTCAGATCTTGGTGAACAAGAATGCCCCCGCCATCGCGCTCATCTACGACAGCCTGGGGGCGCTGGTGATACTGGGAGCTGTGCTGGCGATCGTCCGGCGCTACCTCGTGAAGGATGAGCAGTTGATCACCGGCGGGCAGGATACCGTGGCCATCGCCTTGATCGGCGCGATCTTCCTGATGGGCTTCGTCGTAGAGGGCGCGCGTATCCTGACTGTCGATCTTCGTCCCGGTCTGGCGGTCTTCTCTTTTCTGGGTTATGCTTTCTCTCGAGCACTGAGCTTGATCCCGGTCAACTGGAGCGTGGTCTATGGCTGGCTGTGGTACGTCCATGCGGGCTTGGTAGCAGCGCTGGTCGCCTATCTCCCGTTCAGCAAGTTCATTCATGTGCTGATCGGCCCCTTTGTAGCCGCGTTCAATTCAGCTCTGGAAGCGAGGACACCGTAGATGTCCAAGAAGATTGCAGCAGCACGGTTTGAATTCCGTCAGTTGTTGGAACTGGATGCGTGCACGCGCTGTGGCGAGTGCGTCAAGTGGTGTCCTACATTCACGGAGAAGCAGGAGTTGGACGAGATCACGCCGCTGCGGAAGATCGAGCGGGTTCGATCTTTCCTCAGGGCGCAGACACTGGGGCCGCTGGGCCGGCTGCTCGGCTACAGACGTGCCACCGATGAGACGCTCCAGATGTTCTCGGCGGGAACCTACGACTGCACGCTCTGTGGTCGCTGTGCTGTCGTCTGTCCAGTGCACATCGACACCCGTTCGCTTTGGATCGCTATGCGCGAGACGCTGGTGGATCAAGGCGTCTACCCAGAGACCTTCGACCACCTGCGGGAGACGGTCACCACGCACTACAACATCTCCGGCGACATCAACGAGGATCGGCTGATCTGGAGCGAGAACCTGCCGGAGGTGCCCGCCGGGGTCGCCGGCAAGGAGCAGGCGGAGGTGGTCTACTTCGTTGGTTGTGTGGCGTCTTTCTACCCGCGCTCCTACTCGGTACCGCAGAGCATGGTCGAGATCTTCGAGCAAGCAGGGGTCGACTACCTGACGCTGGGCGGCGAGGAATGGTGCTGTGGCTTCCCGCTCATCATCGCGGGGATGGGCGGCGCCGCGGTCGACGCGATGCGTCACAATCTGGAAGCAGTGCGTAGCACGGGCGCGAAGCGACTGGTCGCGGCCTGTCCCTCCTGCTACCATACCTGGAAGCACGACTACCCGCGCATTCTCGGCGAGCCGCTGGGCTTCGAGGTTGTGCATGCCACTGAGGCGTTGGAGGAGATCGTCGACGCGGGGCGCATTGAGCTCAAACCGTTTAAGCGCCCGGTGACGTACCACGATCCCTGCGACCTAGGGCGCACCAGCGGTGTCTACGACGCGCCGCGCAACGTCATCCGCGCCATACCGGACATCACCTTCACGGAGATGGAGCACAATCGCGAGTATTCCCTCTGTTGCGGCGGTGGTGGCGACGTGGAGATGGCCGACAAGAATTTGACGGCGGCTGTCGCTCAACGGCGTGTGGAAGAGGCCGCGGCCACGGAGGCCCAGGTGATTCTATCGGCCTGCCAGCAGTGCGAGCGCACCCTCGCCGGGGCTGCCCGGAAAGCGCGCATCCGCGTGCGGGCCATGGACATCGCCGATCTGATCGCCAGGCAAATGGTGCGCTAATTCCCATGGTCCCCGGTGGGTTCTACCTGAGCCATCTAGTCATCTACTATCACAGCGGAGTACGACAATGAAAGTCAACCTTCTTAAGAGTGTCCCATGGCAGGACTCTCAACTTCTTTATCACGCTCAGCCTCGTCTGGGCCGCGAGGGGGTGAACCTGCTGGCTCCCGCGACGCCCTACATCTGCATTGGCTATTTTCAGGACGTCGAGCAGGAGGTGGACGTAGAGTACTGTCTTGAGAACGACATCCCCGTTTTTCGGCGTGAGGTCGGCGGGGGCGCCGTCTACCTCGATGGTGACCAGCTCTTCTTCCAATTGATCCTCCATCGTGACAACCCGCTGATCCCTGAGGGAGGAAAGCTGGCCTTCTATCGGAAGTTCCTGCAGGCGCCCATTGAGGCCTACCGCGCGCTGGGCATCCCCGCCCGGTATCGTGAGGTCAACGACATCGTTGCCAACGACCGCAAGGTCTCCGGCTGTGGTGCTGCGGAGATAGAGGACTATTATGTTCTGGTCGGCAATCTGATCATCGACTTCGACTATGAGATGATGGCTCGATTGTTGAAAGTCCCCGATGAGAAGTTCCGTGACAAGGTATATAAGACGATTCGTGAGAATCTCTCGACCATCAAGCGCGAGCTTGGTTCCGCCCCGCCGCGGGAGGAGCTATGGTCCCTGATGGTTGGTAAGTTCGTGGACATGCTGGGGCCGTTAGAAATTGAAACCGAGGTCGATGAGGTCTGGCGGTCCAAGGTCAACGAACTGGCTGAGGACTTCCTTTCCGACACCTGGCTTCATCGGAAGAGTCGTTCTCCGAGTGGCGAGCGAGACGTGAAGATACGCTCGGGGGTCGACTTGCGCCACCGCATGTACAAGGCCGCCGGTGGTCTCATTCGCGCTGCCTTCGAGGTTCGAGAGGACACCCTGGCGTCGGTCTCGTTTTCCGGGGACTTTTTCTTCTATCCGGAGGAGAAGCTGGTGGATCTGGAGGAGGCGCTGGTCGGCATGGCTATCGAGGATGTTGAACGTGCAGTGATCCGGTTCTACGACGAACATGGCATCGAGAGTCCTGGTGTCAAGGCGGAGGATCTCGCCAAGTTGCTTGCGAGGTGAGATGTGGTTTCCCATCAGCATGCCTCATCCATCGAGGCTGACACCAACGCTAGACTGAGCGATTGACCATTGGCCTCAAAGATCGTCCTTTCCGGCCGAAGGTCTGGAGCCTCAGGAATCCTTGATGTCTTCCCTGTGTGGACGCATTTGCAGCCATGCGGTCATGCTGGTATAATAAACTAGAAGAAGATTAAGGAAAGGTTGGGCTTCAAGTGGTTTGGCTGCGAGATGCTTTCGCGTCTCATCAATTGGAATGGGCACTTTTGCATGGACAGGTCTTTTTTGTCCTTGGTATTTCCATTCTCTTCCTGACCCGGGGTGGCACTCGGCTGGAACTTGCCCGTGAGCTAGCATCTCTGGCAGCTTTTGGGTTCTGTGAGGCCGTTGCGGCATGGTCTGGCGCGTGGTTGGGCTATTCAGGGTCATCGGGAACTTGGCTGGGCTGGCTCTGCCTCGTGGTGCTTGCCCTTGGCTACGCTTTTCTGCTCGCATTCGCGATACAGGTCATTATGCTGCCCAGAAGGCAAGGTCGAGAGCGGTGGGTGATCGCGGGTGGAGTTTTTCTGTTGTGGGCCGGTGGCTTGCTACTTGTGCGGCTCTTTGGGGTTTCAGGAGCGCGTGTGAGGCTCTTGGGGGAGATCGCCGCTCGCTATGGGTTGGCTCTGCCGGGAGGGCTGTTAGGCGCATGGGGGCTCCGTCGCGAGACGTACCGCACGATTGAGCCTGACCGTTTGCCGTTGGTCAAGCCCCCCATGCGCGTCACCGAAGTGGCTCTGGGAGCCTTCGCCCTGTTTGGAGGGGCCATTGGTCCTACTGCTTCCTTCTTTCCTGCCAATCTGGTTAACGAGAGGCTGCTTCTGGCATATCTAGGCGTTCCGGTTTCATTGCTGCGAGGTCTGGCTGGCATTGGGATCACCTTTGGCGTGGTCCGTGCATTAGGCATAGTTTTGAACGAGATTGAGATGTGGTTGGAGAGTGTGGAACAGATGCAGGCCCTGGTCGATGAACGAGAGCGTATAGGCCGCGAGTTACATGACGGTATCATTCAGTCCATCTATGCCTCGGGGCTGATCCTAGAAGGCGCGCGGCAGAGTGTTGTTAGTAACCCTGAAAAGACGCGCGAGCAGCTTACAATAGCTATCGAGAATCTTAACGAGACGATTCAGGATATCCGACGCTACATCTTCGATCTTCGCGGTGAGATGCCCCAGGAGGAGCTCGAGACAAGTTTGCGTAAGATACTGAAGGACTTCCGTGTTAATACCTTGCTTGAGACGGAGTTGATCATCTCCGGGGAGGAGACTAGACACCTAGATGCGGAACGGCGACAGCATGTCTTGCAGATCGCCCGCGAGGCGCTGACCAACGTGGCTCGACATGCATATGCTGAGAAGGTAGCAATTCGGTTGGACTACAGGCCCGATGCTCTACGTTTGAGCTTCGCTGATGATGGCATTGGGCTTTCTTCGATTCCAAGCGGCAATGGCAATGGTTTGCGCAACATTCGAGAGCGGACTCGATTGCTGAACGCCAAGCTGGACATTGACACCGCTCCGGGCGAAGGGCTTAGGTTGGTCCTCACTGTGCCTTATCAACAGTGGATAACGTCCAATCTCCAGGCGTGCACGGAGTAGAGAGATGGCTAGATCGTGGATTGGGTGAAGTCGTATTATGTCACTCGAGATACTTATCGCAGATGACCATGAAGTCGTGCGTCTTGGCCTACGCACGCTGGTTGATAATCATCCTGATTTCTCGGTCGTAGCTGAGGCTGCCACGGTCAAGGATGCTGTGCGCAAGGCACTGCTTCTTCATCCTGACGTCGTTGTGATGGACATTCGGCTGCTGGGAGGTAGCGGCATTGATGCCTGCGAGCAAATCGTGGAGCGAGTGCCGGATACGAAAGTCATTATGCTCACCTCCTACGCGGAGGACGAGATGCTGTTCGATGCCATTGCTGCCGGAGCATGTGGCTATGTCCTCAAGCAGATTGGCAATGATGATTTGATACGTGCTTTGGAGACGGTGGCGAGGGGTGAGGCGCTTCTCGATCCAGCATTGACTCAGCGCGTGTTTGATCGGGTGCGCGAGGCAGCTCGGAAGGAGCACGGAGAGGCTTTTGCTAATCTGACGGATCAGGAGATGCGTGTCTTGGCTCAGGTGGCGGAGGGGAAGACAAATCGTGAGATCGCTGGCGAGCTTTACTTGGGTGAAGGGACAGTGCGCAACTACGTGAGCAGCATTCTTAGCAAGCTCGACCTTTCGAACCGCACTGAGGCTGCAGCGTATGCTGTCAAACACGACCTGAATGGGTTCCTCTAGACTTGCCTTCGCAGTCATTTCGCCGAGCACTTGACAACCTGACCGGTCTACAAGCAGCCCCACATTTTGTGGGGATACCCCTTGCAGAGTAGTTGGCTATCAAGGTTGAGGGCTGGGAGGCCGTGTCGAGAGGTTGGAAGAAGGGGCCAGGCATCTGCCTGGCCCCTTTTTGTCGGTTATCAGTCGACTACTCTAACTCTACTCCACGAAGCCAATGTCCTCAGGAGGCCAGTAGGATATCCAAGCATGGCCTACGATATCCTCTATCGCCACGGGACCAAAACTGCGCGAGTCGTTGGAAGCGCCTCGATTGTCACCGAGGACAAAGACGTGGAGCGGAGGAATGGTTTGAGGACTGTAGTTTCCTCCACCTTTCTTCACGGTCCAGCCTTCTTCGAGGCGTTCGCCGTTGACGTAGACGCGTCCGTTTCTTACCTCTATGGTCTCACCAGGCAGGCCGACCACGCGCTTGATCAACATCTCGCTCTGGTTTGAAGAGTCGATGACGACGATATCTCCTCGGCGAGGGCCGTGAAAGCGATAGGTGATCTTCTCGATCACCACCCGCTGTGAGCTGTGCAGGGTTGGTTCCATGCTCTGACCCAACACTTGGGTGGCTTGAGCTAGGAAGAGATTGATGAATAGGGCAATGACCACCGCCGGGATGACGGTCTCACCGATTTCGCGCAATGTCCGCAGCAGCCACCCTAGCGCGTTAGGCCTTGGGCTGCTCGGTGTCGGTTCGTCAGTGCCTGGGCTGACGAGGTCCGTGGTCTCTTCGTTGATCTCTTCCATAGCTTGCTCTTGACCTCTCACCTTATCTATCGTCGCCCGCCGCCAGGTCTGTCCGCGGCGCGGGCTTCTTGGGGGGTCCATCCCTCGAGCACGGCCTGACGGGAGAGGCGAACTTTCCCTTCCCGGTCGATGTTGGTCACCATAACCATGATCTCGTCCCCGACTTGCACGACATCTTCGACGCTGTCGATGTACTCGTTGGAAAGCTGAGAGATGTGGACCATGCCATCGGTGCCAGGTAAGATTTCGACGAAAGCCCCAAAGCTCGTGGTTCTCGCCACCCGCCCGGTGTAGATCTGGCCGACCTCTGGCTCCTCCGTCAGTGCCTCAATCATCGCCTGTGCTTTCTCGGCACAGGGGCCGCTGGTCGCAGCGACGTAGATGGTGCCGTCGTCCTCAATGTCGACGCTCACATCACACTGTTCCTCGATCGAGCGCACTGTCTCGCCGCCGGAGCCGATCACGGCACCTAGCTTGTCCGGATTGACGTGCATGATGGTCATCCGCGGCGCATAAGGCGAGAAGTCCTCGCGTGGCTCCGGGATAGCATCTGTCATCACGTCTAGGATCTGAAGTCGTGCCTTGCGGGCCTGCTCCAGCGCCTCGTCCAGAAGCTCGTAGGAGATGCCTCCAAGCTTGATGTCCATCTGGAGGGCCGTGACCCCCTCGCGGGTGCCAGCGACCTTGAAATCCATATCTCCGATGTGATCCTCTAGCCCCTGAATATCGGTGATGATCTGGTGGCGATCACCATCCTTCATCATACCCATAGCGATGCCGGCGACCGGTGCCTTGATAGGGACCCCGGCATCCATCAGGGACAAGGTGCTGCCGCAGATGCTGGCCTGCGACGTTGATCCGTTAGAGCTGAGCACGTCACTCACCACGCGGATCGTATAGGCGAAGTCATCCTCCTCAGGCAGCACAGGACGCAGCGCGTGCTCGCCTAGGACGCCATGTCCGATCTCCCGTCGTTTGGGACCGCGCAGCGGCCACGTCTCGCCGGTGGAGAAGGGCGGGAAGTTATAGTGATGCATATACCGCTTCTTCTCGCGAGGAGATAGATCGTCGATGATCTGCTCTTCTCGGGGAGTGCCCAACGTGGCAACAGACAGAACCTGGGTCTCACCCCGGGTGAAAAGCCCGGATCCGTGAGCTCGGGGCAGCAATCCCACCTCGGCCGAGAGAGGGCGAATCTCCTCTGACTTCCGACCGTCGACCCTCCAATCGTCATAGATGGTCCGCCCTCTTATGATCTCGCGTGCGATATCATCAAGGGCTTCTTTGATCACGTTGTCGTCCCAACTCTCTCCGAAGTGTGTCACCATATCGTTTTGGAGCGCTCGGACGCGGTTGTCACGGTCTTTCTTGTCTGCAGCGCCATAGAATGCATCTGCGATCCGATCACTTGCCTCGTGCCGCATGGTGTTAACGAGTTCATCCGGGACCACGCCGTGGAGCGTATAGGCTCGCTTTGGCTTTCCGACAGCTTCCCGCATCTCATGCTGGGTGTTGATCGTGTCCTGGATAGCATCATGGCCCGAGCGAAGTGCTTCAACCAGGATGCTTTCGTTGACACCCTCGGCGCTTGCCTCTACCATCAGGAGAGCGTCTCTGGAGCCAGCTAGTTTCAGGTCGAGTGCGCTCTCCTCCATTTGCTGAAGCGTCGGGTTGATGACGAATTCGCCATTGATGTAGCCTATCCGGGCAGCGCCAATCGGGCCATCGAAAGGGACATCCGAGATCGTGAGGGCTGCCGATGCGCCAATGATGGACAAGATGTCCGCTTGGTGCTTCTCATCCTGTGAAAGTGGCGTGATGATGACCTGCACATCATTGCGCATCTTCTTCGGGAAGAGGGGCCGAATGGGGCGATCGGTCAGCCGCGCGATCAAGATTGCTGACTCGGGTGGTCGCCCCTCGCGGCGGAAGAAAGACCCGGGGATACGGCCTGCTGCGTAGAGCCTTTCCTCAAAATCGACGGTAAGGGGGAAGAAGCTGATTCCCTCGCGCACGTCGCGTGACATCGTCGCTGTTACCAGCAACTCGGTGTCACCGGACTGTATGGTTATTGCACCGCCTGCTTGCGGAGCGAGCTTGCCCGTTTCAAACGTAAGGGTTTGCTCTCCTAACGTTGCGGTGAACGAATGGTTATTCACTTTGTACCTCCATGTCTACGACCAGACACAGAGGTTCAGGGACTGGGGGGTGACTCGTAGTCCAACCTCAAGACTACGTTTCACCCCCCAATTCCTGGCCTTGCGTCCGGTCTCAGTTGTCATACATACCAAACGAGCAGATCACTGAACCACGTTCAGATCTACTCGCCTGACTCACGTGGACCTTCTATACTAGATTCACCTATCTGCGCAATCCAAGTCGCTTGATGATTTCCTTATAGCGATCGGGGTCTTTGCGACTAAGGTAGTTCAAATGGCGCCGCCGCTGGCCTACCATCTTGATCAACCCTCGGCGGGAGTGTTCGTCGTGCTTGTGTTCCTTCAAATGCTCCGTCAACTGGCTGATGCGGGTGGTCAGCAACGCGACCTGTACTTCAGGGGAGCCTGTGTCATTCTCTGTACGACCGTACTCCTCAATGATTGTCTGTTTTTCGCTCTTGCTCAGCGACACCATGTCCTCCTTGGCTATCTCTATTCAAACGACATTGGGATTTTACCATATTCCGGCCTTCCGCGCAAGCTAGGCACCCGAGACTTTCCCGGTGGTAGTTTGTAGGGCTGGCTGAATCGCGGTAGAATGAGTTTTCTATCACGGCGGTCGATTGGCTCGGATTCTCACCTTAGTGGCCCGCGCTGTTGAGGCAAGGGAGGAGGTACGATTTGGCAGAAGCGGACAATGCACGATCGCACCAAAGCATCGGAGTTGCTCAGGCGGCGGGCATCATCGCCATCGGGAACGTGCTCAGCCGTGTGATGGGCCTGATACGCGAGATTGTCAAGGCAGACCTGTTCGGGGCGGGGGGGCATGTGAGCGCGTTGGACACAGCGATGGCGCTCCCCAAGATCATCTATGCCCTCGTCATCGGCGGGATGATCAACTCGGCGCTGATTCCTGTCTTCTCAGACTACACAGCTCCTGAGCGACGGGACGAGCTTTGGCGCTTGCTCAGCTTGCTGCTGGTCGCTGTGACCGTCATCGTGTGTGGCTTCGTTCTGATAGGCGAAGCTCTTGCCCCCCAGTTGGTCAAGCTTTCTGCAGGGGGATTGCCGCTGGCCGACCAGCAGCTGGCGATTGGCTTGCTCCGTGTAATGCTGCCGGGGATCCTCTTCTTGAGCTTGGCCGGCGTCCTCTCTGGTGCTCTCTATGCTCTCAAACGCTTCACGCTTCCTGCCTTCACTGCTGTTGTCTTCAACATGGCCATCGTCGTCCTTGCGGTGGCATTCGGCGGCCGATGGGGTGTGTACAGCATGGCAGTCGGTCTGGTCGTTGGCTCGCTTCTCCAGGTAGTCCTGCAATTGGTAGGCTTGCGCGGTGCACGCCTTCGTATCGGTCGCGCCTTTCGCCATCCAGCCTTCCGTCGTATTGGGCGCCTCTATCTGCCCATCCTCGCGGGTCTGGTGGTAGACAAGCTAGCGGAGCTGCTCAGCTACCGCCTGGCCTCTCACACTGGTCCTTCCTCCACTTCTCTGATGACGTACTCTGCGACAATCATCCAGTTCCCCCTCGGTTTGGTCGGCACGGCCATATCCATCGCCATCTTGCCTACGCTCTCTCGGCAGACGACCAGGAGGCAACTCGGACAGTTCAAGTCGACGCTGGCACAGGGCCTACGCCTGGTGCTTGCCCTGATGGTGCCAGCAACCGTGGGGCTTTGGGTACTGTCAGCGCCGCTCGTGGGGTTGGTCTTTGGGCACGGACGTTTCACATCCGTCGACACGCTTGCGACGGTTGCCGCGCTGCGCTTCCATCTCTTGGGGTTGGTCTTCGCCGCGGTGGACCAGCCACTCATCTTCTCCTTCTACGCCCGCCAGGACACCTGGACGCCGGCCCTGGTAGGGGTGGCGACGGTGTTCCTCTACGTCATCGTGGCCTTGGCCCCGACGCTGTTTGCCCCGTTGACACTGAATGGACTGATCCTGGCTAACTCGCTCAAGTGGGCTGCCCACGCGCTGTTGATGCTCTTCTTGCTGCGGAGAAGGATGGGCGGCTTGGCGGGAGAGGGGCTGTGGAAGACCTTGTTCACAGCCGTTCCGCTGTCCGCTGTGATGGGCTTGGCTGTATGGCTTGTCGTGATGGGCCTGTCCCGGATCGCGCCGGTGAGTACGATGGGCGAGTTGCTGGTGGTCGGAGGCTCTGGGTTGGTGGGGGTCGGCGTCTACGGCTCGCTAGCCCTCTTGGTGGGCATGGAGGAGATTCAACTGCTGCGACGTACTGTCGCGGGTTGATGGCTCATTTCCCTCGATTCTGCTAGGCTCTCTCCTTCTTTGGTCCGCGCGGACCGCATTCCTATTAGCAGTACTCGTAGGAGACAAGAAGAGGGTGGCGCAGTAGAGAAAGGTAAAGGCACCACCTGAAGGGTGGTGCCTTAATGCTAGAACGCAGCTGCGTCGGCCCTTGTTGGTGGGACGCAACTTCAGGGAACGGCGGTGTCCATCTCTTCTTGTTCTGAGGCCTCGCGGGCAACGAGTGCCCCTGTTGGGCAGACTTCAACGCACTTGAGGCAACCATCGCAAACCGTCTCGCCTAGTGGCAGCCCCAGATAGGGTGTGACACGGGCGTCCAGGCCCCGACCAGAGAAGTTGAAGACGCGAAGCTCCTTCACGTCGCGGCATACCTGGACGCATTGTCCACATAGGATGCATTTGCCCGGTTCTCGAGTCAGATCAGCGTGCGAGTCGTCCAGCGAGTAGTCACGCTTCTTGCCGTCGAAGCGGTCGGGATCGGCTCCGTACGCCATGCCGTATTCGCGAAGCAGGCAATCACCGACTGCTGAACAATCGCATTCCAGGCAGCGTTTGGCCTCTTCCACCGCCGCCGGCTCTGAGAAGCACAGTTCCACCTCTTTGAAGGTGCACACGCGCTCGTTCATCCCCAATTCAGGTTGTTCGTGGCGCTTGATCTTCTCTTCGCCAGCGAAGCGGGCCTCTGGTACTTCCTCCAGGGCTCCCATCGAGACGCTCCAAAGCTCTGGTAATCCGACGACATCCTCGCCGTTCAGGTACTGATTGATGCTGGCGGCTGCCCGGCGTCCGGCTGCCACGGCTTCCACGGCGATGTTGGCGCCGGTAACACTATCACCGCCGGAGAAGAGCCATGGTTCAGAGGTCTGCATTGTCTGCTCATCGACGGCGATGGTGTCCCAGCGCGTGAGCTCTACACTGCAGTCTCTCACGCAGTTCGGGTTCACTACCTGGCCAATCGCCATGACAGCCGTGTCGCATTCGAGCGTGAACTCGGATCCCTCGATGGGGATCGGGCGCCGCCGACCGCTCTCGTCGGGTGGGCCCAACTCCATTCGGATGCTGGTTACTCTGAGCTCTTCATCGGTCTCCTCGAAGCCGACTGGTGAGGCCAGGAAATGAAACTCGACACCTTCCTCTGCGGCGGCCTCGACCTCTACATCCAGTGCCGGCATCTCCTCGCGGGAGCGGCGATAGAGGACAGTGACGTGCTCTGCACCCAGGCGGATGGCGGTGCGGGAGACGTCAATCGCTGTGTTGCCCCCACCGACGACGATGACCCGATTGCCGATGGTCACCTTATGACCGCGCGTCAGGCTTTCCAGTAGCTCCACGCCGCCCCAGACTCGGGTACTGTCGATGCCGGGGATGTCTATCATACGCGAGCGCTGGGCGCCGATGGCCAGGAATACGGCGTCGTAGTCGTCTCTGAGATCCTCCAATCTGATATCCTTACCGAGCTTAGTACTGCATCGCAACTCGATGTCCAGATCGGTGATGGTCTTGATCTCGGCATCCAGCATCTCGTAGGGCAGACGATAGGCCGGGATGCCGTAGCGGAGCATACCGCCTGGTTTCTCTTGCGCTTCGTAGATGGTCACGTGATGCCCCATCTGGCGCGCGTAGTAGGCCGCTGTGAGCCCGGCTGGCCCGGCGCCAACGACGGCGACCTTGTTACCTGTATCGGGCGCGACGTCGGGCAGATAAGGGTTTTCCTTCTCAAGATCTTGTTCCCCGGCAAATCGTTTGAGCACGCATATCGCCGTGGCGTCATCGACGCGGTGACGCCGGCAGGCATCTTCGCATGGAGCAGGACAGATCGAGCCCAAGGCTACAGGGAAAGGAATAGTCTCTTTGATGATCCGAATGGCCTCATCGTAGTCTCTATCTCCAATGGCAGCGATGAAGCCCGGGATGTCGCAGCCGGCCGGGCAATTTAGCTGACAGGGGCCCAGACAATCGCCACAGTGCTCGGAAAGCAGCAGTTCCAGTGCGAGGCGCCGCGTGTGGCGGATTTGATCGCTGTTTGTGGTGACGACCATGCCATCTCGCACCTGTGTTCCGCACGACAGAACCGGTTTGTCTATGCCTTCCACCTCCACCACACAGAGCAGACAGGAGTTGAAGGGCTCTAGGTCGGGATGATTGCACAGTGTCGGGATGTCAATGCCCGCCTGTCGTGCCGCTTCAAGAATCGTCCAATCCTTCGCAACGGACATGACCTGTCCGTCGATTGTTATTCGCGCTCTTTCGTTATCGTTCATCGTCATACCTCTTACTCTACGCAGATCGCATCGAAGGCGCAAACCTCATCGCACGAGCCGCACCTGGTGCACAGATCCGGGTCGATTTTATGGGGTTCTTTTCGCTCGCCCGTAATTGCGTTGACTGGGCAGGCACGCACGCAAGCGCCGCAGCCGGTACATGCCTCGGCATCGATGAAGTAGGTGATAAGGCTCCTACAGACTTTGGCCGGGCAGGTCTTGTCCTTCACGTGAGCCACGTACTCATCGCGGAAATACTGCAGCGTCGTCAGGACCGGGTTAGGGGCTGTGTTGCCCAACCCACATAGTGCGGTGTTCTTGACTCTCTCGGCCAGCTCTTCTAGCGTGTCGAGATCCTCCATAGTGCCTTTGCCGTCACAGATGCGGGTGAGGATCTCCAGCATCCGGCGAGTGCCGACACGACAGTACGTGCATTTGCCACAGGACTCTGTTTGGGTGAAGTTGAGGAAGAAGCGGGCGATGTCGACCATACAGGTCTCTTCGTCCATCACGACTGCGCCCCCGGAGCCCATAATAGCCCCGGTGCTGGTCAGTTCCTCATAGTCCACTCGCGTGTCGAAGAGAGACGCCGGCACACACCCACCGGAGGGGCCTCCCATCTGCACCGCTTTGACCGGCTTCCCGGTATTGGACCCACCACCGATGTCCTGGATCATCTCCTCGAGGGTGATGCCCATCGGCACCTCCACCGAGCCGCCGCGTGCGACCTTGCCGGCCAGGGAGAAGACCTTGGTGCCCTTGCTGGTCTCCGTGCCATACTTGTTCAGTGCTTCGGCCCCGTTGACGATGATCCAGGGCACATTGGTGAGCGTATTGACATTGTTGATGATGGTGGGCTTACCGAAGAGACCGGACGTGGCGGGGTATGGGGGGCGCAGCTTAGGCATCCCCCGCTTACCTTCGATGGATGCAATAAGCGCTGTCTCCTCACCGCAGACGAAGGCCCCTGCGCCCTGGCGAATCTCGATGTCAAACGAGAAGTCGCTGCCAAGGAGGTTATTGCCGAGGTAACCGTGTTCATGGGCCTGGGCGATGGCGATTCGCAATCGTTTGAGCGCCAGCGGATACTCAGCGCGGCAGTATATGAAGCCTTGTTGGGCGCCGATGGCGTATCCTCCGATCATCAGGCCCTCGAGCATACTGTGAGGATCGCTCTCCAACACCGTGCGGTTCATGAAGGCACCGGGGTCACCCTCGTCGGCATTGCAGATGATGTACTTGGTATCGTTGGAGGCGTCATAGGCGAACTGCCACTTACGACCGGTTGGAAAGCCCGCGCCTCCACGGCCGCGCAATCCCGATTTCGTTATCTCATCGATCACCTCTTGGCGCGTCATCGATGTTACGGCCTTCTCGATAGCCTCATAGCCACCGCGGGCCAGATATTCATCGATGTGCTCCGGGTTGATCTCGCCACAATTCCGCATCACGATGCGCACTTGCTTATCGGTGAAGGATTTGAAGGCTTCGGCGTAGTCACCTTCTTCGAAGGTCCACTCGGTGAGGGGTATTCCTCTGACAACGTGCTGATCGACAATAGCCTCGGCACGTTTTGGTGTCACCTCTCCGTAGGTCCACTCGGTGCCGTCTTGTCCGATAACCTTGACGATAGGCTCGAGAAAGCAGACGCCGAGACATCCAGAGATGCCGAGTTGAGCTTCAGCGTCTGCCCTGCTGAGGGCCTCACTCAGTGCGTCATACGTCTCTTGTGCTCCTGCTGCCAGGCCGCACGAGGCCATTCCCACAATAACTTCTGCTTGGTTCATCGCTCCGTTCCCTCTCGCTTAAACTTCTTGAGGATCCTCTTCGCCTTCTTGCGGGTTAGGCTGCCAAATACTTTGTCATCTATCATCATGACAGGTGACAAACTGCAGCATCCCAGACAGGCTACCTTCTCCAAGGTGAACTCTCGATCATCCGTTGTTCCTTCACCGTCGAGGTCGAGAAGATCACAGATTGTGTCGGTGATGCCGACAATGCCTCGCACGTGGCACGATGTGCCGTGACAGACCCGGATGATGTGTTTCCCGAGGGGCTCAAGCCGGAACTGAGCGTAGAAGGTTGCAACCCCATAGATCTGATCCGGGGTGATGTCTGTTTTCTCTGTGACCTGTCTCATAACTTCAACGGGCAAGTATCCGAAAGCATCCTGCAATTCCAACAGGATGGGGATGACGGCATCTTTGCCCGTGCCGTAGTGCTCGATCGTGTCATTGACGACGGATGGATCCAGGTCGCTAACCGCCGCTCGTTGATTCATGGTTTACACTCTCCTCATATAAGCTTAACTTGGCCTGTCGAACCATGGCCGAAGAGAAAGCAAATACCCGGCCTGTCTGGGATGAGGCAGTCTCTTGCACTTGCTCCCAAAGCCGGGTATTGAGTCATAGCAATGACGGGCGCCTTGACTTCTGAGGTTGTTTCACGGATGCGTATGATACTCCCACCTGATTTATAACTCGTTTTGCTGATTCGGTCAAGTTACATTCATCATATCTTGACAATGGCATCGTTCCCACTTGGCCTTGATCATTCTGTACGTGGTTCTATCCAGTCGCAGCTCCCCCCTCGTCGACTTGATCGTTTCAATGTCCGTGGGTATTTGCACCTTCCTTCATCTGGTGCTAGAATTGGATTGAGGCTGAGCATGTACCCAAGTGTCAGGCATCTTTACGGTGGAAAGCCTAGTACACGATGGCGGAAGTCCTTTACCATTGCACGCTCGCCATAGGTCAGTTGACCCGATTTGCAGATCTGGGGTCTTCAGCGGCGAAGGTGACTGCGTCGACCAAGGATCCTTTCGGCACCGCGGACGGGTATGCCGCTGCGCTTAGAGCGATCCCCTTTGAGCGGGCAAACTGCATAGCAGCAGCCGGGATTTCCACCGGAATGTACTAGTCGCCTTTGTTATGGCCGGCAGTCAGGTTGTAGGTGTGGTTCTTGAACTTCAACTGTTCAGCGCATGGATTTCTTCGAGCTTGGGCGTTGGTCCTATGATTGGCGTGGCGCTCATAGGCAGCGTCGCAATGGAATTGGCCCATATCGAGCATCATACCTCGAATGGGTCTTTTTTTGTTGGTCATACCGCATAGAGGTCTTTAGAGGCTGTTCCTGTGGTGGAGGCACAGAATAGACTCCCTGAAGTGCGGAACACCTCTTGTGAGTTGTCTTTGGTGTTTTCTAAGACGATCGGGCAATGCCCGACCACTAGTCTATGGAGGTAAACGATGGATCTGAATGTTGACTTGGACCGCGATATACCGGTGTTGGACTGGGAACCTTATCTTGCCTCGCGCACGGAGCGCATGAAGAGCTCTGCTATCCGTGAACTTCTCAAATTGACGCAGAAACCGGATATTATCTCCTTCGCTGGGGGACTGCCTGCTCCGGATTTCTTTCCTCTTCGTGAAGTTGAGGAGGCTTGTCGGTACATCGTCCAGCAGGATGGTGCAGAGGCCTTGCAGTACAGTGCGACGGAAGGCTATCCTCCTCTCAAGGAGTATCTATCCAACTCAATGCACAGGTATGGCGTTCCCGCCAAGCGGGACAATGTTCTGCTGACGAATGGATCCCAACAGGCACTGGATTTGATCGGCAAGATATTCATCGATCCGGGCGATTACGTGCTCACCGGTCGCCCCACGTACTTGGGTGCTATTCAGGCGTGGAATGCGTATCAGGCGCGGTACCACACAGTGAGCCTCGATGGAGGTGGCATGATTGTGGATGAGGTTGAGCACGCCTATGAGAAGGCCGTAGCTGATTCTGGAAGACCGCCAAGGTTCATCTACGTGCTTCCCAATTTCCACAATCCGGCCGGAACGACGCTCTCCCGGGAGCGTCGAGAACAGCTAGCTGAGGTCGCTACGCGACTGTGTCTTCCGGTGGTCGAGGATGATCCCTATGGTCAGTTGCGATACGAAGGTGAGGACCTCCCTCCTATCTGCACATATATTCCTGAGCGTACGATATACCTAGGAACATTCTCCAAGACGTTGGCTCCAGGTCTTCGGCTTGGCTGGATCGTCTGTCCGGAAGCGTTGATGAATCGCTTCGTGCAGGCGAAGCAGGGCGCTGATCTGCACACCGGGACGTTCACCCAGCACGTCGCCAACGACATCTGCCAGCGCGGCTTTCTCAGACAACATGTTAAGAGATTGTGCGGAGTTTACAGAGAACGTCGCGATACAATGCTTGATACGATGATTGAGTTCTGGCCCGATACGTGCAGTTGGACGCATCCCGAAGGTGGGCTTTTCCTTTGGGCTCAGGTGCCAGAGAGGATCAACACCACGGATTTCCTGAAGCAGGCCTTGGAGGAGAAGGTGGCGTACGTTCCCGGTGTGAACTTCTATCCGAATGAGGATGGCGGATTCCACGCGATGCGGCTCAACTTCTCTTACTCCTCACCGGAGAACATTGTTGAGGGCATTCACCGGCTGGGGGTGGCGCTGAAGAAGACTCTGGACAACTGAAAGAAGCGAGACGGTCAAAGGCGATTCTAGAGCATTGAGCGATTTGGGTCCTACTCTCATCCGATCCAAGCTGCAGGTGCCAGTTCCTTCCGGCCTTCTTCACCGGTCGCGGCTCTGTGATGCCATCGAACAAGGCCTTGAGCGCAAGTTGACGCTTATCTCTGCCCCAGCGGGTTACGGCAAGACGTCCGCCTTAGTTGATTTTGCTTGGCACACCTCTGTCCCTGTCTGCTGGTACACGATTGATGAGCGAAATCGAGACCTGATTTCGTTCATCAGATATATCGTCGGTGCCATCCGCGAGCAGTTCCCAGGGTTTGGTGAACGGGTACATGAGGCCTTGGCCTCTCGAGGCAGCGAGCTCTTCCGTGATCCAACCATCGCCGTCGGCGATTTGGTCAACGAGATACTCGATCTGGGTACAGAGTTCGTCTTGGTGCTGGACAACTTCGAGTCAGTGGAGGGAGCCTTTGGCATCCGTGAGTTTGTTCACCGATTGCTCGAAGTTCTTCCCTCCGCTTGTCACTTGATGATGGGCAGTCGTGTGCTGCCCGATGTGCCGATTACACAGCTTGTCGCCAAGCGTCAGCTTGTTGGTCTCACGGAGCAGGATCTACGCTTCAAGCCAGAAGAGGTCGTTGAACTACTTCGAGACTCAAAGATTAGGATCTCCGAGAGACAGGCAGAGGCCGTTGCCAGGAATGCAGAGGGCTGGATCACCGGCATTCTGCTTATATCAGACTTGCTGCGCGAGGATATGGGAGCCATTATCAGTGACACTCGCAAAGCCACGTCTCAGACGTACAGATATCTGGCATCAGAAGTACTGAGTCGACAGCCTTGGGATCTCAGGCGCTTCTTGCACGCCTCTTCTATCCTGCGCGAGATGTCGGCACGGCTGTGTCGAGAGGTTCTTGGTATAGAAGGGGCCCACTTCCTTCTAGCCGAAGTCGAAAGGCGCAATCTCTTTGTGACTCGATTTGGCGATGACCGCAGGGCGGCCTATCGTTACCATAATCTCTTCAGAGGTTTTCTGCAGGAACGGATGCGGCAGCGAGAACCGACTCGCTACGCCGAGCTTCATCAGCGGGCAGCTGCCTGGTTCGAACAGGAACACCAAGTGGAAGAGGCGGTGCATCATTACCTTGCCGCTGAGGCCTACCCTCAGGCGACAACGCTGATGGAACGAGTGGCGTTGGAGTGGTTCACCCGAGGACGCGTTGAGACGTTGCTCCGCTGGGCAGAAGCGCTACCGGAGAAGATCAGAAGTCAGGCACCACGGCTCTTTCTCTATCATAGCAAAGTACTTACCGATCGTTACGAGCATGAGCCGGCAAAGCAGGCCCTGGCCTACGCTGAGGCCGGCTTTGCTGATGAGGGGCTGTTGGCCTGTCTGGCGAGAGTGCACCTTCAGCATGCAACGTTGGACTTGTTTGGGGGTCGATACGAGGAGGTCATTGCGGAGGCAGAGAAAGCGCTTGAGATGCTGGGTCAGCAGGAGGTCGCGGAAAGAGCTCAAGCACAACGGCTGATCGGGAGGGCGCATCTCGGGCGCGGATGCTTCGATGCAGGGATCAGTGAACTGGAGGAAGCCCTCGGATCGTATCGGGAGATTGGTGGTCTCTACAACGTGGTCAACTTGCTGCAGGACTTGGCCTTCGCTTTTGCCTCCCAGGGACGCTTTGAGAGGGCAGCCCGGTGCTTGAACGAGGCCTTGCCGATCGCCCGTCGGCTAGAATCGCCGGCCTTGCTGGCCGGAGTGTTGAATAGCTTGGGTTGGATCGACTATGCCTGCGGAAGGTATCGAGAAGCACTTTCTCTGTATGAGGAGGGCCTTGCGGAGGCGCGCCGGGGGGGGGATCTCCGTGGACGGGCCAACATTCTGGACGGAATGGCAAGTATCTATCGAGATGTCGGCGCCTATCGAAGGGCGGAGTCTCTCTACAGCGCCGCTTGGCGGATCTCGCGTGAAAGCAGGCCCCGCCAAGCTGTTCTGATTCTGGTGGCGCGTGCCGATATGCATCGCTGGCAGGGACAGCATAGCCGAGCTCTTACCTTGCTGGAGGAGGCTAGGCGATTGGCTGAGGAGAAGGAGCTAGTGGTTGAACGCTGTGGACCATTGGCTATGGCGGAAGGCATAGCCCTGTCTGAAAGCGGCGAACTCGATGCAGGCCTTCGAAGGCTGTCTGAGGCCGTTAGCTTTCTGGAGCAGCAGAAAGCGAAGCGCAATCTGGCTCGAGGCTGCTTCTTGCTTGCCAAGGCGCGTCTGATGGCCGAAGAGAAGCGGCAAGCTGTCGCAGAGCTCCGCCGGGCAGTGGAGCTGGCCAGAGAGATTGGCACGGATCAATTCGCTGTCGTGGAGGCGCAGCATGCGGAGGGCCTGGTCGAGGTGGGCATTAGGGAAGGGGTGGAGGGCTGTAAGACCATCCTCGATGGCGTGCAGAAACTGGAAGCATTTAGAAAAGAGTTGATGTACGATATCGTGGGGCCGGATCGGGTGTCGGAAAGGCGACTCAAGATCTACGCTCTTGGGCAATCTCGCGTCGTGGCTCATGGAGAGCCGATCCCTGATTCCGCCTGGCAGGCAGCGATGGCAAGAGAGCTATTCTTCTACATTCTACTGCACGGCCCCGTAGAACGGGATACTGTTGGTCTTGTCTTCTGGCCCGATCTACCATCTGACAAGATGATAAACAACTTCCACAGCACGCTCTATCGTGCGCGTCATGCTGTTGGGAGTGATGGCATAGTGCTGGAGAATGACAAGTACAGCCTGGGCGTGGACTACTGGTTCGACGTCGAGGCATTCGAATCCCTGGTTGAGCGCGCACGTCTCTTGCCGCCTCATGATTGGCAGGTTGAGGATCTGTGGCGGCAAGTGGTAGAGCTGTACCAGGGCGATCTGCTCCCCAATGTGGACCGGCCGTGGTGTATATCGAGGCGCGAAGCGTTGCGGGCTGGGTATGTCGAGGCGCTGAGAGAGCTGGGGCGATGTCACGAGAGTCGAGGTGCGTTCCAGGGCGCCATTACCTGGTACCGCCAGGCACTGAAGGTGGACGAATTGCGTGAGGATCTCCATCGATCCGTGATGCGCGCGTATGCTCAGATCGGTCGTCGCTCCGACGCAGTAGCTCACTACCGTCAATGCCAGGAGACCTTGCGTCAAGAGTTGGGCGTCGAACCTTCTTGGGAGACGAGAAACCTATACGAAAAGCTCAGTGGCGGAGTAGCTGACTGAGCCTTTGAGCTGCTCGTTCTCCAATCTCGAAACTCGATAAGAGACTGCCTCCGCGGCAGTCTCTTATTCTTTTTTGAGCTTCCTCCTGTTGCCACTTCGCTGTTTGTCACCTAGCTTCTCTCCGGAAAGAAGCATCCCACTGACGGATCCTTTCGCCATCTCCTTTATTCAACTCAGTTTCGTTTAGAGGTTTGTTTAGAGGCCTATGCTAGTATTGTTGCGTATCCGGAGCAGAACAAGATTAGCGAGAAGGGGGGATGACTATGAGGCAAAGAATACTTCAGGTGTTAGCAGGTCTAGCCATGGTATCTGTGCTCTTCCTCGGTCCAGTCGGGCCTGAGCTTGCAGCACGGTCGTTGGGACAAAGGCTCTATGCAACTGACCCTGCTAGATCAGCTGGCCCGATGTCGCTATGCGGTATCGATGGCGGTGGTAGTGGGGCCTAAGGGGGAATGACGTGCCACGAAAAGTTGACGAACTGATGTGGCGTGCATTGACTGATGCTGCCTTCCGGGAAGGGCTCATGAACGGCCAACGACGGGAATTGGTCGATGCTATGGGGTTGACCGGAGCGGAGCGAGAGGCAGTGCTGACGGTGGAGGCCGAGTCGCTTGAGGACTTCGCCGGTGCGCTTTGTCAATCCTGTGCCAAGTCATCAATTATACAGGGGGGCAGTGTCATTTGAGCGTACATACGGGAAGCACTGTGTCCCATACAATGCTTAGACAACTGGTTGGCCTGGCCTTGGTCGATAGAGCGTTCTGCGACGACTTGATGAACGGTAAGCGGCTTGCACTCCTGGCCGAATTCGATCTTACCGACGAGGAACGAGAGATCGTGGCGTCCTTTGAGACGGGGTCGGTGCGGGAGCTTGCCATAACTGTACACAACTGGCTCAAGAAGCAGGACAGCCCGGCCTCTCCTCACGTAGACTGCAGCACGACTCAAGTTCTGTAGGAATTCTGTGTCTGAGTCACGTTATCTGTATGAGGGGAACGGACGGGCATATCTTGGCGAGGTGCCCTTATGTTTGGAGGGATTCCTAGTCGAGAGCTTGGCCTATGGCTTGCTGCAGGTTTTTGGTGTCAAGGGGCCACCTGTGCCTGTGCGAGATATGGTACGGGATCCTCACCCGGTCTTTGAGCGCTTGAGCCTGTTGGAGCTCAATATCGGTCTGTACGATGCCGTCTATCGATCGTTGGTCAATGGCTCGCGTCTGATCGCGGTCGATCTGGGCCATCCACTCGCCGTTCAGCGCTTTGCAATGGCCAGGGAGCTTTACGTGGCTTTCTGTTGTTCCCATCGCGCGGTTGAGTTGGATTGGCCTGATCGGGATCACCCACGAATGCACAGTAGTTTCTTCGCTCGTTGTCTGCTGATGCCAGCAGCGTGGGTGAAACACGTCGGTGCCAGGACTGGCTCTCTGGCAGAGCTGGCTGCTGTTTTCGGCGTTTCAACCAAGATGATGACCCTTAGGATGCAGGAAACAGACACAGAGCTTACAGCGTAGAGTCGATTCTGCCCATCTATCGAAACCATGAAGCGGGCGGCGGCCCCTGGCGGTCTGAGACAGACTTAAGGGGAGCTGCGGCTCGCTTCTCTGTCGATAGCTTGAGGCCAAGGGTTTACGGGTCACCAGCGATTCGTGACCGATCATACTATGATAGATGGATTGGGCTTTTCGCGGGTGGGGCATCTAGCACTCGCCGGTGCTCTGATAGCCTGTGTTCTCATTGCGTGTTCCTCTCCCACTGATCCCACTTGGGATCGTGTGCGGGAGACAAGAACACTCCGCGTGGGCATGGACGCGAGTTTTCCACCCTTTGAGAGCATTGCTGCGGACGGCTCTCTGGTAGGGTTCGACGTGGATCTAGCCCGAGAGCTAAGTAGGCGTTTGGACGTGGAACCTCGCTTCGTAGCCAATCTGCCCTATGATGGCCTCTACGATGCGCTAACGGCCGGGCGCGTCGATATTGTGATCTCTGCATTGGTTGTCGATCCGTCCCGCATGGGCGACTACGCGTATTCGAGGATCTACTTCGATGCCGGTCAGGTTCTCGTGTCACGCACTGAACAGAGAGCCAGCGACTCTATGGCGGATCTTGGTGGGCATCGTCTGGGTGTCGTTCTTGGGACAGAAGGGGATCGAGAGGGACGGCGGTGGGCACGGCGCTTGGAAGGCCTAGTTGTCGTGCAGTATCGAACGCCGGCTCGGGCTTTGAGTGCGCTCGAGGAGGGAGAGACAGATGTTGTTTTGGTCGATCACGTCTCAGCGCTGCAGGCGATGGGTGAGGGAAAGGATCTGGTCATCATTGGAAAGCCGGTGGTTGAGGTCCCCTATGCTTGTGCCATGCGACGCGACAGCGTGCAACTGCTCCGGGCAGTCAACGAGGCATTGGTGGCTATGGAGGACGATGGTACGATGGACGCGTTGATATCCAAGTGGCTCAGATGGACAGCCGGTACAGCCAATCTACGGTTGGGAAGGTAGGTCGGGACTGGCTCCCGATCCGGCCTTAGGGGAGTGTGATGTTGCTCGGCAGGAGCAGGCGATTGTCTGATAGCGGTGCACCCTCGCTGTCTACGGCTTGGAGTCGCTGCTTTGTGTCGGGATCGTACCAGCCGACGGCGAGGTCGTAGCTCCCGGGCGCCACGTCCTTCGTTGGGAGGTCGACTTCGTCTGAGACCACCTCACCCGCGGTCCATTGACCGGTTGGATAGCTGAATCCTCGAGGCATCGTATCCACTTGGGAAGCAGGTTCACCGGTCTCTGGATCGGCCAGGTGAACGAAGAACATGTAGTGGCGGTCCGGTGTTTTAAGCGCCTGCCAATAGAGTGTCAGATGGAGGCTCTCCCTACCCTGTGTCAGATCATATCCTGCCAGCTCGATCATATCGCCGAAACGGGCTTCCACGTTTCTGTCCATCTCAGGCAACTTCCAAACGCGCTCTCGTTCTCGGATCCTCACGGAAGCGGGGTGGGTATAGGAGCCGATTGATGCTCCACCTTTCGGTTCTCTGAGCGTGAGAGAGAGCGTGTAGTCGCCCGGTGGGGACGTTGGAGGGATTGTCAGGGATGCGCGCCCAGCGACCCAGGCATCGGCTGGCCATTTCTTCGGGGAGGATCCAGGAGCCATTGGTTGTGTGCTGGAGATGCTTCGTTCAGATCCCTCCAATTGCCATTCGACCATATAGTCCTGCGAGGGTTTCTTCACGGTCGACCAGTGGGCGGTTGCCTCCAGTTTTTCTCCCTGCCAGACACTTGGTGGTATCTCGACCCGGTTGAGCACAAGCTCCTCCCCGAACCGAGCCGCAGGGGGCACGTCAGGTCGTCCTGCGGTCCGTGTCAGGCTAATGGGGGTTGCGTACTGCCCGATGCTTTCCCAAGTTGCTACGCGGTAAAGGTCGATGGTGAGCGTGTAGGTGTCGCCGGGCGGTACTCCGGGCAGCACGGCCGGGATGTGACGATCCTCGATGACGTTATGGAGGGGCCAGAGACTGGTGGGCAGAAAGCCATAACCTGGTTGGGTATCGTAGCCCGGCCGGTCGCCTTGATGCAACCACTCGTTATTTGCGGCATCGGTCAGGCTCAGGCTGAGGCCGTAGTTGGCGGCGATGGGTTTCACGGCGGACCAGTCGAGTTGGACGTGGAGTCGATCAGGGGCAGGTTGTGTGGTTTGGACGTCGTGCAAGCGCACGGTGCCATTGGCAAACGTGGCGCGCACAGGCTCTTCTGCGCATGTCCGATCGCGCTTTATCCATATTGGCCGTAAGTAGACCGGGGACGTGTCGTTGATCTGGAGCAGGTAGATACCCGGTGCTGTTCCCTGCGGAACCGAGAGGGTTATGGTGGTGCTGCCCCTGACGCCAGGGTCAGACTGCTGCCGATTGAGAGCGATCGGTGCCTCTGCTGTGGCTGGTACCTCGTCTCTTCGTATTGCCGCTGGCGAGAGCAGACGTAACTCTGCAGGAGATATCGCGGAGACGACTGCTGGGTTGTCTTTGTCCCTCCTCCAGTTGAGAGTCACTGCGAAGTCTTTCCCCGGGGTGATTCCTTCGTCAGGGGGAGATTCAAGGCTTCCGTAGCTGTAGCCGGTCAGTCGCCACCCTTCGAAGGGCACACCGTCTGGATTGTGATGGAGATATGGCTTCTCCTCAAAATCCATTGTCAGATCGTGGCTAGAGGTGGAGGTAACGCGAGGGTGAAAAGCCGTCACCAGTGACAAGATCACGACGAAGGGCAGATAAGGAGCTGTAGCGTGTCGATTACAGGTTGCCAATCCCGATATTTCACGTCCATTCTGTCTTCTTTTTCCCTCTTCTTCTTGGTTCCATGGCTCAACACAGAGGACAAGGATCATCAGCATGGCGATAAGGGATGCGATTTCGGCTCCGAGGCGTAGCGGTGTGCGGCCTAAGCGAATCTTGACTATGTGTGATCCTGGAGGAATGTACAGACTGAGGTAACCTGAGCCAATGGCCGGCTCTACCTCCATGCGCTTTCCATCCACGACGGCTTGCCAGCCGGGCCAGTAGTAGAGGGGGAAAGCGACCTTCGAGCCCTCGCTTCCTGTCTCCACGTGCCAGATCCGGCGTGTTGGTTTGCGATCGAGCCTCTTTGCACCGAGGAGCGTTCCATTGATGGGCATGGCACGGGGCCGGGCATCGGGCGAGACTTGCTCTGGTCCGATGTAGGGGCGAGGTTTTACCCACTTGGGCAGATACTCATGCCGGATGGTTGAGCCGATATTGCCGGTGAAAAGCTCATACAAATGCAGTCGCTCAGGGTTTACGTCGTCGGCGCTGATGGGCAGGTAGTCAGGCTGGAGGCCGACCAGCACTGCTGTCGTCAGCAGGATCCCCAACGCAAGAGCGCAAGCCCAGGCAAGATAGCGGTGTTGGAATCTGATATGGGAGACGGCAGCGCCGGTCAGCAGCGCGGTGAAGAGGGCTTGAATGGAGAGGAAACGCCACGGGAATTGGGCCATTGACAGCAGGGGAAGGTGGTCCCAAACCGACTGCGAAAGAGGCGTAATCAACCAGGTGCTGAGAAGGAGGCCCAGAAGACTGAAGCCCAGCTTCATTATGTCCGGATGGTGTGCCTGGAGCTGAGAGTCGAGCTCTTTGGGCTTACCGTGCCGGGTGACGAGTTGTGAGCTAATCCCTCTGAACGATACAATGAGGGCGCCAGCCACTGCCAGTATGGCCTGCAGCAATCCCATTGCGAAGGGGGAAGTGGCACTTTGTCCTGTGGCGTAATCGAACAGGACCTTCCACTGCACGAGATCAGTTCCCCGGAAGTGATTGCCATAGAAGAAGTAACCGGTGGTTTGAGCACTGAGTTGGACGTACTTGGTCTCCGCCAGGGCCGGCAGCCAGAACCAGGCTGAGAGCAGCAGGGCTAGCAACAAGGGGGATGTGAGGAGTGAGCAACGGGCGATGGCCCTCCCGAACGGGTAATCTGGCCCTGAGCTCGTCGTACGCGTGATGTGAAGCGTCACATAAAGGAGGATGAAGGGCGAAAAGATGAGGGCGGAGACGTTGTGGGTGACGATGAGGCCAGCGTAAGCCAGGGCTGGGAATAGGGCCCTCCGTGCAGATGGCTGCAAAGCGAGCCGATCGAATCCCCAGAGGATGAGGGGATAGAAGGCGAAAGCCGCGAATTCAGAGAGGGAGTCTCCGCGTACGTAGATGTTGATGAGGTGGAACGGGGCTGATATGTAGGCCACAGCGGCAAGCCAGGCTCCAGGACGGCTGCGGAGGACCTTTTTGGTCCAGTGGTACATCGCTAGGGCCGATACTGCCAGGAAGAGGGTCTGCGTCAGTTTGATTGCCGTGAGGATATCCAGGCCGAGGACCGCAAAGCCTGCAGCGAGGTAGTATGGCAGGGCTGCGTAATAGCTGAAGAAGGGGTAGCCAAACCCATAGGCTGCATCGGGCATCCATCGAACCGGAAATACACCGGCGCGCAGATTGGCTGCAAGCTGATGCGTGCGAAGCAACAGGAAAGGGCTATCACCGCCTCCGCGCGTGTTCAGCAGGCCAGCGCCCCATACTGGACCTGCCGCAAGCAGTGACAAAAGCAGGAGCGTCGCCGGGGGAATGATCCGTTCCCAGGCGACGCTCCGTGAAGCGGTCTTCATCTCTGAGTCTGCCTCCGAGTTGAGGCGAACTCAAGGAGCATAGCAACTAATAGCGGCGGCGTCGGGTCAAAAAGAAGAGCACAGCGATAGCTCCAGCCAAGATCAGGACGAGAACGCCCGCTACTCTCGCCACGTTGGTCAGGACGTTGCCCAACCAGCCATTGCCATTGGTGTCAGCTACGCTCTCATCGCCCGATGAGGTCGCACCGCTGGTCTCCTGGTTTGCTTCTTCTGAGCTTGCCGCCGCTGTGGTTCGCGTGTTGCCGAACTGGAGGTCGAAGCTTGTACCTTCTGCCAGGGCGACGTTTTGTTCGGGCAAGCCGGTCGGCTGATAGCCGGCGGGAGCTTGTTGAATCACTCGATAGGAGCCAGGAGCCAATCCGGTGAAGCAGTAGGGCTCATTGACCCCGTCTGATGTGTACTCTGCCACGACACCGGCGGTGGTGGCGAGGGTGAAGTCGACGTTGGGCAGTAGTTCTTCGTTATCGGGATCTCGCACTGTGTCGCCATTCCGGTCGTGAAAGGCGAGCACGCAGACCGAAGCTCCCTCCTGCGCCGGGGTAGGTGATGGCACGGTCTCTCCCTCAGATTGCGGTGTGGCTGTCGGGGGTTGGGGAAGCGGTGTTGCGGTTGGTGCCTCGCTCGGGACTGAGATGACCAGTTCTTGTCCCACGCGGATCAGATTGTTAGGGCCAATCGAGCCGGCGTTAAGCTGCTGGAGCATGTCCACCGACATATCATACTGGTAAGCAATGCTGCTTAGTGTCTCTCCGCTCTGAACAACATGGACAATCGATCCATCTGGGCGCGGGGTTGGGGTGGGAAGGGGCGTGGGTGAGGGGCCCGGTGTCGCCGTGGGCGGAGGTGGCAATGGCGTAGGGGTGGGTGTCTGCGCCATGCCGAGCGGCTCCAACCTCAGGGCATCCATGAAGATGCCGTTGTTATCAAGTCCCCACTTTGAGGCATACTCAACAAAGACGGTCATGTCCGCAGCCGTAGCGACGAAATTGAACTGTAGTGTGGTGCGACCGAGGTAGAACGGCGAAGTGTTCGTGGGGTCTGCCCAGTTGCTGAAGTTGATAGCGCCCTCATCCTGCCAGTTGGCGCCGACCGGTCCCGCGCCAAGACGAACTTGAGCTGAAAAGGGATCGCTCGGGGCAACCTTCTGCCCGTCCCACTCGAACGTATCTACAAACACCGGCACCACAAAGCGATACTCCCGGCCAACTTCCAGGCCACTCACGTCTTGGGATATTCCCACGTGTATGGGAGCCTTAGCCCAGAACATCTTCAGGGTGTAGTCGCCATCCCAGAAGAAGATATCGTGCTCATCCGGGGGAACCTGGGTCCTCGGCAAGACGCGGCTTTCCGGGCGGACAGTGACGTTATTGGCGTCGCCCATAGATTCGCCTTCTGTCCAGTGCATCTCCCATTCATTGGGTGCTTGCTGCGTGCCACTTACATCGTACCAACCTTGCTCAAAGCCACCGTTCCTGAGAAGGTTCTGTTGCTCTTGGGCCTGGGTCCCCTGCGGAAACGCGGCAAGCACCACTGTCGCGACCATGTTCAAGACCAGGATACCCCTCAGAATGGGGCACATGCTGTTCTTAGCCACCTTCATCCTCCCTCGATCAATACACCTTTCTGGGAAATCCACGAATGGTTGTTCTGACACTCTACGCGGGCTATGGCGCATCAGAGATGACACCTGCTGCCTAGCTCCAACGCTCCAGCTTGTTCCAGCTGGGGAATGATTTTAGCACATTTGACCAAAAGCACAAAGCGGGTCTATGATCGGCCGGTTAACCATCTGCCTGCACCCTGTGCTAGGAGCACAAGTCCCTCTAAGAGCCAGAGTAGTGGGAGATTTCCCACGTTGCGGAAGATCTGACCGAGGAGATAGGACCAATTTCCTGGCTTGGCGATCATTGGATTGAGCTGGGCAAGATCCAGATCGTAGTTGTACGATAGACCAATGTGCAGGAAGATGTTGCGTACGGACAGGAAAAGCACCCCGTATAGGATCAAGTAGGCGACGGCCAGCCATGCCGGACGTTCGCTCCAACCTTGGATCTCTTCGATGCAGAATGCGAGAGGAATGCACCAGAGGGCCAGGAAAGGCGCCAGATAGCGCCCATCAGCGGTGAACCCATGGAACGTGCGATGCTTGGCGAACAGCATCAGGTAGACCAGGAAGAGCCCCAGCGTCAGGGTGGCTTCGCGCCTTGCGCGACGGACATACGACCCCATCCCGAGAACCGATAGGAGGAGCACCGGCGAGAGGAGGAAGAGCCCTTGGTTGTAGCAGGTGGGATCGCACCATCCACCTCCTTCTCCCCAGACGAGCATGGCCCGCAGGCCTTTACCCAAAGGAAAATTGAACGTCTCTAAGAACTTCCCAGCCCAAGGGTAGTTGATCGCGTAGTCGTAGGACAAAGCGAAAGGGGAACCGAAATTGCTCGTGTTGTAGAAGGCCAAGAACGCGGCCGGGAGAAGGCCCCCGCCGATGAAGAGGGCTAGGTATGCAAACCTGCTTGTGGACGGGGACGATGAAACCGTGAGCAACAGATAGAGCCCAACAGCAGCCACCAGGATGACGTTGGAGTACTCGACGAGTACGGCGCAGCCGACGAGACCCCCTAATGCCAGTGGCACTATCCGATGGAGGTTGGACGCACGGCCTGCGCGGATGGCCAGGTAGACTGACCCCATCACCAGCAGCGCCGAAGGAGCGTGTGAAAACAGCACGCTGCTGTACTTCCAGTGTATCGTGCCCAGGCCGAGGGTCAAGCTGGTCGTCAGGGCACTGAAGACGGATAAGTTTGACTCGCGAAGCAGAACGTAGAGGAGCAAAACAACACCTGTTCCAGCCCATATGGGAACCAGCATCACGTAGAGCAGACGCGGATTATGGGGATCGTGGCGCGAATCCAGTGGCGATAGCGGGGGGGGCAACACGTTGCCGATCTTGTAGAACGCGCTGGCGATCAGGGCCGTGCCCGGGGGCCGATCGCTGAATAGCTTTCCCTCTCGACGGGCGATATCGTTGCCCTCAGCATACTGATCGTAGCTCTCGATGGTGAATTGTCCTTCCTCCGCCAGAGCACGCGTTAAGGCATAATGGCTTCCATCGTTGCTGCACGTGATCCCCACCACAGTGGCGAAGTAGATCGACGAGACGACGAGGAAGAGTGTTGTGCAAAGAATTCGATCAGTCTGCGTCATGTTTCCAGTTGTCTACAGGTAGGATGAGCATGTCCTCCAACGATGACCCTGAGGGGGTCGTGACCGGCAGTCGCTCCAAGGTGGGCCAGACGTACAATCCCACTGCGATCTTGGGCGCGGTCAGTTCACCTGCCGGGACCTCCAAGGTGTGGACGTCCACGACGATGTCTCCAGGATGCCACAGGTGTGTGGGATAGTATCCTGTTCCAAGTTGAGCGTCGTCTTGAGCTGCTAGTTGGTCTCCCCTACATCGATCATCGCACACGTAGACGAAGGCTGTATAGTCCTCATCCAGTCTCGCCTGTATGCTCCACGATAGACGCACGTCCCAGACGCGTCCCTTCTTCTCAATTTCGAGATCGGTGAGCTCAATGGAATCGCCGAAGCGGGCGCGGGGCGTGGGGCGCTGTTCTTTGAGCGGCTCGACATGGTAAGACGCGTAGGCCGGATAGGCCTTCTCCTCCAGATCCCCACGTGTCAGCGGCCCGGCGTGTACCTCGATTTGCGCGGGGTGGGGGAGGGCTGCCAGGTAGGGCTGTAGGTCATCGTAGGGCCAAAGAAGAAGCAGCATCTGGTCGGCGGGCGATAGGGAAGGCGTGCTGTTCGGTTGGAGCTTGATTAGAGATTGCTGCTCCGGTACCAGAAATGGAAGTCCCTTCCACGCCTGCCACAGCCGTTCGTCCACGTAGACGCGCCGCTCGTGGTCAACGCGTTGGCTTGAAACGGTCATCCCCTGTCCATCCCAGCCGAGACCGGTGAAACGATTGATCTCTGCGGCTAGTTCGGTGGCAGCAGCCTCAAAGGCGTAGGTAGCTTGAGAACTAGAGCCGTAGCGGGCGAAGTAGTCACGCACAGTAGCCCCTAAGCTGAAGGATAGAACCAAGCAGAGTAAGATGGAACTCCATAGATATCGACCCCGTCGAGCAGGCGCATGCAAGATCCCCTCCAGTCCCAATGCGGGGAGTACGACCAGGGGGGGCAGCACACCAACTGCACGCAGAAAGTGCGGGGCGTCGGCTGCAGCCAGGGTTGGCACGAGCATTGTTCCCACCCAGATCAAGACCAGAGCTGAACCGACATGTCGTCGCCTGGCCCGGGTTGCTGCTCGCACTACTCCCAGGATCATCGCCGCTCCCATTGGCGGGGTGAAGACCGGACGCCCAGGGACGTTATGGCGCGGTATGGTATCACCGCGAACGAAGAACATACCCGACGTGCGGATCAGCTGCTGTCCCAGTGTGCCCCAGAGATCACCCCGGTTAACCACTGAATTGAGCACCGATACCTGGGTGGGGCGTCCCATCACGACATCCCAGTGGCGAACAGCATAGGTACCGAGCGGGACCATAGCGATAAGTGCTCCAATAACGAAGTAGAGTGCACCGGGCCACAGACGATCGGTCTGACCAGTGAGTAGCAGGTAAGCGGCGAGGCCGAGCATGGCGACAGGCGTCAACCGTGCTGCCACGTAAGTGTAGAAAGTGATACCGTAGAGGATTCCAGTCAACAGCCAGGTGTGGGCGCGGCGCGAGTGGAAGGCGCGTGAACCTGACCAGAATAGGCATGCGATCGCCAGCGGCAGCATCACGGCACGGAAGCCAACCCGGCTAAGTTGGACGTGCCACACGGTTGTCGAGATGATGGCTGCACTGAGCAGCGCCGTGCATCGATTGAACCAAGCGCGGGTCATGAGGTACGTGGCGGGGACGGTCAGCGTACCACATATGGCAGCCACGATGCGGATTGCACCGGGTGTGCGGCCCAGAAGGCCAATCGTCGCAGCCACGAGGTAGATAAATAGGGGCTCGCGGCCGTGGTTGGCTGCGAAGTAGATGGGAAAGGTGCCTTCAAGGACCTTGAGCGCGTCCAGGCCGTTAAAGGCTTCATCATGATAGAGGCCTGGAGGAATGTCGCCCAGACTGAGAAAGCGCAAGGCCCCCGCTAGCGCCGTCAATCCCACGATTGGGGCCCATATCCGACCGAAGCGACGCCAACGGCTTGATAGGATCTCACCGTCTGCTGTATTCGCCAAAGCGAGGGCATTATAGCACGCCGAGAAGAAGTGTCAAACGTGGTACGGCGAGTATCTCAACCATTCACGAACCCTAGTGCTGCAGAAGGCTCCCTGGCGCGCGCCAAGCAGGTCGGTCCTCAAGTAGCGGGTGAGTGATCGGAGATGGACTGCTTTTGACTGCTACTTTGCAGAAGAGGCGGTAACTTGCGTTTGCAATTTAACTGTACTCGTGGTAAAATAGGCGCAATTCGTAAGGGGGTGTCCAAAGACAGGCTCACTCTCTGGAAGTGATCTTACATTTCAGACGAGTGGTCTCGGCAGGCGCAGTTTAGAGAGGGAAGAGCACCTTGAGTGCTTTTCGGCTAGAGTTCAGAAGGAGATCCGACGATGTTTCGTGAGAAGATACAAGAGAAATACGATGATTTGACGCCCAGTTTCCGTAAGCTTGCCGATTTCATATTGCAGAACCAGCTCGATGTTGCCTTTATGACCGCTACGGAGTTGGCCAATCGGTTGGGCGTGGATGCTGCTACCGTGGTTCGCTTTGCCCAGGAGCTTGGCTACACAGGGTTTCGAGAGCTGAGTAAAGAGATACAGGAGGTCGTTCGATTGGAGTTGAAGGCGTCCTATACCGCCGACCTGGACGCTGCAGAGGATCTTCAGCTATTCCGCAGTCTTTTGGGCAACGAGAAGCACAATCTGGAGCTTGCCCAGGACAGGCTGTCGGAACAGGTCGAATCGCTGCTTCCAGAGCTCTTGGATGCTGATCGGATTTGGGTTGTGGGACAAGGCCTATGTGTTCATTTGGCCGGTCTTTGCGCAGGCGCTCTGCGAGAGATTGGCTTGCCGGCCGTAGACATCGCGACAAATCCCTTGGAGGCAGCGACCAATCTCAAAGAGGTCGAGAGAGGCGATCTCCTTGTCGGGTTCTCTCTCTCTGGCATGGATCTGGATATGGCCAATGTGATCCGCTTCGCTCGTGGAAGAGGTGCAAGGACGTTTGTCTTCAGTGCGTCATCTGTCGCCGCAGCCGCTTTAGAGGCTGAGACGTCCATCATTTGCCCGGGACCTACCCAGACGGACGTTCCGTCGTTCACCGGATTGGCTGCCATGATTGTCGTAGTGATTGCAGCCTTTGCTGCTCGCTACCCTGAGGAAGCAGGTAAAATGACAGACGCGGTGCGACAGAGCTATCAGGAGTTGCTGGAAATGCAAGTGGAGAGCGCTTCGGATCTGGACACTGAGGATTTGTGGCGCGAATTCTAGCGTTGGCTTGAGTTGCGGTGCGTGCTGGTTGGATTGAGGTTGTCGGATGTCGAACTTGTGAAGGCCCGGTGTGAGCCGGGTCTTCTTACTGTGCGTTCTGGCAGACAGAGTGGTGTAGCGTCTTCACGCTATTGAACTCAGGGCGAGATGGCTTCTTGGCATAATCGGCAGATGACAGAACCAGGGGAAAGAGACATGGTCATTCTTGTGGAGGATCTTGTCAAGCATTACGATGATGTGGTTGCTGTCGACCAACTCTCATTCGAGGTGGAAAGGGGGGAGCTCTTTGGGCTCCTCGGTCCCAACGGCGCAGGTAAGACAACTACGATCCGGATCGTGATGGATATTCTTCAGCCTGATGCAGGGCGTGTGAGGATCCTGGGGCAGCGCCCGGGCGAGGCCAAAGAGCGCGTCGGCTATCTGCCAGAGGAGAGAGGATTATACCGCGATGTCAAGGTGCTTGACATGTTGGTGTATCTGGCGGAGTTGAAGGGCGTATCGCGAGCAATGGCCCGTGATCGGGCACAAGGGTTGCTTGAGCGAATCCGCCTGGATGACTGGGCCGACCGCAAAGTGAAGGATCTGAGCAGGGGGATGCAGCAGCGGCTTCAGTTCATCGCCAGCCTGGTGCACGACCCAGATCTGCTCATCCTTGATGAGCCATTCCAAGGACTGGATCCGGTCAATACCGAGCGGCTCAAGGCGTTCGTCGACGATTTGCGTGGGGCAGGTAAGACTATCGTGCTCAGCACCCATCAGATGAACCTGGTGGAGGCATTGTGCGACCGGATTCTCCTGATCGATAGTGGGCGTGCGGTCCTCTACGGTCGTCTAGACGAGATCAAGGAGCAGAACGCTCCCAACACGATCCGGTTGCGTGCCGAAGAGGTGCCCGCCGAGCTGCCAGGAGTTCTGTCCGTAGAGCCGAGCGATGGTGCTTTCAATCTGACCCTGGCCGATGGAATGGATCCGCAAGAAGTGCTGCGGAGTCTGGTGGAGCTGGGTACTCGAGTTCGCGAGTTCGAGGTGGCTCCGGTGCCGTTGGAGGACATCTTTGTGGATGTTGTTGGTGGGGAGGAGGTCTAGTTCTATGCATTGGCGCAAGATCTTGGTGATTGCCCGCCACGAATACTTGACCAACGTGAAGCGACTGGGGTTCATTATCATGACCGCGATCGTGCCTGCGCTTGGTATTCTAGGGCTCTTGGTAGCCACGATCCTCGGGGGGGAAGCTCGCAAGATTGGTGATTTCTTGGAGAGGCAGTTTACGGGTGACGAGAAGCCTTCCGCCGTTGTGGACAGTTCGGGAATCTTTGCCTCGATACAACCCGAATACCAGGAGAATTTCGTTCTTTATCAGGGTGAGGATGCGGCGAAAGAGGCGCTTGAGGCTGAACAGATCTCCAAAGCGCTGTTGATCCCGGAGGATTACTTAGAGACAGGGAGAGTCGTTGTGCTGACTCAGGGTAGTGGCTTCGGAGCGGTGGAAGCGAGCGATTCGTCTGAGGTGCAAGCGTTCTTTGTCGACCACTTACTGTTGGGGCGGGTCGATCAGGCTGTTCGTGAACGGGCTGCCAGGCCGTTGAAGACGGAGGCAAAGGTGATATCAAAGGGAAAGACGCGCGGTGAGGGGCCTTTGAGCTTCGTCTTTACCTTTGTCATTCCCTACGTACTGTCGTTCTTTCTGATCATGACGATCTTTGTTTCATCGGGTTATCTTCTGCGCAGTGTCGCGGAGGAGAAGGAGACGCGAGTCGTTGAACTCGTCATCTCTTCGGTTCGCCCGATGGAGCTTATGGCGGGTAAGGTGGCCGGGCTGGGCGCTCTTGGCCTGACCCAGGTGTTGATCTGGCTGGTGAGCACCGTGGCATTCAGCGGCGGTCTGGTGGCACTGGTGGCAGCCGCGGGGGCCGTCTTGGTACCGGTCCGTGTGATGGTTCTGGGTGTTGTCTACTACCTGCTCGGCTATACGCTCTACGCGATCTTGATGGCAGGGATTGGTGCACTGGGCACCACGATGCAGGAGAGCCAGCAGCTGGCCGGCTTCTTCTCCTTCTTTGCTGCCATACCCTATATGCTAAGCGGATTCCTTTTCACCAATCCCAACGCTCTCTTGGCGCGAGTGCTTAGCTTCTTTCCCCTGACCGCGCCAACGATGATGATGCTACGTTTGCCCCTCGCCGAGTTGCCCTGGGTGGACGTGGTCGGCAGCGTGGTGGTTTTGGTCGTTTCTCTCCCGATAGCCCTGTGGTTGGGGGCGAAGCTGTTCCGTGTCGGGCTGCTCATCTACGGGAAGCGCCCTACGCTGAAGGAGATTTGGGGGATTGTGACGAGTAGTGGGTAGGGTTGGGCAGGTGCGTAAGAGCCCCGAAGCTTGTGGTGTGGATGGACTATACCCCGCTCTGCAGCCTGGAAGGGAGCTCGCGGAGCGGGGCCATGCTATGAGTTCTTCTGAACCAAGAAAAGAGCGGAAGGGCCTGCCAAGATAGCTCAGGCCCGTTCCTTCAGCCAAGTGACCAGCAGGTTCAAGTCAACGTCTATCTGATCCCCCGATGTCATGTCGCGCACGGTGGCCTTTCCGCTCTCCAGTTCGTTCTCTCCGAGGATGACGGTGTAACGCACCGCACGCTTGTCAGCTTCGCGGAGCTGGCTCCTCAGTCCGCGGTTTCTTCCCATCGCCAGGTAGACCCCCACATCCGCACGGCGGAGTGCATCCATCAGCTTCAGAGATTCTTCGCGAGGCTTCTCACCCAGGTAGGCGAGGAAGATCTCGGGGGTCCTTGGGGCGGGAGGCCCCACTTCCAATGCTTTCATCGTGATGACGATCCGCTCCAGCCCTATGGCCACACCAACGCCCGGGGTCTCTGGACCACCCAGGAGATCGGTCAGTCCGTCGTACCGCCCCCCGCCGCACAGGGCGCTCTGCGCGCCGATCCCGGATGCCCAGACTTCGAAGACGGTTTTCGTATAGTAGTCCAGCCCGCGCACCAGCCGGTGGTTGAGCACGTATCGCCGGTTAAGCAGCTCTAGATATTCCCGCAGACGGGTAAAGTGTTCTCTACATTCATCGCATAGGTAGTCTACGATACGAGGTGCCTTTTCGATGATGGGCTGACACTGTTCATCCTTGCAGTCGAGCACGCGGAGAGGGCTTCGCTCCAGCCGTCGTCGGCAATCCTCGCAGACTTCATCATCGTGTCTGCGATAGTGATCCTCTAACGCTTCCACGTACTTTGGGCGACAGCGGGGGCAGCCGGTGGAGTTCAGCTGGAACTCCAGGTCTGGGATACCGAGGCCGGCGTAGAGATCCCATACCAGCATCATAATCTCTAGATCGGCAGCTGGGTCTTGTTCGCCAAGAATCTCGGCGTTGAACTGCGTGAACTGACGATAGCGACCGGCCTGAGGGCGATCGTAGCGAAAGGTTGGCCCTATGGAATAGAGTTTCTGCGGTTTGACTTCCACGTGGAGACCGTTCTCGATATAGGCCCGCACGACGCCAGCCGTAAACTCGGGGCGGAGCGTGAGGTCGCGCCCGCCTTTGTCGGTGAAGTTGTACATCTCCTTGTCTACAACGTCGGTGCCCTCGCCAATGCCGCGAGCGAATACCTCAGTGGCCTCGAAGATGGGGATGTCGATACGTTCGAAGCCGGCCAGTTCGGCCAGATGCTTTGCGTGGCTGCGCAGGCGTGCCCAATAGGGCTGTTCCTCCGGCAGGATGTCTTGGGTTCCGGGTGGCCGCTGATAAGGTGGCATGAGTTTCTCCTTCCAGATCTATGCAAAGCTGAGCGGGCAATCTATCACGCCAGAGATGAAGGCGCATGCGCTCCTGAGATATACTGGCCAGTATTATAGTCGGACTCGAGGGTTTCGCCAGCCAAGCGAGTTGCCGGACTTCATGTTACGAAGGGGGAGGGGCGAAGATGTCACGCGCGCGCCCAGTCGGTGGCCCATTGAGGGCGATCAGGGATGTAGACGGTGATGGCGACGATCTCATCTCTGTCGGCGTATTCACAAACGACGTGAATCTGGAGATCGAAACCAGTGTTAGGCCCGACGATGAGCACCCGGTGTCGCCTTGGATAGTGCTCAAGGATCTTGCCGTTGAAGATGGCGTGGAAGACATCCTTGGCTCGCAAACTCTCCTTGTAGGCTTCGTAAAGTGCATGTTCGGTGAGGCGCATCGTGTCGTGAGAGACTAGCAGATCATCGACCTCTGTGATAACCATCTATGCGCTCCTTTCGGCTCCCGTGTCAACAAGGAGGCGTTTGCTGGACCGTAGCTTGCGAAAAGCAACTGTTCCACGTCGTGTGGGGTGTTTAGTATACGTCGCTTTCTGGACATGAGCAAATTATCCGGTGGTGGTGTGCGATTGACGATAAGGGCAGGAAGGGTATAATCAGGGTGCGTTCGCCACTCGATATGCGACCGAGAGCTACCATACGGGGTGGGCCTTTCATTGCTTGTAAGAAATGGCCTTCAATGAGAATCCCGCTTCAGAATGAATCAAGGCATCGAAGGGAGAGAATCATGATCGACGTCAATGAACTGCGCAAAGGTGTTACGTTTACAATGGATGGCGAGCTTTATCGAGTTCTTGAGTATGAGCATCACAAGCCAGGCCGAGGTAAAGCTTACATCCGTACCAAGCTGCGCAACATAAACACGGGCGCGACGATCAAGCATACGTTTATCTCCGGTGACAAGGTGGAGGATGTCTACGTCGAGCGGCGAGGTGTCCAGTACCTGTACACGGATGGTGACCTGTACCATTTCATGGACACTGAGACGTATGAGCAGCTGGCAGCACCCGCGTCTGTGCTGGGAGAGGGTGCCAAGTATCTCCTGGAGAACATGGAAATCGTTGTGGCGGTATACGGAGGCAGAATCATCGACGTCGATCTGCCAACAAAGGTCGACCTGGAGGTGGTGCACTCAGAGGTGGCGGTGGCCGGTGACCGCGCGACGGGGACGCTGAAGACCGTGACGACAGAGACCGGTTTGGACGTAGAGGTTCCTCTCTTCGTTGAAGTGGGGGATGTGATCCGAGTCGACACGCGAAATGGTGAATACGTGACACGCGTGTAGACCTGTGTCCGCTGGCATCAAGGGGAGTTATGAGTCAAAGAGCCAAGCGTCTTCTTATCGGTACGGTCGTTGGTTTTGCGGCACTTGTCCTTCTGCCGATCCTTTCTGGCAATGCCATCACTTTCTATACTGACTGGCTCTGGTTCGACAGTGTAGGGCATCTGGATGTGCTAAAGACCCGTATCCTCGCTCGAGTTGCGTTGTGGGCAGCCGGTGCTCTAGTTGTCGTTGGTTTTCTGGCGGTCAATTGGTTCTTCCTACCAAGGCGATTACTCGGGCGCATCCAGTTGAGGATCCAGGGACAAGGACGCGCATCAATCACCATTGGTGCGCGGCTTTTGACTGTTCTTCTCGGTGTGGTCGGTGCCCTGGTGGCTCTGACCATGGCGTCGGCAGCTGCTGATAAGTGGATGTCGGCCCTAAGGTTCAGTCATGCCGCATCGTTTGGGCTTAGCGATCCGATCTTTGGCCTCGATGCTGGTTTCTACGTATTCAAGCTCCCCTTCTATCGTTTCCTCGTCAGTTGGATGATGGGCTTGGTTGTGGTGACACTGATTGGTAATGCTCTGGTCTACGTTTTCGCCGGGCGCATTCGGGAGGCGGAAGCGACTGGGCATCTATCGGTGCTGGGGGCACTCTTCCTGGTTGGTCAGGCGGTGAGCTATCAACTGCAGCGATGGGCGCTGCTTGAGTCGTCGACTGGCGTCGTCTATGGTGCAGGTTACACCGACGTGAGGGCTCGCATGCCGCTCTTTTCTCTATTGGCGGGCGTTGTCGTGATCGGGGCCTTGCTGCTGTTGGTTAACATTCGTATTCGCCGATGGAAGCTACTCGTCTTTGTGGGGATCGCTTGGTTAGCCTTGAGTCTGATCGGGCAGTTCTATCCGGCAGCGGTGCAGCGATTCACGGTCGAACCCAATGAACTGGCATTGGAACGGGAGTTTATCGAGAACAACATCCGCTTCACCCGTTTTGCCTACGGAATCGATGAGATTGAGGAGTTTGACTATCAGCTCAATGGAGAGCTGACGCCCCAAGATCTGGAGGAAAGCGCCGATACGCTTGATAACGTACGCCTATGGGATTGGAAGCCACTGCGGACGACCTATGAGCAGATTCAGGAGATCCGTACCTACTATACGTTCGCTGACGTGGATATTGACCGGTATACACTCGACGGTCGGTTGCGCCAGGTCAATCTGGCCGTGCGCGAGCTGGACATCGAGCAGATGCGCGAGGATGCGCGAACCTGGATCAATCAGCATCTGATCTATACCCACGGCTACGGCCTTTGCATGAGCCCCGTGGGGGAGGTCAGCGAGGAGGGATTACCGCATCTCCTGGTTCGTAATATCCCACCCGAGACCGAACATCCGCGACTGGAGATCACACGGCCTGAGATCTACTTCGGCGAGAAGACATCCAACTACGTCGTCATCAACGCGACCGAGGATGAGTTTGACTATCCCAGCGGCGATCAGAACGTCTACGCGCGCTATGAAGGAGGCGCTGGCGTGCCGGTGGGAGGCTTGCTGCGCCGTATCGCCTTCGCTCTGCGTTTCAGGAGCTCACCGATTTTGCTCTCGCGTGCGATCAATTCCGAGAGTCGCATTCTCTTTCACCGGGTCCTTTCCGAGCGAGTGGGGATGGTGGCTCCTATGCTCTGGTTCGATGCTGATCCTTATCCCGTCATCTTGGACGGGCGTGTCGTGTGGCTCTATGACGCCTACACCTGGAGTGACCGCTTTCCCTATTCGAGACCGACGCGAGGGCTTAACTACATACGCAATAGCGTCAAGATCGCCATTGATGCCTACACTGGCGAGATGGTTTTCTATGTCGTCGATCCCGACGATCCGGTGATTCAGACGTATCGGTCCATCTTCCCGGAGCTGTTTACATCCGTTGAGGAGATGGATTCGGCACTCCGTGAGCATTGGCGCTACCCGGAACAGCTCTTTCGCATCCAGGCAGATCTCTATGGGGCCTACCACATGCAGGATCCGAGAGTCTTCTACAACCAAGAGGATTTGTGGCAGACGCCGACAGAGGTGCGGGAGTCCGAAAAGACGGAGATGTCCCCCTACTACGTCACGGTTCGCCTGCCCGACTCCGAGCAAGTCGAGTTCATGATGATCCGTCCCTATGTGCCGGCCGGCAAGCAGAATATGATTGCCTGGTTGTATGCTGATTCGGATGGCTCCGACTATGGACAGCTTGGTGTCTACAAGTTCTCGAAGGAAGCGTTGATCTACGGCCCGATGCAGGTGGAATCGCGCATCGACCAGGATCCAACCATCTCTCAGCAACTGACGCTGTGGAATCAGCGTGGTTCCTCGGTCAATCGTGGGAACCTGATTGTGATTCCGATTGACGGGACGTTGCTCTACATTGAGCCGCTCTACCTGCAGGCCGAGGCCAGCCGACTGCCCGAACTCAAGCGGGTGGTCGTCTCGTACCAGAATCGCGTGGCGATGGAGGGTACTCTTTCGGAGAGCCTGGCTAGGGTGCTTGGGGCCGCCGCGGCGGAGGGGCCCGACCAGGTGCCCGAGACGGAGGAGGGACCGCCCCCACCGCCGTCCGGTGACGTGGTAGAGCTTGCACGCTCGGCGCAATCCCACTATGAGGCGGCCCAGCAATGCCTGCAGGAAGGCGACTGGGCCTGCTACGGTGATGAGCTAGAGGCTTTGGAGCAGGACCTGCGGGCGTTGGTCAACGCCACTGAGGAATAGCACGACGCGCGGCAGCTGATGGTGCTGCATCAGGAGGCAATGACATTGGAGACTAGACCATTTGGCAGGACCGGAGAATCATTCCCCATCCTGAGCTTCGGAGGTCAACGGATCGTGGACGACCACGGTTGCACGGAGGAGGAGGCGATCGAGATCGTCAACACCGCCATAGATCGCGGTATCCGCTATTTCGACACTGCCTGGATCTACTCTCAAGGGCAGGCAGAAACCCGCCTGGGCAAGGTGGTCAAGCATCGCCGTTCGGAGATGTGGATCGCCACCAAGACGTGGGACACTACCCGCGATGGGGCGCTTCGCCAACTGGAGGAGAGCCTGACCCGTCTGCAGACCGATCACGTAGACGAGTGGCGACTGCACAATATCGAGGACTACGCACGGCTCGATGCGTTCACCGGGAAGGACGGCGCGCTGGAGGCGGCGATCCAGGCCCGCGACGAGGGTGTGGTGAGCTACATCAGCATCAGCGGTCACACTGACCCTCAGATCCTCGTTGAGGCCCTCGATCGCTTCCCCTTTGACAGCGCCCTCATCGCTGTCTCGGCGTTGGATCATTTCATCCTCAGCTTTGCCGAGGAGTTTCTGCCGGTCGCGAATGCGAAAGGCATCGCCACGATAGGGATGAAGGTGCTGGGACTGGGTAGCCTGACCCACGAGGTGGAACGTTCCCTCCGCTACGCCTTTGGGTTGCCCGTCAGCACGGTGGTCGTGGGCATGGAGACGATGGCCCAGTTGGAGCAGAATCTATCCATCGCCGAGTCCTTTGAGCCTCTGAGCGACGAGGAGCGTCTTGCTTTCTTCAGGGACATCCTCCCCCTGGTCCGGCCGGAGAAGGTGCCTTGGAAGGCAAGCGACTGGAACGACCCGACCGAATGGGTCTCGCGTGGGCGAGGTCGGTAGTGCGCACACCGGCCGGCACCGAGTGTCCCTATTATTACGAGGACTTCTACCGTGGTCGCTCCAAGCAGGAGTGCCGGTTGATCAAGCGCAACCGACAGTCCGAGCCTTGGGAGCCGAAGCTGTGTGCTCGCTGCCCCGTGCCTGATATCCTGCGGGCGAACGCTTGCCCTAACATGGTTTTGGAGGCGAAGGTGGTGCGGCGCTGGTTTGGACTGGTCCACCGCGTCGAGGTCTATGCCGTCTGCACGGAGTATGAGGTCGAGGTGGATGATCCTTACGTTGGCTGCGGGCACTGTCATCCCGAGGCAAAGAAGCTTTTCGAGGCGGCGGAGGTGAAAGAGGACGGTCTTCCTTTGGGGTGAATTATCGACACTGCTAATGATGAGCCCAGAGACGGGATGAGGAGATTTCTATGGTATCAATAACCTCAGAGGGCACAACCACGATCGAGCGGTTGCGGCGCAAGCTCTTGTCTGAGATGAAGATTGAAGAGTATGAGATCGTTCGGCCGCCCAATGCCCTGATTGCCTTTCGGGGTCATGTCTTGGGAGACACAGGATCCGCCTTCAACCGCATTTCGAAAGCGTTTGAGAGGCAGGGGTACACGGCAATGCTGCGCAATTCGGACGATGGCAGGCACGAGGTCCTGGCGGTTCGAGGCGTTCAAGATGATGAACCCTCTAACCCTTGGGTCAATGTGGCTCTGTTTCTGGCGACGCTCGGCACGGTGCTCTTCATTGGTGCTGCGAGCGCACTCCAGTACGCGGAGCAGTTCCAGGGTATGGATGTTTCCTACGATTTGCTGACCATCTTGTCGAATCTGCATCGTGGGATTCCCTTTGCAGCTGCACTGATGGGCATCCTGCTGGCACATGAGTTGAGTCATTACTTCGTGGCGCGGCGGTATGGATCTCCGGTCAGCCTGCCGTACTTCATTCCGATGCCTAACTTGCTCGGGACAATGGGTGCTGTGATCACGCAGAAAGCGCCGATGCGCAATCGGAAAGCCTTGTTCGACATCGGCATCGCGGGTCCATTGGGTGGTTTGTTTCTGGCTGTTCCTCTGTTGATCGTAGGGCTATCGCTTTCGACAGTGCAGGCGCCTCCTCCTGGCATTGATCAAGCTTATCAGGAGGGCAACTCGCTCCTATACATTGCCGCCAAGTATATAGTGTTCGGTGAGGTGCTCCCCAGCAACGGTCAGGACGTGTGGGTCCATCCGGTCGCCTTTGCTGCTTGGGCTGGGCTGCTGGTTACGATGATTAACTTGATCCCAGTTGGGCAGCTTGACGGCGGGCACGTTAGCTACGCCTTGCTGGGGCGCAAAGCCTGGTCCTTGGGCTACGTGCTTATCGCTGCAATGTTCGCATGGGGGGGATTCCTTCTGCTGAGAGGTAATCAGGCCGGCGGATTCTGGGTCCTTTGGGGCTTCATCAATATGGTGTTGAATCGGAAGCATCCGCCCCCTCTCAATGACGTCACGCCGGTCGGCCGAGGCCGGGTTGTGGTCGGCGTCCTGATGCTGGTGGTCTTCATCCTCACCTTCATGCCGTCGCCATTGCGCATAATCACCCTATAGCGAGGAGCGTTCAATGATTCAAGGCGTTGAGACAAAGGATCTCGTGACCCACACGGATGAGCGTGGATTCTTCCGCGAGGTAATTCGGGACAGTGACTCTATCTTCTCCGAAGGCTTCGGTCAGTGGAGCCATACGATGTCCTATCAGGGTGTCGCCAAGGCGTGGCACGTCCACCAGAAGCAGACCGACTGGTGGTACGTCGCCGTCGGCACCATCAAGGCGGCCCTGTACGACACGCGGGTCGATTCACCAACCTATGGAGAACTGCAAGAGCTTCTCTTGGGCGAGGGACAGCCGGCCCAGGTGCTCAAGATCCCACCCGGGGTGGCCCACGGCTATCGAGTTCTGCAAGGTCCGGCCCATGTCTTCTACATCGTCTCTCATGAGTACGACGGGACCGATGAAGGGCGGATTCGACACGACGATCCGGAGATTGGCTACGATTGGACAGCTGGCCCGGAGATCACCTAGTTGCTTGAGGGGCCTTGAGAGAGGCGGCAGTTTCGTGCTCCGCCGCCACAATCGCTTCGATCTGTATCGGAGGGACGGCTATGAGTGGAGAACGATCGGTGACGTTCTTGTCACGGGAGCAGGCGCGCGATTTGGTTGCTCTGGCCGAAATGGCGAGGCAGGATCTGAGTCGGTTTTCGAGGCGAGAGGTTACCTTTGGTGGAGGGGCTGTACAGCTCCTTGATGAGTGGATTGAGGATTATCTCGAGACAGTGCCTGACCCGCCAATGAACGTGCGTCTCTTATGGACTAGTTTCTTAGGCGAGGTATTCCGGCGTTTTCACGAGGGCTGGTGGGCTTTGCGAGATGGTAAGCTCGTCATTGTGTGCCCAACCGACGGGGGGGACAGGCGTGTGGTGGCGGTGCGAGAGCAGATTGACCGTCGTATTGTCTCCGGGATGTCTGAATCGCTGACCTATTTCCACAACGTGATGCGTATTGAACTGAAACTAGGATGAGGCGTCCGTCTTGGCTTAAAGAATAGCCAAGGGCTGGCTCTCTGATGAGCTGGCCCTTGGCTATTCGGTTCTACCGCCGGTTCTGCTCTATGACATCAATCGTCAAGCTCTGCGTCGGCAGCTGTCTCGCCTTTGACCATGAAGTTGCTTATGTCTTTGTGGAACTCAGGGGCGTCGATATGCTTCTGAACCAGCTCGTGGGTGTCGACGGCGTTTAGCTGGTCGAAGAGGAAGGCGAATTTCTCCCGCAATGCGTCTCGGATCTCCTGCCGGATCTCTGATGGGATATTCCAGACTTGCTGCTTGAAGGTTCCAAAGGCGCGCTTGCGGTTGTCATAGATGAATTGCTCCTCAGTCTGGTCCTCCTTCCAGCGGTGGGCGTGCTCCTCTCTAAGGTGATCGTAGATGTGCTCACGCAGGTCATCTGGGAATGCTGGGTGTTCGTAGATTATGTTCTGGAAGCCTGTTGCCAGGTGAATCTCGAGGCAGCCCTCTTCGGGAAACTTGTGGAATGCTTCCTCTGGCAGGGTACTGGCGCCGTGCTGCACTGCGCCGCCCATGCCATACTCGTCCCGGGCGATGTTTGAAAGGCGCCGCATCACGTCGAAATCAATCTTGACCTGGGCCAGGGAGCCGTCAGGTAACACCACGCCGCCGTGAGACGTGCCGGTCTGGATGCTGATCTTGCTCAGTCCCACCATCCCCTCGGGCAATGTGTCGTTGTACCCGTCCATATATCCACGTAGTTCCTCGGGGGTGCTGTTCTTCCCGCCCACCTCGCCGATCTCACCTCCTACCGAGATGGTGATCCCTTCTGGCTCTAACTCGCGGGTCACCTTGGTGAACCGCGCCGATAGCTCGAAATTCTCTCGCTGCTGCTCGGCAATCGTTGGCGGGGTCAGGTCGACCAGCGTCGAGGTGTCGATGTCGATATTATAGAAGCCGGCCTGGATACTCTCTTCGATCAGATCTTCCAGCGCGTCAAGTTCGGTGTCGATGCTCTCGGTGTATTTACCCGGGTTAACCTGGAAGTGATCGCCCTGGAGGAAGATCGGGCCACGGTGGCCCTCGCGGATTGCCGCGGCGAGTATGACGCTGGCGTACTCGGCCGGCGGCTGGCCCGTGTATCCCATCTCCGAGCGGGCGATTTCGAAGATCATTGCTCCTACACTGCGGGGCAGTGCAGCCTGGAAGACGGCGCGTGCCATATCGTACGCCATGCCGCGGAGATTCATCGCCGGGACTGTCCACTGCCCCTTGGTCTCACCTCGACCACGTGCACGATAGAGGTCGTTGATGCTCGCCGGCCGGATGCCTAGCGCTTGGCCCATTTCCCAAATCAGCCAGCGGGCCGTGGCCTTCACATCATCGTCTGCGAAGACGGCGTTGTGGATCAGTTCGTCGATCGCCAATCCTTGAAGCTTCGTCTCGTCCTTGATGACCACGGTTTCATCCTCTACGCGGACGATCTCCTCAATACTGCTCAGCAGTTCTTGCTTGCTTTGGTGAATCGTCACAATTCCCTCCCTGATAACGCAGCTGCTTCCTGGTGCTATGGCATCATTTGATATGAGAACGTGTGTTCTCGTCACTACTCTTTCAGGTCTTCAATTACCGACCCGCCGTCTGCGTCATGCTGTGCTTCGTAGACGCCGAACGAGGATCAAGAGGAAGGCCAGGCCTCCTGCGAGCGCGGCTCCCCCTAGGATACCAATGCCTGTATCCGGCATGCCATCCGAGTTGTTATCCTGGTCCGTCTCTGGTGTCTCTAGGCCGAGGGTGGCCGTGGATTCTGGGGTCTCTGGTTCTGGGGTAGCGGTCGGCGGTGGTGGTGGCGGTGTTGGGGTATCGGTTGGAATTGGCGTGTCTGTTGGAACAGGAGTGTCGGTCGGTGTTGGCGTGACGGCAGCCGTCTCCGTCGCCGACTGCGCAATTGCCACCGCTGTGTTCGTCGCAGAGATAGCCTCATTCTGTGACTCGATATCTGCTCTCATTCTCGGTGCTATGAGGAGTGCCCAGGCTACGAAGGCGCCGATACTCAGCACGAGCAGTCCCCCCAACACCGCGACGAGGATGACGAAACTTCGGTTGGTCCCTTCTTCCTGGATGACTTCTTCTTGGTTCTCCATGTCTCTCCTCCAATGATAGACTTCTTCTTGTGACGCAGCGGCTTACTGGATCGCTAGCGTAGGATCTCCAAGTTGACCAGTGGGACAAAGACAGGTTCGTCTTGGCCGATATTCACCTCCGCGCAGTAGGCTCGGGCGCCTGTCGCTATGCGACGCGCATACCGGGGGATGTCGATGACCGTTCCCACCGAGCCCAGGTACGGGGCGCGGACAACTCTTACTCGTGCTCCCTGTGTGAGCTCTCCATGCCTTTCCATCTCATCTGCTGATAGCTTCCTGTTCGGCATAGGTATGATGAGCTCTGGTCGCTTTGAGCCCCACCGCATCTCGGTCTGACCGCTGACTGATACTTCTCTTTCTTCGTTGTCCTTGAGCAAGTTGAAGATGTCCTTCATCATCGGAAGGTCTCCAAAGCCATCGGTGACAATGATGGGGAAGGGCAGTCGCTCGGCGGTAGGAATCAGCTCTGGAGAAAGACCGCCAGTCACGATGCCTCGCACCTCGACCTCCTGTGCTCGCGCGAGGGTTTCCCGATCCAAGATTGTACCAGCGACGAGAACGCTGCCGTGGCAGGATGGGTCAATGGCGCGGGCCTGCAATGACTCGCTAGATCGCCTCGTTATGCCTTTCAGCGCGCCGACGCTCTCCTCTCCCGAACCCCAAGCACCTTGGATGAGAGCGCCCGTTGTCTCAATGGAGACGACCTGGTCGTCTCTGATATTCAATACGGTCCCTGGGATGTGGGCGTGTAGCTCAAAAGGCGTGGGTTGAGCCTCGATAAGCGCTCGTCCTCCCCCTGTGGCGGTCATAATGCCATCAATGGGGGACTCGACCGAACGGCCGAGAAGGCCAACTCTTCTGGCAATTATATCTCCCCGATGGACTATGTCTCCCAATTTGACCCTCAGGCAGTCCTCAGCCTCCGACGCCGAAACATCCAACAGGCGCGCAACAGCCACGATTCGAAAGTCGCTGGGCAAGTTGGTACGGGCCACGACCTGCGTGGATTCGACGCGGTCACCGGGGTGGACCAGCACTTCCCCTGGTTTTGGCAGAACCCGTTCGCGATGAATTCTCGTCAGAGATGATACCCTAGTTTCGAAAGCGTAGTACATTGTTGCTAAGAACCACCTATTCCATGACGGTGTGCCAATCCATCAGCTTAACCGCCGACATCATATAACCATTGCCGCATCTGCTCGCGACGTTGTTCAGGCTCGGCTGGCAGAGACAACGGACGACCTCGGGCATCAATAATGAGGCCAGTCAATCCTCCGCTCACGCGTCGCTTGCCGGTTTTTCCCTGTCCTCCAAGCCCGACATCGAAACCACGTTTTGGGCGCAGCTCCAGAACTGCCTCTTGCCCAAGAGGTAATGGTAAGACCTCCAAGTCTCCATGACGGACCTCGATATCCAATTCGCTTCCATCGTCGTATGAGACACTGACTCTCAGGATGGTGTCGCCCAGTTTAGCATCTCCTCCGACTGGTGTGACCACAGTAGCAAGATTGGTGAATACTCCGGCATCCAGGGCCTCCACTGCCGCTAGCGGCTTGACTGCCGCGACATTCCCCAGCGCTGGTGCAAGTCCATATGTATCCAACACGAGCGTGCTCACGCCGATCGGCTGCAGTGCGTTGAGCACGGCTAGAGCGGCTTGTCCAGGTCGGGGGGCTTGAGTCAGAGGAGCTCCGCTGATGAGAATGGTGTCGCACAGGGGCGTAAGGTCAGGGTAGGGTTGGGCAGTGCCAGGCTTCCAGCCCGGACGGGCTGTCTCGAGTGTGGTGCATATTGTCGCGCAAGTTAGTGCTTGTTCCACCCAGAGATCACGGTTCACCTGAGGGATGCTAGTCGGGTGCATTCTCTTGTTGATCAGCAATGCCTGGACTTGGTGATAGGGTATCGATTCAGGAAGCCAGCGGGCGATGGCCTCAAAGCCTTCTTCCTCTAGCAGACGCTCCCCTCCGAAGGCCGCGCCCAGGCCACCGTGGATAGTCGTGTAAAGCTGTTCGTCGAAGACGGCAGCTACTGTGGTATTGGCCCCTCCAGCGTCGATGCCCAGAACGCCCCTGGTTGGATCGCCCAGGTGCCATAGATACTGGATCAGTTGGCCAAATGCCTGCGCAGTCGGGGCAATGCGTACCGGGCTCCAGTCTGCCAGGGTAGCAAAGCCTGGAAGCTGTCGCATCTTCTGCTGTCTGAAGATGTTCTGGAGTTCCTGTTGGGCATCCTGTAGTTGCTCGACTTCGAGTATCGGGCGAACGTTGTCGACGACACGCAGCTTCGTCTCGTCACCGACGATTTCGGTAACCTGCTGGCGCAGTCGTGAGTTGCCTGCGTAGAGAAGGGTGGGACGCTTTCTACGATCCATCATCGCGCACGCCAGTGTCGCGGCTTTCACAGCGTCCAGCACAGGTCGCTCGGCACCCCCGTCAATTCCGCCGGTAAGGCAGATGACATCCGGTGTGGCGGCGCGGAGCAAACGAACGCGGTCTTCGTCGGTTAAGGTGATTTCCTGGCCTTCGTCCAGAACAGCTATCACCCGAGAGTAGGTACCCGCAGCTGCGCGTTTGGCGCTCGCGATGCTGAGGCTCTCCACCAGACCGCTGAGCACGATTCCTAGCGGTTCGCTGGCGCTGACGGTGGCCGTAAAGGCGTCTACACCTCGTCGGCTCGTTGCCTGAGGGGAGATGAGATCGCCCGTCTCATCGAAGAATTTTCGGCCCGTTATTCGCGAAATGCGCTCCACAGCATGCCGTATACCATCTATGACGGTGGCTGGGGATGCCCCGAACGTAGTGGGCGCTTCTCCAGATGCTACAAAGCGATACTCGCCACCTATCCGATCAAGCAACATAGCTTTGGTCATCACGGTGCCGCAGTCGACGACGAGAATCGAACCGATACTTTCGTTTGCCACCATCGTGTTTCTCGCTAGAGTCCCATTGCCCTGAGGGCCAGATCGATGAAGTGCTCCATACGACCAACGAATATCGAAAGCGAAGCTGTGAGTGCTCCGGCAAAGGCCACGCCGAAGGTGAAGATCAGGAACACGCGGCCAACCCAGGCCGCTCCATCTACGATACTTCGCCAGACGAAGCTCCCTGCATGACCTTCAGGCTTTGTGAAGGTGAAGGCCAGCAATGTGCATACCGTCCCTACGACGATCATCAGGCCATCTAGTGGGCCGAAGCGGTAGGATTTCAGGGAGGCTGGGCTAAGTGCCTGTCCCGTTGCTTCCACTTGAGGGGCGAGCGTTCCCAGCAGGGCCCCGGCGAGGGTGACGGCCGTTCCGACGCCGATGAGATAGGCGATGGAGAAGTTCCCAACAAATGCTTGTCTAGGGAATCCTTTGAAAAGCAATAGGATGCCGAGCACGAGCGGTATCAAGACGGCGGATGGGTTGGATATCAGCTTTGGGAACGCCATCCGGATCAGTACCTCGCGCACGGTCACGCCAAGGGAATAGCCAACCACTACGCCGACAAAGATGTGTAGGGCCAGTCGATAGAGCGGGTTGTCGCCTACCAGATAGCTCAATATGAGCAGCATTAGTACTGCCCCCAGGATGGTGCCGACCAACTCGGGTATCATGTCTCTTCCCCTTTGGTCCTCCCCAAAGCATGGACGAGGGCGCCAACGATCATCAGTACGACAATGGCGATGTGACCTGCTGCTAGCGCGTCGAGCCGCTGTGTGGCACTACCGACTGTTCCGCGGCGGGCCTCGTAAGCAGCGGCTCCTTTGAGGCCGTGAATGGCTCCTTCCAACTGCCCGGCGTTGGCGTCAAGGTAGGGGCTCGCAACAGGTTCCAAAGCTGCACTGCCAACGGCGACCACCGGTAGTTGGTCTCCATACCGCGCATTGGCTTGTTCAATCCAGAGGCGGAGCGGCGTCGGCCTACTGGTCAATATGAGAAGCAGCCTAGGTGATCCGTCAGCAGTGCCCAATAACTGGGAGACGGCAGTTGCTGTTCCTGGTCGATAGCCGATGAACGTGTATTGGTCTCTGGAGTCGGCGATCTTGGCCATCATGGCCCGCGCCACCAGTGGACCATCGGGGCGGGTACTGGCGATTGAGATCTGTGCTCCGCGCTCAAGCACGTGCGTCAGAACTGGCTGTGCCACAGCACTAAGCTCGTCGGCTTCCGGTGGCCCATAGTCAAAGGCTACGAGGACGTGATCACCCACGTCAAGCTCATCGACAACACGATGGAGATTTGTGACTCCTGGAGTCGTCAGTGGTTGGGTTAGAATGGTCCCCATGCCCGTCACCAGGGGGGCCAGGAGCATACTTAACACAGCGAGAATCAGGAAGCCCGCTACTAGCCAACGTTCAGCCAAGCTCGCAGTGTCGGTTGCTTTCCTTCTTACCCCACGTTTGGGCCTAATCGTTGGTTGAATCGCTGGTTGACCTAGCAGGCTCTGAAGCAGCTCGGCTCGGGCTAGGTTCGCCTCGCTGGTCTGAGGCGCTGGTGGACCTGCGAAAGTGTCGGGCGCGCCAATAGCGTGGGCCGCGGGAATCAGACCGCGCAATCCTCTCAACAGCCCTTCGGTCTCTAGGGGCCCTTGGACAGGCTCTTCGCCCTCATCCTGGCTTGGTCTCAGTTCCTGCAGCCAGTCGGGAATATCTGCACGTTCCAGATCCGCACTCCAATCCTCTTCTGTGACGTCTAGCTCCGCTGGGAACGGCGAAGCATCGTCATCCTCCTGGGTTGGCGTCATAAGCTCGGTCAACCAATCCGGCGTTTCGATAGTCTCAGGAGGTGCCTCTGTGAAGGGGGAAACAGGTTCTTCAGACGTTTCCTCTGGCTGAGCTTCGGCCTCTTGAAGCCAGGCGGGAATCTCAGCCGGTTCAGGAGGGGGTATCTCTGCTGCTGCCTCCGTCCGTTCAGGTTCATCAGGCACTAGAAGTTCTTTTCCTGCTGTAAGCTCTTCAGAAGGCTGTGGGCCCGCGCTGGCTTGTGCCTCCTTGAGCCAGTCGGGGATTTCGATGGCCGCGGATTCTGCATCGCCGATTTCCGATTCCCTTTCTGCAGCTTCGCTCAACTCCGACGGCGCTGTTGTTTCTTCATCCAAAGGTGAGATATCTTGCAACCACCTTGGCATTTCCTCCAGATCAGGTTCCTCAGTCTCGGATCGGTCCGTCTCCCTTTCGTCGCCAAAGGGCTCCTGCATCCTCGGTGGTTCGTCCTCTGGAATGGGGGATGTTTCCTCGCTGATTGGGCCCAAGTCACGAAGCCAGTCCGGGATCTCGGCTGGTTCTGGAGTTGCTTCTTCGGGAGTTCTATCTGGCGGTGAAGCCTCCATGCTGGTCTGACGTGGGGACTCTTCGCTGATCGATCCCAGGTCACTCAGCCAATCGGGGATGTTGGCTGGCTCCAATGGCTCTTCATCATCTTCGATATGCTCGTCGTCTTCGACGATCTCAGGTTGTTGGTTTGTAGACTCTCGGAGCTCATCCAGCCAGTCTTCTGATGTCGATTCCTCTTGCTCGATCGATTCGACGGTGGGCTTCTCCTGTTCTCCTGCCGTCTCATCCAATGGAATAGTTGGCAGCGAGAACCCTTTGATCGGCCTTGTCTTCTCCTCTGATTCCTCCTCTTCAGGTTCAGATGACATTGGCACGAGGCGCGCATTACATTTCTGGCAGTAGACGTTGCCGACGGCGTTGATGGTGTCACACATGGGGCAGCGCATGCCGGTACTTGGCAGTGGCTCGCCGCACTCATTGCAGAAGCGGCTGCCTTTTCGATTGGATGTTCCGCAGTTGGGGCAATAGATCATCAGATCACCATCAGAACTCGCTGTGGGGACGCTCGATACCCAGCAGGACTCTCACGCCCGTGATCACCGTGCCAAGCGCGACACCAAGGAGTAGGCCTCGGATCCCAGCCATCCCAGGCACGTGAATCAGCCAGTGGCGAACTTCGCTCAGCCACTCGAAGCCTAGGAGGGGAGTCGTGCCCAGGAGAGACAAAGCCACAACCAAGACGAAGAGTAGGGAAGCTGGGGTCGGTCGATGTCGCAGCAATCGAACAGCAGACAGCGTCAGGGTGAAGACCACAAGCGCGGCAAGCGATCCCCCGAGCGGGGTGATGACGTAATCTAGCATCGCCTGTGTCATCTCACCGGAGGGGCCATAGAAGAGTGGGGGAATCCAGGATAGCAGGGCGGCCAAGAGCAGGACCAAACTGTGCAATCGCTCTTCTCCGGAGCCAAGTATCCGCTGACCATGGACTCGGAGAATGTTGAATATACCGAGGATGAGGGCGAAGGCACCGATGATCACGGCCCACTCGATGAGTTGATCGCGGCAGGTGGACAGTATCGTTCCCGGAAACAGGTAGCCAGCCAGCGTGAGAAGCCCACTGACGGTTGCGAAGAAGATGGGTATCCACTTCCTAGTGATACGTCTCATGGCCTTTGCCTTCCGTGGATCAACTGCTGTGAGACTTGACGCGCACTAGCTTCCGATGAGGGCCAGAACTGCTGTTCCCAGGATAGCTAGTGCCAAGATGAATCTTAGGATGTCCTCGCTGATCAAGCTCGTTATATATTCCTTCTTCTCGGTGATCTGGGCCCCGGCGGCGTACAGTTCCTCTCCCACAGCGAGACGGTCGACGGCGGCGTACAGGGCGCCGGTCGCCTGCGCGGTATCGACGGCAGCCATCTTTGGCTTGCTGCGCCGATCACTCATGTCTGCAATAAGGGATACTTCAGATCCAAAAGCACCTGCCAGTATGTTGGCGGTCGCATCCTCTGGTGCTCCTACAGGGATGGCTCCGGCAGAGTATGCGAGGGAAGAAGGGGCGACAAAGCGAACTTGGCTCGCATCGTAGAACTCGGCAATCTGCCTACGCTCATAGGCTCGGCGCAGCACGTCTTGAGCCAAAGGGAGAAGCGTGGCATCGCCAACTGTGATGATTGGCGCAACGTCGTACGAAACCGCTGCGTCGACCAATCCTTCCAACACCTGAAGTCCTGCTAAGGAGGAGATTGAATTCTCGCTGCTCAGTCCTCCGCTTCCCAGAGCGATGTGGAGCGGCCTACCGCTCTCGGCCGCTCGCCCAAGCTCGTCCTGCAGATCCTTGAAGGCAGGGATCTGCCGTAGGTGGGGATTCTCCTCTCTTCGACGATGAAGAATCGTGAGCACGATCAACACGAGCGCGCTGAGAAGCAGGAAAACAAGGGCCCACGCTGTAGGACTAAGGAAATCACTCATCGCTGCTATGTCCTCGGATCAGTCGGTTTCTCAAGTGCGCCCGCACTTCGGAGTTACCCCATAGATGTGCGGCCTGCTCAATCTGCTTGTTAGATACATCTCTCACCAGTGGCTCTAGAGCTAAGAGAGCCTGATGGCCCAAGAAACCAAAGGTATCGACAATCTCGAGAAGAGACAAAGCCACTGAAGATAGGCCATTTGACTCGATCAACTCCGCCCATCGATCAGCTTGTGTCTGTTTTTCTTGCTTACCATTCACATTTAGATTCAAGGTGAGTATATTCGAGATATCGAAGTGCCAGCCATGTAGTCTCAGTATAGCACGATTTCGGGGGGGTGTAAAGTGCGCTGGAAGATTGTCTCTGCGTGTGGTTTGTCAATTCTTGCTTCTATGCTATGATATCCATCGATACTAAGACTATGACTGAGGAATCTGATATCTCTCTTCCGTCTCAAGAGCCTCGCCACTGTCCTGTCTGTGGCATTCGAGTGGCTGCCAAGGCATCAGAGTGTCTGATGTGTGGGGCTTCTCTTGTAGAGGAAGAGCCTGAGCAAGACGAGGAGAAAGAACGTACGATACCGAGCTGGGTTGGGTCTGTTGCTGTGGTTGTGTTGGCCCTAGTCATCCTGGGTGCCGGCGGTTTTGGTCTCTATACGATGCTGGCCGTCGAACCCGAGCCAGAGCCGGTGGTGGTAGCAGTCACCCCCTCTCCAACATCCACGCCCGTAGCGAGCCCCAAGCCTAGTGACACGCCAGTGCCTACTTCCACTCCCACGCCTCTCCCCCCACGCGCTTATGATGTGCGAGAGGGGGAGACGTTGAGCGATATCGCCGATCTGTATGCGTTGACGGTTGAAGAAATCCTGGCTTTGAATCCCGATGTGGATCCGGAGCTCATCCAGCCGGGACAGGTGTTGCTTATTCCAGCGCCCACGCCGACAGCGGACACCTCGCTTTCCGGTGAAGGGGATGGCTTGGAGTCGGCGCCAGGTGAGTTTGTGGTTCACGTCGTCAGTTCAGGCGAGACGTTGAGCTCTATTGCCGAGGAATACGGTGTGCCTGTGTCCATCATCCGTACTGCCAATGACATATCGCCGGATGATGAGACGATCCGCGCTGAGCAATCCCTCGTCATTCCCTTGAGCACCCATACTCCGACTTCAACACCGACCGTCGATCCAAATGCCACGATGACACCGGTGCCATCCTACACATCACCTCCGCTGCTCTACCCGCCCGACGGAGCGGTCTTGACAGATGTAGTTCCTGTGCTGTTGCAGTGGGCTTCGATAAGCGTACTCGAGGGTGATGAGTGGTATGAGCTCTATGTGTGGCAACCGGCGGATGACGTGGTGTCGAGTACTGTCCGCACGCGCGCCACAGCTTGGCGTGTGCCGTTTGACTTGCTACAGAAGGCCGATGGCGATGCGCCGGAGTTCCATTGGCGGGTCCAAGTGGTGCGGGAATCCGCAGATCAGGTCTATGAGGAGGCTGGTGCTCCCAGTGCAGCGTATTCGTTTGTGTGGCAAGGGCCGGCGCCGACTCAGCTGACTCCTACGATATCCGCCCCTTAGGTCTCCTTCGAGCTTATCGATCGCGACGTTTGGCACTCAAGAGTGTCGGCAATCCTGTTGGACCTACTGGGTTTTCCTCCCTTCGATGGCCTGGATGAGTTCCGCAGCAGCGGCCCGCTGCAAGAGGGTGTCGAAGGCTTGCTTGACGCAGGCTGGGCCACAGACTATAATCCTCATTGTCATCATGCTGACCTGTGAATTGTGAGGCCTGATTGGACACTGATCGACAACAACGCTCCGTGAATCCCGACCGTTATGATGAAGCTTATTTCCTGAGCGCTTGTGAAGGGTACGAAGAGTTCGTATCCAGTGAGGGGCGGTGCCTGTCACACCGATTGGAGCAGGCTTTCGCTGCGGCGGAGGTGACCCCCGGCATGAAGGTGCTGGATATTGGCTGTGGTCGGGGGGAGATTCTCCGTCGTTGCCTCCGCCTCGGAGCGGAGGCCTATGGCATCGACTATTCGGCTGTTGCTGCTCGAATGGCGTTTGAACTCGCCAAGGATGGTGAAGAGGCGAGGATCAGCTTGGCCGATGCCAAGATCCTGCCATTTCGGAGTGGTTCTTTTGATAGAGTATTGATGTTTGACTTGGTTGAGCACCTGTACCCATGGGAGCTGCGTCAAGCTTTGTCAGAGGCGCGACGTGTATTGCGATCCAAAGGGCGGTTGATCGTTCACACCGCTCCTAATGTCTGGTATGATCGGTATGCCTATCCTGTGGTGCGGTGGGTGCGGATTCTGATGGGAGAGGGTCACAACTATCCTCGAGACCCACGTGCCATCATCCCTGTCAACCTAGATGTTCACGTCAATGAGCAGAGCGCTTTAAGTCTGCAGCGCGCGCTGAGCGAGGCTGATTTCCGTGCCCGCGTGTGGTTAGACACGCCCCCACAAGATCGAGATGAGAGTTTCTTGTTCCAGCTTGCTCGCCACGTCTTGTTCAATTGGCCCCCTTTTCGCTGGTTCTTTGAACGGGAAGTGTTTGCGGTGGCGAGTGTCCACGATAAGAGAGATGAAAGACCGCCGTACGGTTGATGAACTATCTATAGAGGAGCTGGAGGAGCTTCTGCGCCTCCGCAAACGACAGGAGCGTTTGCGGCGTCTGCGCGAGCGTGACAAGGAGGCAGCTTCCCTGGATCCGCTGGCCCAAGCAAGACCAGGCGGCCCTTCTAGTCCCTCGCTACCCAAGGCACACCGACGGTTCCAGGACACCGGCGCTACGATGCAGTATCGGGCTCGTACCGTGTCCGACCCGGCCGAGGGCAGATGCGCGGAGGGAGCTCCAGAGCAGCGTAGTTTCCGCATTCACTGGAGCTGGCTGCGCGATAAGGGCTTGCTTGTGGTTGAGTTAGGGGTATTGACAGCGTTGATCCTTGTCCTGGTCGGTTCGCTGGCAACCTTGCGCGAGATCAACCAAACATCCAGTCGCGCACAGGTGTTGCCGACCCTGACACCAACCCCGCCGATTCAGGTGGTGTTGCCGGGCGGTCATACCCCACCGGACTCGCCAGGGGGGCCTGCTCCGGCGGAGATCCCGGCTCACCTGCAGGATCTGGTGGGTGCTATTACGCCATTGCCCGTTCCAACAGCTGGGCCGGAGCAGGCGACTCGTATTCAGATCCCGGTTATCGGCGTGGATGCGCCCGTGGTGGAGGGGGATGACTGGGAGACGCTCAAGCGGGGGGCGGGGCATCACCTCGGTAGTGCAAATCCTGGCGAACGAGGCAACTGTGTTATATCAGCTCATAATGATATCTTCGGCGAGATCTTCCGTGATTTGCCGGACCTTAGTTTGGGTGACGAGGTAATCGTTCACACAGCAAGCCGGCCTTATCGCTACGTTGTCACGCAGAAGCGCATCATTGAGCCGACCGAGGTAGATGTGATGGAGCCTACATCTTCTTCAATTCTGACGCTTGTCTCGTGTTATCCGTACGGTATTGATACGCATCGTATTGTTGTCGTTGGAGAGTTGAAACCATAAAGGAGGAGTAGTAATGGCCAGAGATTCACGTCAAAGTAAGGAGAAAGACATCCGGCTTTCGGAGGCTCAGATGAGGCGTCCAGGGATGGAGAATACCGCTAGCTCCAAATCTGTTGACGCTTCGAGTTCGTCTCCCGCGCAGATGTCCGAGCTGGCGCAGGAGTATCACTACGTCTTGGCGGATCTCAGGCGTATCGGCGTCATAGCGGTCGTGATGCTGGGGGCGCTTATTGCCCTGGCGCTCTTGTTGCCTTGACGTGTGTGCCTGGACGGCAGTTTCATTCTGAGGCGGCGTCAGGTGGAACGAGCGAAGGCGCTACGTACACCATCTCTAATGTCCACGAGATTCCCCAGTGGAGCACAAGAGCCAACCAGAGGTTCTGTGTGTGAAGGAAAAGCATACTGCTGACCACGGCAAGCGCCCCTCGTGACAGCTGGGACCAAGCCTGACCCGGGTGGCGCAAGCCCTCGCGCCACGCTGGGTTGACTGTCGCCTCCAGCGTGATCAGAGCTAACCCCATCCAGGTTCCCCAGTACGGGCCAAGGGCTACGATGGGTGCGTTGCGGTAGAACGCCCAATGTACTTCGCGATAGATTGCCTCTCGTGCGGTTTTCCACCCTCGTCCCTCGGCGCCTCGCCCCCCATTGTTGGTCTTGGAGATGGCTTGACGGTGGGTGAAGGTAGCTAGAAGGAGCAGACCCCCAGAACTGAGGCCCAGCAATGCAGCCCATCCCAGATCATGGGCCCAGTCAGACCAATTTGCGCCCAGCGATGTGCTTCTGCTCGTGCCCGCCGGGGGCGGCAATGCCAGCCGCTGTAGGCCAAGAAGACGGCTGACGACGGCGTCATGCCCCCAGAAGAGGGCGGCGGAAGGCAGTCCCACGTAGTAAAGCAACCGAAGCCCTTGAAAGAGAGAGGGTGCGAAACGCCAATTGGCAAGTCCAAAGACGATCCTCTCCGCCAAGCTCTTGACCGTCTTAGGTTCCTCTGCATCAACCCAAGGAGAGAACAACCATGCGAGGTTGGTCCAAAGTATCGCCAGAAGTAAGGATCCCCCTAGCCAGAGCCAGGCTTCTTGCACAATCGTGTCGGGAGAGGACACTTACGTTCCTTCACTCAGTGGGACAGTCAGCCTGACTTTTGTGCCCTCGTCAAGCCCTGAGGCTATCGATAGCTCTCCATTCGTCATCTCAGCCCGCTCGTGCATATTGACCAGGCCTAAGCTGCCTCGCCTATCATACGTCATCTGCACGGCATCAACGTCGAATCCTATTCCGTCATCCTCAACCTCGGCGACGAAAGCCTGTTCTCCCCGAAGATAGAGCCGCACCCAGATGCTCTCTGCTTGTGAGTGTTTGCGCGCATTGGAGATAGCCTCCTCGACAATGTAGAAGACAATGCCTTGCGTTTCTTGATCGAGTGTCCCCTCCGCTGCGGATTCGGCCTCCAGCCTTATGACTGTGTCATCTGTCTCCGCCAGTTTGCTGATATACTGTTCCAGAGCTGCCCTAAGTCCTTGGGTTTCCAGAATAAGGGGGCGCAGTGTAAAGAGCATATGGCGAATCTGCTTCGTCGTCCGGCGAGCCAGATCCTCGATCTTTTGCAGTTCTTCGGAGACCTGATCTGTCCTACTGCCATTCTCTATCAACTTCCGAACGAAGCTGACCTGCATAGCGATTGATGCGATGCTCTGTGTTGGGCCGTCGTGGAGGTTTCGGGCCAGTTTCTTGCGGGCATCCTCCTCGACTGCTACGATGCGTTCTTTTTCTTCACGTAGGTCCTGATACAGCTGGGCGTTCTGAAGTGCGACAATGGCCTGGTTGCAGATGGCAGTGAGAAGATTGACCAAGTTCTCTGTATAAATGTCTGGTTCGGAGTTGCCGAAGATCACGACTCCGAAGCTCTCAAACCCAGCGCGCAGCGGCACAACGATGGCTTGCTTGCAGCTGTGTATGCCAATGAGCTTGCTCAACTCGGGATCATCGGTAGGGTCGTTGACGACAACGGCTTCCGCCGTCGTCAGCGCGTCGGCCAGTGCACCTTCCTTTCCCTGGAGGACGATGTTACGGTCCCGCGTTGGTAGATGTCTTGAAGCGACAATGCGCAGGTCACTGTGGGCGAAGAGAAGCACTGCGCCCATCTGGCTTGCCTTATCTCGGCCTAGTTCCTGCATGCCTTTCTCACCTACCTCAAGGACGGCCCTCAAGACCTTGCTGTAGTTCAGCGTTGCACTGAGCGTGCTTGCCAGTTCAAACGTGAGCCGTGAGTGCTCACGGGCAGCACGGAGCTTGCGACGTTCGCTATCTATCTTGTCTTGCTGACTCCGGGCTGCGCTCTTCTTCGTCTCCTCGGATACGAAGCTGCTGACGACGGCAGCTAACAGCAGTATCAGGGAGAAGACGATAAAGGAAAGGATATTTGACCATGAGCTGGGGAGCGAGACGAAATAGACGCCGCTAACGAAGCTGGCAATGACGGCGAGAGCAATGATCAAGCTGATAGGTTGCGAGAAGCGGTGTACCGCCGTGAGGACGGGGAAGAGAGCGAAGAACAACAGCGGGCTGGCAAGACCCCCTGAGCTAAGAATCAGCCCCAGGGTTAGAAGTGTATCCAGTACGAGTGTCAACAGCGGTAGGACGTGCGAGGCGGAGCTGTGCGAAAGGAAGAACAGAACGGCGGCATTGTAGAGTACCGCAGTGCCGAGGAGTAGAACCTGTGGGAGCAGTCTGTCGGCTTTGGGGATGCCTCTTGGCGACGCAAAGACATCCAAAAAGACCACGAGAGCAGCACCGATGAGCAGCAACCAACGCAAGTTGCTAATCACCCAGCCTACCTGAAACCAACGTTTGGTCGTCTCTTGCGCGGGCATAAGGGCCTTCCATATAGTGCCACGTGTCATCAGGGTGGCGATGGTGCCCAAACACCAACGAAGCCGCGGCCTTCGAATGGGTTTTTCCCCCTCCAAGTAGCCACGGCTTTGAATCAGTGGGTGGGCTCAATAGGCCTTGGCTTTCTCGGAGCTCCTACGACGTGAACGCAACACCGGCAAGAGAAATCGTCTCTTCGATCACAGCGCCCGCCCGAGCGCCCCACCGAGCCTCTGAGCACACGCGAATACCGCTACGTTGACGGTGAGTGCGGTGGTTAACCACCGATGAGCACGGCTTTCCCGCACTCAAATCGCCAGACTCGCGGCTGGTTCCATCGACAAAGCTCCCCGTATACCAGCCGGCGAGCTTCAGGGCTCAGAAGCACCCAGCAAGTCAAGAAGTCAACTAGATGCCACACTCAGTTGCTCCTGTTCCTCCAAGAGCGTTCGCATGATCAGTAGGATGCGCCGGCGCTCATCCTCTGGTAGCTGATGAAATAGATAGAGGGCTTCTTTGATTCCAGGCGAATCCTCAGGGGCATGGGGCAGCAAACCAGCCTCGCGGAAGATCCTCTCCGGAGGGATGTGCAGTACCTCGCCCATTTTCCGACAGAGATCGGAGCTAGGATTACGTTTGCCGCTCACAACCCTGGAGATTGTAGATTCACTCACCTCGCAGCGCCGAGCGAACTCGCGCATCGACCAGCGTCTGTCGTCTAGTTCCTCCAACAACCACTTTCCAAAAGCAGATCTCTCTGTCATCTCGGTGTCTCCGTTTGCATCTTGCAGACTATTTCTCTGCACTGCTCAAGGTCTGCGTGCATGTCATCAACGTTCATCGGCCTTCGGGCGATGGGTTCGAAAGGAAAGGGCTTGCCCATCTCGAGTGTACCCTATCAACCGAAGCACCAGTCAGCTCTAGAGCCTTTTTGGTCAGGCTCAGACATAGGCCGAGAATCGCAACAATCCTAGGTCAACCGTCACTATACAAGATTTCTCAGAACGTGTCAAGTTCCTCGACCACCAGACCAGCTGGTCAGCCTCACGTCGCTTCTTCTGGCGGGAAGATCTTCCCTGGATTCAGGATGTTTAACGGATCGAACGCTTGCTTGATACTTCGTTGTAGCTCAATCAGTTTCTCGTCCATCACCAACGGCAGGTAGTGTGCCCGCTTCGAACCGATACCGTGCTCACCGCTGATTGTGCCACCTAGCCTGGCGACTACCGCATATAGCTCCTCCAGAATCGCCGGCAGCTTTTCGTCCCACTCGTCCATAGGCGTCTCTGGTCGCTTGACGACGGTGGCGTGCAAATTGCCGTCTCCAGCGTGACCGTAGCAGGGAATCAGCACATCGTACGTCTCTGAAAGACGATCCAGCTCCGGCATCAAGTCGGGGATCTGAGCCATCGGTACCACGATGTCCTCCAGACTCTGCACCGGGCAGATCGCCTTCAGGGCTTCGGCCATCTCCTGGCGGGGGCGCCACATCCGACGCTCGTCACGGGGAGTGTTTCCCACGAATATGTCTAGCGCGCCCAGCTCCAGGCAGAGCTCAATGATGCTGTTCATATCATGCTCGACATGATCCTCGCTTGTGCCATCGATTTCGATGAGGAGCATGGCGCCCACATCGGGGTGGGGGAGACGCTCGCCAGTGTAGTCATAGGCGGCCTGGATTGAGCGTTGATCCATGAACTCGACCGAGGTGGGGACGATGCGACCTTTGGTCATAACGCGAGGCACCGCGCCGATGGCAGTGCGCGTATCCGGGAAGGGGACCAGCAGCACTGCCCGGGCGGTAGGGCGGGGGAGCAGTCGCAGGGTGATCTTGGTGAAGATCCCCAGCGTCCCCTCGGAGCCAACCATCAGGTGGATCATATCGTAGCCGGTGACGTCCTTGACCCGTTTGCCTCCTAATTGAATGATCTCACCTGTCGGCAGCACCACCTCCAGGCCTAAAACGTACCGCCCGGTGACCCCGTACTTGATGGCCCGCCCGCCTCCGGCATTCTCCGCCACGTTGCCGCCCACGAAGCAGAGCTCCACGCTCATCGGGTAGCCGGCGTAGAAGAGCCCATATTCCTCGACAGCATTGTTGATGTCGTTCGTGACCACGCCGGGCTCGACCACCGCGACCATGTTCTCGCGGTCGATCTCCAGAATACGGTTCATCCGCTCAAGCGAGAGGACGATGCCCCCGTACACCGGCACGGCTCCGCAGGAGAGTCCCGACCCGGCGCCACGCGGCGTAACCGGTACGCGCTCGCGGTTGGCGAGCTTCAGGATCTGCGAGACCTGCTGGGCGGTATCCGGCTTGACCACGACCTCCGGCATGTGGGCGTGCTCCTCGCCGGCTACCTCGTCGTGGGCGTAGTCCTGCATGGCGCCGGGGTCGTCGGTGACCACGTGCGATTCTCCGACGATGTCACGCAGCCCGTCGATGAGGGGAGCGTTGACGGGGTTGTACGGCCCGGCATTTGGGATGGTTGGCTGGTAACTCAGGACTTGCCTCCGCTGATCATATAGAGCTGACCACGTTTGAAGCCGCGCTCTCGATAATAAGGTCGCGTGCCGATGGCGGCGATGACGGCCAGGCGCTCGTAGCCCGCCCGACGGGTGATGCGCTTGGTCTCATCGATCAGCTGCGTGCCCAGGCCCGCATGCTGAGGGGCTGTCTCAAGCTCCGAGCCCAACCCTAGCGCTGGGCCGTAGACGTGCACCTCCCGGATCATGGCACAGCCCCGTAGTTCACTGATGGGACGCCTGGCCTCCGGGAGCGAAAGACGCAGGAAACCGGCCAGATCTCCCTCCGGGGTGACGTACTGGAGGAAGCGCTCCTGTGTGGCGTCGGTTTCGTAGCTCACGCTCTCCAGCTGGAGCTCATCGGGGTCTATAGGCTCATCCCGTATCTCCCGACATCGAATGCAGCGACAGGTCTGGCCCTCCCGTGCCATATGCTGCTGGACGATCTGACGAAGGTTCGATTTCTTCACCCCGGCCACGATGTTGGGCGCGGGGATGTCGCGCATCAGCCGGTTGACGCGGCAGTAGGGCGGGATGAGTGTCTTGCAGCGGGATAGCAGATGCACCATCGTCTCTTCATCGTATGGCTCGAATTCGCCGCGCTTCCACAGCTCGTACAGCTCCGTCTCCTCCAGAAGCGCCGTGGGATAGATCTTCAGCTCATCGGGCCGCATGGCCGGATCCCGCCACAGTCGCTTGAAGTCCTCCAGGTCACTCTCGGGGCTCGCGCCCAGGAGGTTGGGCATCCAGTGGACGACGATCTTGAAGCCGCCCAGGCGCAGCAGGCGCATCGCGCGACGCGTGTCGGCGACGGTGTGGCCCCGCTTGTTGAGGGCCAGGATCTCGTCGTCCAGACTCTGTACACCGAGCTGCACCTTCGTCGCCCCCAGCCGGCGCAGCCGCCGGATCTCCTCCGGGGTGATGAGGTCGGGGCGCGTCTCCACGACCAGGCCGACGTTGCGGCGCTCGGCGGTCTCGTTGAGCACCTGGGCCTCCTCCAGCGAGCCGGCCTCGACGCCGTTCATGGCGTCCAGGCAGCGACGAACGAACCACGTTTGGTACGACGCTGGATAGGCGGACCAGGATCCTCCCAGGATGAGCAGCTCGATCTTGTCCACGCTGTGGCCGATCTCGCGCAGCGTGGCGATGCGGCTGGCGGTCTGATCGTACGGGTCGAAGTGGTGCGTCGCGGCGCGCATGGCGCCGGGCTCGTCAGGCAGGTAGCTCTTGGGCATGCCGGCCGGCTCCGGGCAGAAGATGCACTCGCCTGGGCAGGGATGCGGCTCGGTGAGCACCGCCACCGGCGCCACACCGGAGATCGTGCGCGTCGGCTTGACCCGCAGCCGGCGCACGAGGGCGGGATCGGGCGAGCGGTTCTCACGCCTGCACAGCTCGCGGTAGCCCTTGATGATGCGATCCTTGGAGAGCATGTCGCCGTTGGGCAGCGTGTGGCTGCGCATAATCTGCGACAGCTCCTTCTGCGACAGATCGGGCCTCTCGCGAACCTCGTCCAGGATAGCCATCAGCACGTCGCCGTGTTCATCCAGGTCGAAGGACTGCCGATGTGCCTTTTGCCAACGCTCCTTATCTCTAGCCACGTTCCGCCTTGCTTCCTTCTGCTCTAACCGGCTCTCTCCTTGCTCCAGCAGGATCCGTGATCCGGCGATCTCTCCCTAACCCTGGCAACCGGCCTCACGTGACCGACCCCCGCTTGCTCCAACCCCCACTTGCTCCAAGGGGATCGCCAGATCCCCGCCCTCGGTCTGCCGCTTCGCGCCGAACGCCCGCCAATCCAGTTGCTATCTCCAGCCCGCTCAGCTATAATCCCTTGCATGGACGACGCCATGATCGACAGACTGCTGGCGCTCAACCGCCAGTTCTATGCCGACTTCGCCGAGCACTTCGCCGCCACCCGGTCCGTCTCCGACCCGGCGCTCACATCTATTCTACCGTATCTACCCTCCCGGGCAAGGATACTGGACGTGGGCTGCGGCAATGGCCGCCTGGCCCTGTTGCTCGACCAGGAGCGACCCGGTTCGACCTACGTGGGGGTAGATGCTGTACCCGAGCTCATCGAGGAAGCCCGCGTTCATGCCCGCCAGCTCTCCAGCACAGAGGCGACGTTTCGAGTGGCGGATATCACGGAGAGGGGCTGGACCGAGAAACTTCCTCGTGTCCCCCCTGCGGTTGCGCCCGGCACCTGCTTCGATTGCGTCGTCGCCCTCGCCGTCCTACACCACATCCCCGGTTCCGACCTGCGAGCCCAGGTACTGGCCGATATGGCCGCTGTGCTGACGCCCCAGGGTTTCATCGCCCTCTCCACCTGGCGCTTCCTCGCCCACCAGCGCATGCGGCGCAAGATCGTGAACTGGGATGCGGTGGACATCGACGAGAGCGACCTCGACCCCGGCGACTACTTGCTCGATTGGAAGCGGGGAGGCCGGGGCCTGCGCTACTGCCATATGATCGATGAGGAAGAGGTTCGGGAGCTGGCCACCGCCAGCGGCCTCAGCGTCCGCGAGACCTTCCGCGCCGGCGGCCGCGAGGGCGACCTGAGCCTCTTCGCCATTCTTGATCGCCTGCGCTGACGCTGTACACCTCGTTGGCCCTCTCGATAGCCCTCGCGCTCTCGGGGCTTGCCCCCGTGTCTTCCACAGACGAGCGACGGAGGCCCCTCATCGCTGGTCCTGGAGAGCCTCCATCCGCCCTACCGTTTCGCGGTGGAGCGCGATGAGCCGGTCGTTGTCGTAGCGGCCGTGCGAGGGGCGGGAGGTCTCCAGCGCTCGTCTGTAGGCCGCTTGCCCCTCGTCGGACCGCCCCTCGGCCAGCGCCACGTCCGCTTCCAGCCACAGCAAGCGGGTGAGCAGGTCGCGGCGGCCTAGACGATCCGCCAGGGTCCGGGCGCGTCTGATCACAGCGTGCCTCTCGTCTTCGGCGCGGCGTCGTTCTGCGCTTGGCTGCAGGCTCGCAGCATGCTGGTAGTAGGCCCAAGCGAGGCTGACCAATACCTCGGCGATATCTTGCTCGGCCCCCAGCCGCTCGCGGAGCCCCAGCGCCCGCCGGTGGCAGTCTACTGCCCGCTCGTGCTCACCAGTGTCAGTGCACAGCAGCCCCATATGATGGTACGTCGCCGCCAACCCCGAAAGATCGTCCAGCCGCCGCTTGATCTCAGCCGACCGCTCCAGGTAGTGCCAGGCTTGCTCCCACTCCCCTGCCTGCCGGTACGCCTCCCCCATGTCGTCGTAGGCGTGGGCCGCCAGGTGCACCGCCCCGATCGGCTCCACGATCCTCAGGTCCCATGCCAGGCACATCAACGCTTCCTCCCATTCCCCCTGACTGAGAAGAACCGCGGCCAGGTTGTTGCAGGCGATGGCCAGCCTGGTCTCGTAGCCATGGTCCTCGGCTGTCCCTACCGCCCTCCGGAGAACGCGGCTGGCCTCCGTCCATTCTCCCCTGCGCCAGTGGGCGTATCCCATGCTGCTCCAGGCCCGGACCTGCCCGGAGATGTCGCCGAGCTCGCCCGCCATCTGCGCGGCAACGTGCAGGTAGTCCAACGTTCTCTTCCATTCGCCCTTGTGCGAGTAGAGACTGCCCAAGTCCCGATACACACCTGCCAGCTTCGATTCGTTCTCCTCCAACCCTTCCATGATCTCCAACGCGGTCTCAAGATGCTTCGCAGCCCGCTCCCAGCGGCCACGTAACCACCATAGGCAGCCCAGATGTTGGTGGCTTTCGGCTATGCCGGCTTCGTCCTGCAAGCTTTCGAAGAGGCCCAGGGCCTCTTCGTGAAGCGCCAGAGCTGACGCCCATCGCCCCCTGTGCCGGCGAATCACACCCAGGTGGTGCAACAGCCTCCCTTGCGCCGTCGCGTCGCCCCACCTGCGGCTGGCCTCCACGGCCCTCTCCAGGTACGGTTCCCACACCTTCCAGTGTCCCTGGCGCTCCATGTGGTCGTGGAGGCTCAGGGCGATGTCCGCGACGACCTGCCAGGCGTGCGTGTACCGCTCGCAGGCGTCCATCGCCTGCAGGATGTTGTCCCGCTGCCGGGCCAGGGCCTCGTCGTCGTGCTTCAGCTCTCGGCTGTACCGCAGCGCGAACGCCCCGGACCGCAGCACGTGCTGGCGGAACAGATCCCGCCTCGCCTCCACACTCGTCAGCGCCGTCACCCTACCCAAGCCTCCATCGCCCACCGCTCATCGTCCATCGTCCATCGTCCATTGCTCATTGCTCATTGTTCACGCTTGACTGTTCGTTCCCCCACTCCCCCAGCAGATCGCTCATAATGAACGTGTAGGTCAACCGATGAATGGTGTACCGTTTCTCCTCCGTCCCACTGACGTCGAGAAGCGACATCCTCACCAGGTCCTGCACGGCTCGCTCCAGGTCGTGCTCGGAGAGATCGCTCACCGCTAATAGGTTCTCCCAGTACCCTCCGCTGGCGGCCAGCGCTGGCATGGCCAGAAGCACTCGTCGCGCCGCATCGTCCAGCAGCTCCCATGACCGCCAGTAGATGAAGCGGTAGAGGTCGCTGACGCATTGGCCTCTCGCCTTCCCCAGGCGGCTCAATGCCCTCTCCAGCGGTAGGCTGCGCGCCTGGCCCACGACCAGTTTGATGGCCAGCGGGTTACCCCCCGTCACAGCGTAGATCCGGCGCAGGGCGCTCTCCTCGGCCTCGGCTATGGCAGAGACGCCCCGCTCCTCCCCTTCGTGGCGGATCAAGGCCAGGCTGTCGGCCTCACTCAGTTGGTTCAGCGTCAGGCAGCGGACGTGGGGATGATGGCTCAGACTGTGGCGGCTGGTGATGAGGAAGCGGGTGGGGTTCGCCAGTTGCCACAGATGGGGCAAAAGCGCGTCGTGATCCGCCGCCGTCTCCAGGTTGTCCACCACGATCAGGTGGGGTTCGCCTTTGAGAATGGTCCGCAGGTGGGTCTCCTTCTGCTGAAGAGGCAACCGGCGCAGCTCAACGTATCCTAGCTGGACGGCGATGCTGTCCAGCAGCGCCTCATACGTCAGGGCCGGGACCGCTGCCGGCAGCTCGACCATCCCGCTCCAGACCGCGAACTGTTGCTGTTGCGCTGTCTCCCAGGCGATGTCAGCAAACTGGGAGCTGCCGGCAGCCCAGGTGGCCAGCCGGTGCGCCAGCGCGGTCTTGCCCAGCCCCCCCAGCCCTTCGATGCTGATCAGCCACGGCCCGACGTAGGGCGTCAATGCAGCGCGGAGCTGGGCCACGGCCTCGTCGAAGCCGAAGAGGCGGGTGTAGGTAGGGGGCGGGAGGTTGCGGGCCCGGTGGCGCCGCTGGGCGTCTGCCCTCTCTTGCGCATCCTGTTCCAGACGCCACAGCGTCCGAGCCAGGGCGCTGATCGCCTGCTTCTGGTGGGCGTAGAGCGTGCTCTGCGACGCAAACTGCTCGTGGGCAAGCTGTATCACGCTCTCCCCTCGCCAGAAACGGCCCTCCAGCAGCGCGCCCGCGTCGGCATCTCGGCTAGTCAGCGCCTGCCGGGCCTCCTCTAGGACACGTTCGAGCGCGGCGGCTCGTCCGAGAACCGTGTCGGGCCAGCTCTGTCGGTGGCGCTGCTCGTCGACGACGACAAGCTTAGCCAGTGGGTGCTGGCCCAACTCGCGCTCTCGGTGGAGCAGTTTGAGCGCCGTGTGGACGGCTTTGACGAACGCCTCGTCTAGCGACCACGAAGCCATGCTCGCATCCTCCTGGGGCGGAGGTTTGCGCCTCCACCGACCCCTCGAGGCGCGGGCTGGTCCATTCCAGCTCCTAACATCTGCTTCTGCGTCGCCCGCAGACCCATGACCCGCGCCGACCGCAGAGCAAACCAGCGACGTGTCGAGCCATTCATCGGGGTCACAGACCCTCCCCAGACTGGCAGAGCCTGAGAGGTTGACGGTAATCTAACATGGTGTACAATGGAGGTAGAACAGAGAGGATGACTATGAATTGGGAAGAGCGGATCGTCGTTGATGACCAGGTCTTGATGGGCAAGCCGACCGTCAAGGGCACGCGCCTGGCTGTGGAATTCGTTATTGACCTCTTGGCCCAGGGATGGACTGAGGCGGAGATAACGCGCAACTACCCAACCCTGACTCGAGAGGATATCCGTGCTTGCTTGGTCTATGCCAGCACGGTCCTGAAGGCCGAACGGGTTTACCCTCTTGCAGTGACCGAGGCGTAGCGGAATGCGTATCCTCGCGGATGAGAACGTCCCCGGGGATGCGGTGCGTGCTTTGCGAAGGTGTGGTCACGACGTAGCCTGGGTAGCTGCTGACACGCCGGGCGCTGGCGACCTCCACGTTCTCGAACGTGCCCAGGCTGAGTCTCGAATCCTAATCACGTTTGACAAGGACTTCGGCGAGCTGGCCTTCCGATGGGGTCTTCCCGCTTTCAGCGGTATCGTTCTGTTCCGACCCTCGTTGCCGTCACCATCTTACGTTGCCCGCCTGGCTGTCGCAGCCTTGGAGAGCCGAACCGACTGGGCGGGGCATTTTGCCGTTGTCGAAGACGACCGCATCCGTATGACGCCGCTTCCTGGTCTGGAGGAGCTCTGAGTTTGTCAGCCGCGGCAATACATCCGCTTGTCCGTTGCTCGATCCAAAGGAAGCCTGATCTCCCCCTCACTCCCTCTCCCTCTCTTCGCTAGGTCACCCCCTCTCCCCGAGCATCCCCCGCGCCCGCTTGATCTGCGCCCGCACCGCGGAAGGCGCCGTCCCCCCCTCCGCCGCCCGCGCCTCCACTGATCGCTCGACGTCGAAGACCTCGTACACGTCCTCGCCGAAGGCCGGGCTGATGGCCTGATACGTGCCCAGATCGAGCTCATCCAGCGAGACGTCCAGCGCCTCCGCCCTCTGCACTGCCTGCCCCACCAGATGGTGGCTCTGGCGGAACGGCACGCCCTTCCGCACCAGGTAGTCCGCCAGGTCGGTAGCCAGCATCGCCTCATCCAAGGCAGCCGCCATCTGATCGGCGTTCACTTGCAGCGTGCGCATCACACCGGCGGCTACTGGCAGCTCGATCTTCAGCGTGTCGATGGCGTCGAAGAGACCCTCCTTATCCTCCTGAAGGTCCTTATTGTAGGCGGTGGGGAGGCCCTTCAGCGTCGTCAGCAAGCCCGTCAGGTGCCCGATCACGCGCCCGCTTTTCCCCCGCATCAGCTCCAGCGCGTCCGGGTTCTTCTTCTGCGGCATCAGGCTGGAGCCGGTGGCGTAGGCGTCGTCGAGCGCCACGAAGCCGAACTCGCGGCTGGCCCAGATAATCAGATCCTCGGCCAGGTTGCTCAGGTGCGTCTGGGTCAGGGCAGCCCAGGCCAGGAACTCGACCACGTAGTCGCGGTCGCTCACCGCGTCGATGCTGTTCGGCGCCACGGCGTCGAAGCCCAGCGCCTCCGCCAGCGCCTGCCGGTCGACGTCGAAGGGGTTCCCGGCTAGCGCCCCGGCACCCAGCGGGCAGACGCGCGTGCGCCCGGCCACGTCCGCCAGCCGCTCCCGGTCCCGCTGTAGCTTCCAGAAGAAGCTCATCAGCCAGTGGCTGAAGAGAATCGGCTGCGCCTGCTGCATGTGGGTGTATCCGGGCATCAGCACGCCCAGATGCACCTCGGCCTGCTCCACGATGGCCGTCTGGAGCGCCACCAGGCCGTCCTCCAGGTGGGCCATCTCCTCTAGCAGATAGAGCCGCAGATCGGTGGCCACCTGATCGTTGCGCGAGCGGCCGGTGTGGAGCTTGCCCGCCACCTCGCCCACCAGCTCCCCCAGCCGCCGCTCCACCGCCGTGTGGATGTCCTCGTCCCCGGGGGCCACCTCGAACGTCCCCGCATCGAACTCGGCGCGCACCTGCTCCAGCCCCTCGACCAGCGCCGCCCGCTCCTCCTTGTTGATCAGCCCGGCCCGCGCCAGCGCCCCGGCATAGGCGACGCTCCCCGCAATATCCGCCCCGTACAACCGCCGATCAAACCCAAAGGAGTCGTTGAACCGCCGCATCAGCTCATCCGTCCCCCCCTCAAACCGCCCTCCCCACAGCGTCATCCCGCTGCCCCTCCCCTCGTTTTATGGCCTTATCGCTCTATCGCTTAATCGCGCTTGAACTTCGCGTAATCCGGCGCCGCAAGGTCCGCCGTATCCCCATTCTCCAAATCCACCAGCGCCTTCACCTTGAGCGGCAGGCCGAACAGATTGATGAAGCCCTCGGCGTCGCTCTGGTCGTAGACATCGTCCTTGCCGAACGTGGCGAACTCCTCGCGGTAGAGGCTTAGGGGCGACTGGCGGCCGACCACGGCGCAGTTCCCCTTGTAGAGCTTCACCCGCACGGATCCGGTCACGCGCTCTTGCGTCTTAGCGACGAAGGCGCGCAGCGACTCGTGCAGTGGCGTGAACCACTTGCCATAGTACGTCAGCTCGGCGAAGCGGTTGGCCACCACCTCCTTGTAGTGAGCCGTGTCACGGTCCAGGCAGATCGACTCCAGGCCCTGGTGCGCGGTGTAGAGGATCGTGCCCCCCGGGGTTTCGTAGATGCCGCGGGACTTCATGCCCACCAGGCGGTTCTCCACGAGGTCGGCCCGCCCCACGCCGTGGGCGCCGCCCACCTCGTTCAGATGCGTGAGCAGCTCGACGGCCCCCATCGGTTCTCCGTCGACGGCCACCGGCACCCCCTGCTGGAAGTCGATGGTCAGGTAGTGGGGGTCGTCCGGCGCTTCCTGCGGGGACACGGTGAGGGTGAAGACGTCCTCGCCCGGCTCGTTCCACGGGTCCTCCAGGTCGCCGCCCTCGTGGCTCATATGCCAGATGTTCCTGTCGCGGCTGTAGATCGAGCCCGACGACTGGCGGATGGGGATGCCGTGGGCGTCGGCGTACTCCAGGGCGTCCGCGCGGGAGCGGATGTCCCACTCGCGCCAGGGCGCGATGACCTCCAGGAACGGGTTGAGCGCCTTGGCCGTCAGCTCGAAGCGCACCTGATCGTTCCCCTTGCCGGTGCAGCCGTGGGAGACGGCGTCGGCCTCCTCCAGCTCGGCAATCTCCACCAATTTCTTGGCCGTGACCGGCCGGGCGAAGGACGTGCCCAGCAGGTAGAGCCGCTCGTAGATCGCGCCCGACTGCATCGTGGGGAAGGCGTAGTCCGTGAGGAACTCCTCCCGCAGATCCACGATGTAGGCCTTGCTGGCCCCGCTGACCAGCGCTTTCTCCTCCAGCCCCTCCAGCTCGTCAGCCCCCTGTCCCAGGTCGGCCGTGAACGTGACCACCTCGCAGCCGTAGCTCTCCTTCAGCCAGGCCAGGATGACGGACGTGTCCAGGCCGCCGGAATAGGCCAGAACCACCTTGTCGAATGTGCCGCTCATTGAAGCATACCTCCTTGTTGATCCTCCGTCCTGCGATAAACGAAGTGCGCGATGGATAGACATCGCGCACAAAAAAAGAGCCAGTCTCCGTCTGGAGACTGGCTCTTGTTATTAGGCTAGGCAGCCCGAAACAAGTCTACCCAGACGGGTGGACTGGCTCTCCTCGGGCTCGTCGGGCCTCAATTGACAGTGCCATCATAGGTTTCCTCATCTTGGGCAAGGATAGCACAAAACACCCACTTGTCAAGCTGCGATCGCGCCATCCCGTCCCATCGGATTTGCAGGTGAGGTGACCGGCACTTCACCCTAGACACCCAAGGACCCGAGTTTGACACTTACCCAAGTGGGTTTCATTCCTCACGCCGTGTTCCCAGATGCCGGTCACCTTGAGTGAGAAAACGATAAAGCCATAACTGGCTCTACTGAAGAAAGGTGCTCTGAGCCCCGTCTCGGGGCGATTTGCCAGCCCAGGGACGGGTTCGCGAGCTTCTTTCAGGAGACCCATAGCTGGATCTCGAATACGTTGCAATAACTTACCATTTGTGGTAGGCTATTTGCATGGAATTCGGGAGATTGATCGAGTTCCTCTACGCTATCCCTTGATACCTGATCTCACGCTCCTGAGCTACGAGAACGTGATGCAGGTGCTGGGACGCTGAGTCCATTCGTTTATTCTTTCCACAATCGTTGTCCTACCTACCACGACAACGTGACTTGTGTCCTGTCAGATTTCCGAAGTCTTCGTTGTGGCGTTTCAAGGTGCAGGATGCCGCCATCAGCAAGCCCAATTGGGTCTGAAAGGCCATCCGCCAGACTTCGGAAGTCTTTGGCCAGCGAAACTCACGTTGTAGTACTACCATCCACGCACAATCCCCCAGCCCCGCCAGGGATGATGATTTGCGGGCATACCAATAGCATGATAGTATTGCCTTGCTGGCGTGTCCCCATAGGTGGAGGCCCGGCGCAGCCCATCGGGGCACCTTCAACCGGTAAGCCGATTCAGACTCTGCACCAGCGTCGGAGGCGCGTATGACATCCAGATTAGAGAACAGCTCGTTCCAGCAGGGCAGCCTCGTCCTCTATAAGCACGACGCGGCCCGCGTTCAATCCGTCGGCCGCAAGAAGCTCACCATCGTCCTCGCCGACGGTGAGACCGTCCGCGTCCGCCCCAAGGACGTCGACCTGGTCCATCCCGGGCCCCTGGAGAGCCTCGATGAGCTCCGCTCCTATGAGGGGGAGATGAAGACCGCCTGGGAGCTACTCGCCGGGAGCAGCACCACGCTGCCCGAGCTCGCCGAGCTGGCCTACGGCGGCTACACGCCGTCGACCGCCTGGGGAGCCTGGCAATGGGTGGCCGACGGCCTCTACTTCGAGGGGACGCCACAGGAGGTGGTGGCCCGGACCCCCGAGGAGGTCGCCCAGGAGAAGGCTGACCGGGAAGCGCGCGCCGCCGAGCGGCGAGCCTGGGAGGCCTTCCTGGAGCGCGCCAAGGCCGGCGACTTCGTCCCCGACGAGGACGAACGCTACCTGACCGAGGTGGAGATGCTGGCGCTGGGGCGGACGGACCAGAGCCGCGTGCTGAGCGAGCTGGGCCGCGCCGAGACTCCGGAGAACGCCCACGCGCTGCTGCTGGAGCTGGGCACCTGGGACCACATGGACGTGCCCTACCCGGAGCGGCTGGGGCTCGACACGAGCCATCCTGCACTGGCGCTGCCAGACCTTCCGGAGGAGCAGCGTGTCGACCTCACCCATCTGCCGGCCTTCGCCATCGACGATGAGGGCAGCACCGATCCCGATGACGCCATCAGTCTGGAGGTGAACGATGGGCACCGACGGCTCTGGGTCCACGTGGCCGACGTCGCCGCCCTCGTTCCGCCGGACAGCCCGGCCGACCTGGAGGCCCGAGCGCGTGGTGCCACCCTCTATCTCCCCGACGGGAAAGTGCCCATGCTTCCGCATGAGGCGGCCGAGCGGCTGGGCATGGGCCTCTCGGAGGTCTCCCCGGCTCTCTCCTTCGGTCTGGGTCTGGATGATGAGGGCCAGGTCATCGGCATGGAGGTCGTGCCCAGTCGCGTGCGCGTCACCCGGTTGACGTACCAGCAGGCGGAGGGGCGGCTGGATGAGCCGCCCTTGAGCGACCTCTACGCCTTGGCCCAGGCTTTTCAGGTGCGACGTCGTGAGAACGGCGCCGTGCGCATCGATCTCCCCGAGGTGCGGGTGTGCGTCATCGACGGTGAGGTCGTCATCGATCCTCTGCCCCCTTTGAGAAGCCGCGCCTTGGTCCGCGAGGTGATGCTCATGGCTGGCGAAGCGACGGCCGGCTTCGCTGCCGACAAGGGCATACCTCTTCCCTATGCCACGCAGGTGCCGCCGGATACGGACCGGCGGCCCGACGATCTGGCCGGCATGTTCGAGCTGCGCCGCCACATGAGTCGCAGCGAGCACAGCAGCAATCCCGGTCGCCATGCCGGGCTGGGGCTGGATCGGTATGTCCAGTCCACCAGCCCGCTTCGCCGCTACCTCGATCTGGTGGTCCACCAGCAGCTACGCGCTCACCTGCACGGCGACGATCTGCTGGAGACCCAGGAGCTGATGGAGCGCATCGGCGCCGCGGAGGCGGTGGCGGGAGACGTCAGCTATGCCGAGCGACTGGCCCGGGAGCATTGGACGCTGGTCTACCTGCTCCAGCACCCCGGTTGGCGCGGCGAAGGGGTCCTGGTCGACAGATGGGACCGTCGCGGGAAGGTGCTCATCCCCGAGCTGGGCCTGGAGCCGGCGGTGCACCTACACGGAGACCGGACTTTGAATCGGAAGATGACGGTCGAGGCGGTGGACGTCGATCTCCCGGCGCTCCGCGCTACCTTTCGGGTGGTATGATAACGTCTCCCTGGTGCTAGTTCAGGCGGGATCGGTTTTCGAGTCAGTGGGGCTTACGAGACTGAATGAGGTCTGTGATCGTGGCTAGCATCTCTGATGGGCGGAATGGCTTGAGAACGAACGCATCGGCGCCAGCTTTGATACACTCTTGAGCGTGGTCCATGCCCGACGTCATGATCACGGGAATGGCACTCAGCACCTCGTCCTGCTTCAACTCTTGCAGTGTGCCAAAGGTGTCTTGACTGCGGATATGGACATCCATAAGAACCAGGGCTGGCTCTTCTTCGCGCGCGGTGGGGATGACCTCCTCGGGGGCAGTTCTCACCACTGCTCGGTATCCCTCCAGGCTAAGGACGGTTGTGAGCAGTTCTCTGAAGACCCTGTCATCATCTACAACGATGATTGTCTCCATATGTCGGTTCATTTCCTATGTATCTCCAGCCGGAGCTAGGGCGGTTTGGAAGACCTCATCGATCCGCTCGACCAGAACAACGTTTAGGCTCTCAAGGACTTCCTCAGGGATATCTTCTAGATCCTTCTCATTCTGTTTGGGTAGAATCACGGTATCTAGCCCCGCTCGGTGAGCCGCCAGCGCCTTCATCTTTATCCCGCCCACGGGGAGGACCTGCCCGCGGAGCGTGATCTCGCCCGTCATCCCTACGTGACCGCGTACCCGGCGACCACTCAACAGCGATGCCAGAGCGGTGGCGATCGTGATCCCTGCCGAGGGGCCATCCTTGGGTACAGAGCCCTTTGGAACGTGGACGTGTATGTCGATCTCTTCGAATACACTCTCTCGGATGCCCAGGTCTGCCGCTTTTGAACGGACGTAGCTCAGCGCTGCCTGGGCTGATTCTTTCATCACGTCTCCGAGCTGGCCGGTGATGGTGAAGCCCTTGCCTCCGGCCATCTTCGTGGCTTCACAGAACAGGAGATCTCCTCCGGCCACAGTCACGCCCAGGCCTGTGGCGACGCCAGGCACCTGAGTGCGCAGGGCTGTGTCTGGGAAGTAGCGGCGCGGGCCCAGGAAATCGGGGATATTCTCGGACGTTATCTCGACCGGTTCTTCCTCCCCTTCCGCGATGCGTGTGACGACCTTGCGGCATATCTTGCCGATCTCCCGTTCCAGATTGCGCACGCCAGCCTCGCGTGTGTAGTCCTGGATGATGGTACGCAGCGCGCTCGCTTCGAAACTTAGTTCCTCAGCCCACAGCCCGTTCTCTCGCAGCTGGCGAGGAATCAGATACCCCTGGGCGATACGCACCTTCTCTGTCTCTGTGTAGCCCGAGAGCTTCAAGATCTCCATGCGATCCCGAAGTGGTGCCGGTATAGGTTCAAGGAGATTCGCTGTGGTGATGAACATGACCTGCGAGAGATCGAAAGGGACATCCAGGTAGTGATCTCGAAACTCCGAGTTCTGCTCGGGATCCAGCACCTCAAGCAGCGCGGACGCCGGGTCCCCCCGGAAGTCTTTGCCTAGCTTGTCTACCTCATCGATCATGAACACAGGGTTTTTGGACTCGATCCGGCGTAGGGCCTGGATGATACGGCCGGGCAGTGCCCCGATGTAGGTGCGGCGGTGCCCGCGAATCTCAGCTTCGTCACGTACTCCGCCCAAGGACTGCCGAACGAACTTGCGCCCCAGCGCCCGAGCGATGGATTGCCCGAGGCTGGTCTTGCCCGTTCCCGGCGGACCCACAAAGCAGAGGATGACGCCCTCGCGCTCTTGTCGGATGTAGTCCGTTGTTCTTCGCGCTTCAAGCTCGTCCTTCCGTTCCTCTCGCAGCTTTCGCACAGCCAGGAACTCGAGGATTCGCTCCTTGATATCCTCAAGATCATAGTGATCCTCATCGAGCACCCGGCGAGCATGTTTGATATCTAGATTGTCATCCGTCTGGATATCCCATGGAAGCGAGGTTAGCCAGTCGAGATAGGTGCGGACAACACTGTATTCGGGGGAAGCGGTGGGCACTTTGCTCAGTCGCTCTAGCTCTCGTTTGGCCTCTTTCTCCGCCTCCTCCGGCATGTTTGACGCTTCGATCTTCTGGCGGAATTCCTCCACTTCCATCTGTTCATCGGCCTCGCCCAGTTCTCGCTGGATGGCCTTCTTCTGCTCGCGGAGGAAGTATTCACGCTGCCTCTGCTGCATCTCTGACTGGGCTTCGCTCTTGATCTTCCTACCGAGCTCGAGAACCTCCACCTCCTGAGACATGATGTTGAGCAGGCGGCGCATCTTGTCGATGAGGCTGTTCATCTCGAGCAGCTGCTGGGCCTGTTCAAGCTCGGTGTCGATTTGGTTGGCGATGGCGTAGGTGATCTGAAGTGGATCGCTGACATCGGCCAGGATGGTGCCCATTTCATCAGGAATAGTGGACGATAGCTCGATCAGGCGGCGGAAGTGCTGGACGACGTTCCGTCGGAGTGCTTCAACTTCGAGGGACGATTCTGTGTTCTCTGGAATCGTCCTGATGCGGGCCATAAGATAGGGATGCTCCTCAACGAACTCCTTGATTTGGATGCGCACCAGTCCCTGGACGATCAAGGTGAGTGTGCCGTCCGGGGCCTTGGCTAGTCTGTGGACGGCGGCTGCTGTCCCAACCCAGAAGACATCATCTTGGCCCGGCGATTCGATCTCGGGGTCTCGGCTGGCCACGAGGCCGATGATCTTGTTTTCGCTTACGGCGTCATCGATCAATCGCACAGAACGTGGCTGTGCAACGCGGATCGGGACCGCCGTCATAGGGTAGATGACCAGACCGCGGAGCGGCAGTATGGGAAGCGTCGAAGGTAGCTCAAGTCGATAGCCATCGTGCGCTCCCTCACGCAAGGAAGCGCTCAGCTCGCTCATAACCATAGGGTTGATAAGCGGATTCAACCAGTCACTTGTTCCTATTCTCGTGTCCGCCATTCGTTTCTTGACAATCCCTCTACTATATCTCAAGAGCATCAACTGAAATGGATGTCCATAGAAGCAGGTTTGTTGTAGGTTTCGATGTCTGAACACATTTTACCACAACTGCCCGTGTGGTTCAACCAATTTGTCCATTTCTTGATTTTGTGTACAATCCGATGTATCATATCAGGATAGTAAGCCAGAATCTTACATAGGATGAAACAAAGCCCCCTCAGACAAGGGGGCGTGGAATTCGTTATGATTGTGGAGCCGTTCTTTTTGACTTTGACGACCTTTTTCACTGCGTTTTTTCGAGCGTCCGCAAGCATCGTGTACAGATGTACACCCGGCGCATCTCGCCGTCGATCAAGACTCGCTTGCGTTGAACGTTGGAACTGAATTGACGCTTCGTCCTTTTCTTGGAGCGAGGGACGTTGTATCCAAAGCTCGTGCCTTTACCGCAAATTTCACATTTCGCCATTGATTTCACCTCCAACAGTTTTGTTACTAGTCAGAACAACCCGCTACTCTGATACTCTGAGGCGGTTCTGTTCATCTTTCATCAGGTGTATGATGCCTGCCAATTTTGTCAGTAGAGCCAGTATTATACGCCGAGCAGGCCTTTCGTGCAACTGTCGTGCCAAGTGCGTGACGCTGGGCTTGGCTAGCGACGGCCAGGTCTGTTGGGCGGCCTTGCGTCGTTTATGGTGACCAGGCTGTGGTCCTGCGGCGCGCTGGAAGCCAGCTAGAACTGCGTCCAAGAATAGGTTCGCAATTCGAGGACGGCATTACCCTGATGCGCGAACTGGAAGGGAAGAAGTAGGTCTTGGACGCTTACTGAGCACTCGTGATTGCTGTATAGATCGCGCGGACGCGTGTTATGGAGTTATCCCAAGGAGGGAGCATGCCAGAAGTCGAGTACCGTGGTCGGATCGATGTGTCGCCGATCGCTATTGCCAGCATTGTCAATGATGCTGTACGATCATGCTATGGCGTCGTCGGTACTGCGTCCAAAGACTTGGCGACGGGCATCGCCACAGCGCTTTCCTCGGAAAGAAAACGTGGGGTCGAGGTCCAAATCAGGGATGGGCGCATTGTGATCGACGTCTATGTGATCATTGAGTATGGAACGCGTATCGCTGCGGTGGCTCGCAGCGTCATGAATGTCGTGAAGTTCAGCGTGGAGCGGGCGCTTGGTGTGCCGGTCGCAGAGGTCAACGTGCACGTCGATGGCTTGCGCATCAGCAATGTCGATTGATCGCCCTATCGATCATTTGTCGAGACGTCCAGCACTCCGAGGGAGAGACCGGTTGACTGCAGAGGATAAGAGATCAGAACAGGCTCGTGCGAATGCGCGCTATGCCGTGGATGGGCCGGGGTTCAAACGCCTGGTCAAGGCCGGTTTGGCATGGCTTCAGCACCATCAAGCTGCCATTAATGCCCTCAACGTCTACCCAGTGCCGGATGGGGATACGGGCACGAATATGGTCCTCACTATGCGCTCAGCTTGGTCTGAGATTGCAGATTCACCGGAGCGTAGTGTGGGGAGCGTCGCTCGCCAGATGGCCCACGGGGCGCTCATGGGGGCAAGAGGTAACTCCGGAGTCATTCTCTCTCAGATCTGGCGCGGCTTTGCCCGGAGCCTGGACGAGAAGGAGATCTTCCGTGCTGAGGACCTGGCGAATGCTTGTCGAGAGGCTTCGGCGACGGCGTACAAGGGCGTCGTCAAACCTGTCGAGGGGACGATTCTCACTGTGGCGAGGGCGGTGGCAGACTCCGCCGAGGATGCTGTGAAGGAGACGGATAATCTGGTAAGCATCCTGGAGCGGATTGTCTTCGCTGCCCACGAAGCCGTCGTGCTCACGCCTTCTCTATTGCCTGTGCTTGAGGAGGCTGGTGTTGTGGATGCTGGAGGGCAGGGCCTGTTCATTATCCTGGAGGGAATGTTGCGATACATGCGTGGTGAATCCGTTGCAGAGGACGTTCGATTGACCGAGTCGGTAGACTTGGTGTCTGAGGGCATAGCTCATGGCGAGATGGGCTATGCGTACGATGTGCAGTTCCTCGTCGTGGGTGAAGAGCTCGATGTGGATCGGATTCGGGCACGTATCACGGAGATGGGAGATTGTCCTTTGGTCGTCGGCGATCCCACGACGATCAAGGTCCACGTCCACGTGTCCGATCCAGGCGAGCCCGTCAGCTATGGAGCCAGCTTGGGTTCCCTCCGCGATGTGGTCGTAGAAGATATGCAGGCTCAATATCAGGACTTCGTTGTTGATCGGGACCTTCCCGCGACCGGGACTGTATCGCATCGCTCCACCCTAGACGTCGGCGAGATTGGTGTTGTGGCAGTTGTCCCTGGGGAGGGATTGGCTCGCGTCTTCCAAAGCCTGGGTGTCGGCGCTGTCGTGCGCGGTGGTCAGACGATGAACCCTAGCACCAAGGATCTACTGGAGGCCATCGAGAGCTTGCCGACGGATCAAGTCGTCGTCCTGCCCAACAACAGTAACGTTATCATGGCGGCAGAGCAGAGTCGTGAGCTGAGTGATAAGAACGTGAAGGTCATCTCAAGCTGCTTTGTGCCAGAGGGGATTGCGGCGCTGCTGGCCCTCAACTATCAGGCTGATCTGGAGACGAATGTCGGGGCGATGATGCGAGCGATGGAGGACGTCGAGACGGTGGAGATCACGCTAGCTACCCGATCGGCGACCGTCAACGGTGTTCAGGTCTCTGATGGGGAGGTGATCGGTCTCCACAATGGGGAGCTTGTGGTAAGCGGTGAGACGATTGAAGACGTCACGCGCGAGGCGCTTAGCGAGGTAGGCTATCGTGATTGTGAGATCATCACGATCTACTATGGTGAGGAGGTTAGCGAGGAACAGGCTGAGGAGTTGGTCAGTCTATTGAAAGAGGACTGGCCTGAACAGGACATTGAGGTCATACCGGGTGGACAGCCCCATTATCATTACATCGTTTCGTTAGAATAGATCTTATTGGAAGCCGCGGCACCTGAATCGGAGACTAGAGATAGCCTGGTTTGGAGTCGCCGATTGCGGGTTGCTATAGGCCTACGTTATTCTGGGAGGTCCCGTGTCCAAGGTCCATGTCGTCACTGATAGCGCTCTGCGACTGCCATCCGCAGTAGATGAAGGGATTTCCGATACGGAAATCGCCGATCAATTGGACATCACTGTCGTACCGTTGACTGTGGAGATAGGAGGTGAGGTTTTCAAGGATGGCGTCGATCTAGACCATGAGGAACTGCTGCTTCGTATGGCGAGCGAGCGCGTTCGACCAAGAATCGTCGGCCCGACGGAGAGAGACTTCCGCCGTATCTACGGGCGCTTGACGCGTCGTACAGATCAGATCCTATCCCTCCATTCCTCAGCGAGCCTTAGTCTTGTGCATCACGAGGCAGAGCGGGCGAGGACCGGCTTCATGGGGCGCTACGATATTGCTGTTGTTGATTCAGAGACTTTCTCACTGGGACTGGGTATTTTGGCGGAGGCGGCAGCCAAGTTGGCTGAGCAGTCGATGCCCTTGAGTGCTATCGTCCGGCATATCCGGGGCATGCTTCGACATATCTACATCTCGCTCACCACCGACACACTCGACTACCTGGAGAACGATGGCTTGATCAGCGCTAGCCAGGCAATCCTCGGTACGATGTTGGACAACAAACCCTCCCTGGCGGTAGAAAGGGGAAAGATCGTTCCTATGGAGAAAGTGATTGGGCGCGGAGATGCGATCGGGAAGCTGGCTGATTTTGCCAATGAGTTCCCGCGCATTGAGCGCATGGCCATCCTTCAGAGTACGCCTTATGCAACTGAGGAGACGGAGATGTTACGGGACGACGTCGAGGTCGTGTCCGAGGATGGGAAACTCCCCGTCCTGCTCTACGGACCGCTATTGGCCTCCCATATCGGACCGGATGCGATTGGTATGCTGGTTTATGAGGGATACGGTGGTCACTAACCGATGATGACAGGGCCGATTGAGAAGCTCAGCAAGATCCTCGATCTGGAAGCGGAGAAACATAAGGATCAAGCCGTGGTTGGTGGCTTGGCGTCCTATGCGGACACCTGGACACAGGAAGCCGAGCCGGTTTTTGGATCCGAAGCCTCGCATTGGGTGCAGGAAATCGCTGAGCGCTTGCGGACGTACAGTGATCTCCCGGACGCCGCCACCCGTCGAGAGGCCTTGGCGACCCTTAAGGAGATTGTTGGGCAGAGGCCGAGCGAGGCCAAGCCGGCCAGGGAGCCGCCGCAGAAGAGCGTGACGCAGCAATCCAGGAAGCGAGCGAGGCCAAGCAAATCCTCTGGCTCGCGTCCCCATCTCGATTCACCGGTCACGGCTCTACATGGGATTGGCCCCAAGCGGGCAGAGCGCTTCGCTAGGCTAGGTGTTCGTACGATCCGCGACATGCTCACGTTTCTGCCGCGTCGCTATGACGACTATTCGGAGCTTAAGCCTCTCAATCGCCTCGAATACGGCGAGGAGGTGACTGTCATTGCCAAGGTGCGGGACACGCATGTGCGCAAGACGCATGGGGGAGGGGCGATCTTCAAGGCTACCCTCAGCGATGATACAGGGTCCGTCGAGGTCACCTGGTTCAACCAGCCATACCTTGCCAAGAAGATCAAGCGTGGTCAACAGATTGTGGTCAGCGGCGAGGTGGATGAGTATCTGGGGCGGTTCTGTTTCACGTCCCCCGAGTGGGAGCCCCTCAGGGAGGAGTTGTTGCACACAAATCGCATTGTGCCCGTATACCCGCTGACCGAGGGCATAAGTGGAAAATGGCTGCGCCGCCTGATGAAGCGCACGGTGACCTATTGGGCCAGGCGCTTGCCGGACGCCTTACCAACGTCCGTGCAGCAGGCCGAGGGGCTGCTCGACCTGGAGACGGCCATTCTACAGGCTCACTTCCCGAGTAGTCAAGATCTGTTGGAGCGTGCACGCCGGCGACTGGCGTTTGGTGAGTTGTTCGTGCTTCAGCTCGCTTTACTGAGGTACCGGCATGATTGGCGGTCAGAGCCGGGTCAGCCGGTTCCTGTGCAGGACGGCGTGCTTGAAGCCTTCGTCGAGGGGCTTCCATACGATCTAACGCAGCCTCAGCGGCGCTCGCTTCAGCAGATCGTCGATGACCTGCGTTCGGCCAAGCCCATGACGCGCTTGCTGCAGGGGGACGTTGGCTCGGGCAAGACGGTCGTCGCTACAGCTGCGATGGCGCTGAGCGCGTCCGCCGGGGCTCAGTCGGCGCTGATGGCTCCCACCGAGATCCTGGCTGAACAGCATTATCAGACCATTGGCCGTCTGCTCGGAGAGGCCTTGGACGGAGACTTGGACATCGACTTGCTCACCGGGAGTGTCACGGGCCAGGAGCGCGAGGAGATCTACGCGGGACTGGCGGATGGGAGCATCGATATCGTCGTGGGCACCCATGCTTTGATCCAAGAGGGTGTGGCTTTCGATCAGCTGGCGCTGGCGGTGGTCGACGAGCAGCACCGTTTTGGCGTGCGCCAGCGGGCGGCGCTGCGACAGAAGGGGTATAATCCTCATCTCTTGGTGATGACCGCCACGCCGATTCCCCGCTCCCTTCAATTGACAGTCTGGGGACATCTGGATGTCTCGATCATCGATGAGATGCCGCCCGGGAGGGAGCCTGTCTTGACGCGCTTGATCCTGCCGACCGAGCGAGGTCGAGCCTATGCCTTTGTGCGCAGTCAGGTCGAGAAAGGCCGACAGGCTTTCATCATCTGCCCTTTGGTCGAGGAATCGGACAAGGTGGAGGCCAAGGCAGCCGTGCAGGAATACGGGCGGCTGGAGGAGCACATCTTCCCTGATCTTGAGTTAGGGCTGTTGCACGGACGGATGACGGGTGAGGAGAAGGAGGCTACGATGGCGCGCTTCGCCCGAGGAGAGCTGGACATCCTGGTAGCGACGTCCGTTATCGAGGTCGGCATTGATGTGCCGAACGCCACCGTCATGCTCGTCGAGGGCGCAGACCGCTTTGGCCTAGCGCAGCTTCATCAGTTCCGGGGTCGGGTTGGCCGTGGCGAGCATGCGTCGTATTGTTTGTTGGTCTCCGGTTCATCCTCTGAGCAAGCTCGGGAGCGCCTGGCAGCCGTGGAGGCTACTAATGACGGCTTTGAACTGGCGCGCAAGGATCTGGAGATGCGCGGTCCTGGAGAGTTCCTGGGCACCCGTCAGTCGGGGCTGTCGGATGCTTTCCTCGGGATGGAATTGGCCACGGTTGCCGACCTGCGGCTCGTGGAGCAAGCTCGTGAGGCAGCTCGTCGGTTCTTCAAGACCGATCCAGAGCTAGACGATCCAGCTCATCGCCTGTTGGCTCGGCGAGTGAAGCAGTTGCTAGAAAAGGGAGGTGAGATCAGTTGATTCGGACAGCACTCTACCCTGGGACGTTCGATCCCATTCACTTTGGTCACGTCGATATCGCTACGCGAGCGTCAAACCTCTTTGAGAATCTGGTGGTCGCTGTGTATGATCGCCCTGCCAAGGACCTGATGTTCACCGTCGAAGAGCGAGTCAGCCTGGCACGGAAGGCATTGAGCGGTCTTTCCAACGTGCGTGTAGCACCCTATGGTGGCTTGACCGTGGAGTTCGCTCGAGAGGTCGGCGCTCAAGCTATTGTGCGCGGACTGCGTGTCATCTCTGACTTCGAGTTGGAGTATCAGATGGCCTTGACCAATCGTCAGCTGTCTCCGGAGATTGAGTTCGTGTGTTTGATGACGCGTCAGGCCCACGCTTTCCTTAGTTCGAGCATCGTGAAAGAGGTAGCCCTGTTGTCAGGGGAGGTTGACGGCATGGTGCCTCCACACGTTGCCTGTGCGCTTGAGGGAAGACGCCGCGAGCGGGAGGAGAATCACGAGCCTGTACCCGTCGTCTCGCTACGTGATTAGATAACGGAGGCTACGATGGACATCCTGCACTTGATCGACCGCCTAGAGGAGATCATTAAGGAGAGCCGGAGAATGCCTTTCAGCGACCTTCGGCTCGTCAACGAGCAACGGGTTTGGCCTCTGCTTGACCAGATGCGAATCTCAATTCCCGATGAGATGCGACGAGCTGAGCGTGTTCTGCGGGAGAAGGAGCGGACAAAGGCACAAGCCACGGAGGAGGCCGAGCGCATCATTGCACTGGCACGGCAAGAGGCTGCAGAGCTGGCTGCGAGCCATAGCGTCGCGCAGACTGCCGAGGAGGCGGCGACTGTGATACGTGATCGGGCCAGACAGGAGGCTCGGGAGATCGTGGCCGGAGCGGATGAGTATGCGTTCGATGTCCTTTGTGACCTGGAACAGGATTTGAAGCGGGCGCTGACCGTCATCGAGAACGGCATCCGCGCGGTTGAAGCAAGGCAAGGAGGCCAGAAGGGACCGGCATCTTCGTCTAGCCAGTCTGAGTCGGGGCCCGGAGGGCGAGCTCCGTCGGAGAAGGAGACAACCTGATCTTGACATGTTCAGCCTGCGACTCTATAATTACGCGACGCAGGCTATGAGTTCGAAGACGTTGAAAAAGGAGTTGATAGGCAATGGGTGCTGTTCCGAAGTTTAGAATTTCAAAATCGCGCGGTCGCAAGCGGAGTAGTCAGTGGAAGATCAAGCCTCACAACCTGGTGACCTGTGAGTGGTGTGGTGAGCCGAAGCTACCCCATCACGTTTGTATGAACTGCGGTACGTATCGCGGCGAACAGGTTCTTGAGATCGAAGAGGAGTAGCGCTGCAACGCGCGACGCGAAAAGGCGTTTGTCGTTAACAGTTTAGCGGGGGAGCCATTGGCACGTAAGTGCACCTATCTGTTTCCAGGACAGGGCTCTCAATACGTGGGGATGGGGTACGATCTAGCTGAGAAGTATCCCACCGCCTGCGATGTATTTGCCCAGGCCGATCATGTCCTGGGCATTCTTTTGTCCAGGCTCTGCTTCGAGGGACCTGCTGAGGCTCTGAACGACACGGTGAATACACAGCCGGCGATCTTGGCCACCAGCGCGGCCGCGCTTCGCGTGCTGGAGAGCCAGGGCCTGGAAGCTCCGGCCTACGTGGCAGGCCACAGCATGGGTGAGTTCAGCGCACTGGTGGCCTCTGAGGCTCTTTCCTTCGAGGCGGGGTTGAAGCTGGTGCGCGAGCGCGGTCGTCTTATGAAGGAGGCGGGCGAGCGGAACCCCGGCGGTATGGCGGCCGTGCTGGGGTTGGAGCGCGAGGTCTTGGAGGACGTATGTGCCATCGTCCGTGGGCGGACGGGTGCCTACGTTGGTGTGGCGAATGATAACTGTCCCGGACAGATCGTCATCTCCGGCGCGGTGACGGCGCTGGAGCGGGCGATGGAGGCCGCTCGGGAGCGTGGAGCCAAGCGGATCGTTCGCCTGGCCGTGAGCATCGCGGCCCATTCTCCGTTGATGGCCGAGGCTGCTGAGGCGTTCAAACAGCATCTTGACGACACGCCGCTTCGAGAGCCGACGGTGCCGATCGTGGCGAACGCCATCGCTCGTCCCTTGACGGATGTCGACGCGATCCGCGATGCGCTGAGGAAGCAGCTTACCTCGCCGGTGCGTTGGACCGAGTCGATGGCGTGGGCGCTGGCGCAAGACGTTGATTGCTTCGTCGAGGTTGGGCCGAAAAAGGTGCTCACCAATCTCCTGCGCCGCATTGATCGATCCGCGGAGAGGATGACCACTGCCGATGCGCTGTGAGCGCCGGATAGCCATATCCGGCGCGAGCATAGGTGACTGAGAGAGGGAGAGATTGTCGGGTTAGGGCCGAGTCTGTGGAGGGTGACCATGAATCTGAACGGTAAAGTTGCTGTGGTGACTGGGGCTTCGCGCGGTATCGGTCGCGCCATAGCGCTGGATCTGGCCCATCGGGGTGCCAGCGTCGTGGTCAACTACAACAGAAGCGTCGATGCTGCGAACGATGTGGTGGACGCCATCGAGCAGCAGGGGGGGCAGGCGATCGCCGTCCAGGCTGATGTCGGTGATCGGGGTCAAGCTACCCAGTTGATACAGGTGGCAATTGACACTTTTGGCGGTATCGATATACTAGTCAACAACGCGGGTACCACCCGGGATCGACTGCTCATGATGATGAGTGAGGAAGATTGGGACGTTGTGTTGCGGACGAACCTGAAGGGGGTCTTCAACTGCAGCAAGGCCGCTGCTCGTAAGATGATGCGTCAGCGCTCCGGAAGGATCGTGAACATCAGCTCTGTATCCGGCATCGCCGGCCAGGGCGGGCAGACGAACTATGCCGCCTCTAAGGCCGGTATTATCGGCTTCACGAAGAGCCTGGCCAAGGAGTTGGGTGCCCGGGGTGTTACGGTGAACGCTGTCGCCCCCGGCTTCGTCGCTACGGATCTGACGGCTGATCTGTCGGAAGAGCTGGTGCAAAAGGCCATAGAATCAACCCCTTTGGGGCGCATGGGCCGGCCGGAGGAAATCGCCCACGCTGTGGCCTTTCTGGCTTCTGATCTGGCCTCCTTCATCACCGGGGACGTGCTGACGGTCGATGGTGGCCTGGTGATGCAGGGGTAGCCGATTCGGTGGCGAGTGACCGGCGGGAGGGACGAGGAATGGAAACACAGGCGGAGTTGGGCAAGATCAGCATCGCACCGGAGGTGCTGGCCACGACAGCTCGTCTGACGGCGTTGGCTGTGCCGGGAGTGGCTCGTTTGATTGCGCCGCCCGGGATGGGGCGTCTCCTTCAGACCAGCGGCGTGAAGGTCGAGGTGGTCGACGAGAACGAGGTTCACGTTGAGATCTATGTGATGACGGACCCGGATGTCAACATGCTCAGCGTCGGACGCAAGATTCGTGCGGAGGTCACGCGTGCACTCCAGGACATGGTGGGCGTTGACGTTCGGGCGGTCGACGTTCATATTGAGGATGTGAGCTTTGCGTGATGAGCCTTGAGCTTTGGACGTGACGTGCCGATGGTAAAGGGCCGGCGCCAAGCGCGAATTCTGGCGCTGCAGGCCTTATACGAGATCGACTGTGCGTCGCATGCACCTGATATCGTGCTCTATCGGCAGATCGTTGTTAATGACCTTCCCGCTGTCTACACGGATTTCGCCCGGCACTTGGTGACCGGCGTGCTTGAGCATCAAGATGTGCTTGATGGTTTCATCCACGAACATGCGCCTGAATGGCCGCTTGAGCAGATGGCGTATATTGATCGCAACATCCTGCGCATGGCCATTTTCGAGTTCGCCGTCGATGGCAGCACGCCGGTCAAGGTTGCTATCAATGAGGCTGTTGAGCTCGCGAAGAGCTTTGGGTCGGACAGTGCCCCGCGGTTTGTGAACGGTGTGCTGGGCAGCTTGGTGGATCGGAAAGGTGCTATCGCCGAAGCTGCACGGCAAGACTGAGTTCTGAGAGGATGTCTTCGTGGATTTCTTGAATGTCGGCCCGTGGGAATTGGTCGTTGTGTTGATCATCGCCATCTTGGTCGCCGGACCAAAGCGTATGGTTGAGATCGCGCGTACGTTAGGTCAGTTTTCCCGTCAACTACGCGATCTGTCGCGCGAGTTCACTATGGCGCTTCAGGCTGAGATTCAAGCCACCGAGGAAGAGGCAGGGAGTGCCGGCGTCGACCTGCAGGAGGTGCAGAGGGATTTGGAGCACGTGCTTTCCGGTTCCCCTCAGCGTGAATCCGATGTGCATAACGGATCCGATTCGTCCACTGTGGAGGAAGCATGAGCGACCAGGCGCGGATGTCGATCCTGGAGCACCTGGACGAGCTTCGCAATCGGTTGCTGAAGTCCGTCGTTGCCCTCGCCGTCGGCGTCGTGGTTGGGACGTTTTTCGCACCTCGTGTCCTGCAGCTGTTGGTCGCTCCGCTCGGGGAGCAGACGCCGATTGCCATTGCGCCGACCGAATCGGTGGGGGTGTACTTCAAGGTCTCGATTGTGGTCGGCCTCGTCGTGGCCATGCCCGTGATTATGTATCAGCTTTTCCGCTTCATCGCCCCAGGTCTTGAACCTCATGAGAGGCGCTACGTTCTGTTCGGCTCGCCCATCGCCGCGATCAGCTTCGCTGCGGGCGTCGTTTTTGCGGCTCTGGTCCTCATTCCTGCGGCGATGCCGTTTCTACGGGGGTTTTTGGCCGAGATCGTCGAACAACGTTACTCGATTAACCGTTACATCTCTTTCGTGAGCACCATTCTGCTCTGGGCCGGCTTGGTGTTTGAGACGCCTCTTGTGATGTACTTCTTGGCCAAGCTTGGCGTGGCGACGCCTGAGGGGTTTGGCAAGGCCCGCCGCGTGGTCATCATTGGGGCCGCTGCCGGCGCCGCGGTGATCACGCCGACGACAGACCCAGTCAATATGCTGCTCATCATGGGGCCTTTCTTGCTCCTGTATGAGCTTGGGATCCTACTGGCGCGCTTCGCGTGATGATCGTGGCTTCCCCTCGTTGAAGAGGAGAAGAGGAGGGCATTGATGAAGAAGCAGTCGGGAGTGACAGGCACGGTTGTGGTGTCGGTGCTTACGTTGTGTTGCTCGACGGTCTGTTCTGCTATGGGCATCTACGCCGTTGCAGATCAGGGACGCACGGTCCATATCGGGCCCGCCGCTGCCATCCCGATGATCTTGCTGGGTATCCTGGTCTGGATTGTGCCTCCACTGCTCTGGTCGGTTGCGGTGGAGGACAATGAGGAAGAGGTGGATAAGGTATAGGCGAGGCAGGGTGGAGGTCATCATTCCCCTCCTGCTCCTGGCGGATCCGGCTGGAGCGTGAGGGGCCATAAGGTGAATAGTTACGAGTGGAGAAAGGTATCGTTGCATGAGCCGACAACGCGTTATCATCATGGGAGCCGCCGGACGTGACTTCCACAACTTCAATGCTTACTTTCGCGACAACGCTGACTATGAGGTAGTCGCCTTCACCGCCGCGCAGATCCCTAATATCGAGGAGCGGCGCTACCCACCGGAGCTGGCCGGGAATCTTTATCCCACGGGCATACCGATCTATTCGGAGGCCGATCTTTCAGATCTGATCGTTGAGAAGGCGGTCGATCAGGTCGTCTTTGCCTACTCCGATGTCGCGCACGAGTACGTGATGCATAGGGCCTCGCAGGTCCTGGCTGCCGGCGCTGATTTCCGGCTCATGGGGGCAAACACCACCATGTTGAGGAGCGACAAGCCTCTGGTGAGCGTTTGTGCCCTGCGCACCGGCAGTGGCAAGAGCCAGACCACACGCTGCGTCTCCGACATCCTCCAGGAGATGGGGAAGCAGGTGGTCGTCATCCGCCATCCCATGCCCTACGGCGACCTGGC
>CAYQZG010000002.1:0-4840 GCA_964421785.1 uncultured Anaerolineales bacterium
GCCCGTTTCACCTCTCTGATGAAGCGCTCCTGCACCGCTGGCCAGTGCAGCTCAACGTCGTGGTTGCCGCGGACGACGCCGATGTGATTCCCCTGCGCCACGAACCAGCCCAGGGCGGCGAAGAAGCGTTGGTGGCCCTGGGCGATCTGCTTGAGCTTCCACGCCGACTCCCCGGCCGTCGTGCCCAGGCCGTATTCCCGCTCGTTGGCGCTGAGCTCGCTCCACAGGTCGGTGCCCTTGACCATCCGCAGCGGCATGCCCTCCTGCGGCAGCGAGACCACCTGCAGGAAGTCGAAGATATCGCCGTTGAGGATGAGGAGCCACGGTCGCCCCCCGAAACGGGGCTGATCCTTGATCTCCTCGTGGTAGCGTAGGAAGCGGGTGAAGGCTTCGTCGCGGAAGAAATCCTCCAGTCGCGATGTCTTTCCGGTCTCTGGGTCCCACCCCTGGCTCAGGTGTAGGTCGCTGACGACTAGCAGGTTGCCGGTTTGCTTCATTAGGGTGACCGTTAGTTTGCACCAAACCGTGGGTCTGCCGCTACGGTGCGTCGATCAGCCAGTTCCTTCTGGATCGCCCGATGGCGCTCCCGGGTCAAGGGATAGCGCCAGGCCACGGCGATGGCTCCGAACAGGATGACGGTCGGCACCACCGCGATCAGCAGCCGTATAGTCGTCAGCACTCGCGGTGTCTGAAGCTCCGCCCTTTCCACGTAGCCCGCCCAGGCCAGGACGGGGCCGATGCTTGCCAACACCAGCTTGGTGGAGAGCTTGCGAACGAATACCTCAAAGCCGGCATAGGCGCCCTCCTGCCGCTTTCCGCTGTTCAATTCGTCCACGTCGAGCGTGTCCGCGCTCATCGCCGTCGGCAGGGCGTGTGCTGCTGCGATGCCTGGTCCGACGAGAATAGCGATGGGGTAGACCAGGTGCCTCGCTCCCTGGGGGACGAACAGCAGCGCCAACATCACCACAGCCCACGACGCAGTAGCGATTATGAAGGCTGTCTTCTTCTCCCATCTTCGCGTCATCCACACGATCAGCGGCATGCTGAGAGCTGCGCTGCCCAGCAGGACTGCCTGTACCAGCGAGGCCTCCGTTGTCCTCATTCCGATCCAGTAGATCAGGAAGTAAGCGAAGACGGCCGACGCGACGTCCACGGGTATCCAGGCCAGGATGCGCATGCCCAGTGTGTACCACCAGTCGTGGTTGTGGAGGATGAAGCGCAGGCTTTCCAGTGGGCGGGCTGGTGCTTGGGCCTGAAAGCCAATCCGCTCGCGGGTGCCAAAGAACGTGACCAGAATGGTGACCACGAAGAGCCCACTACAGAGAAGCCCCATGATCCAAAAGGCCGTCTGTTCATTCGGGGTAGCGTCGAGCACGAGCGAGAAACCGATCGCGGTGATGAGACCGGAGACGATAGAGATGAACATACGGTACGAGGTGAGGGAGGTACGCTCATCGTGGTCAAGCGTCAGTTCCGGCGTCAGAGCATAGTAGGGGCAGCTAACGATGGTGACCGCAGTATCGAACAGGATGTAGATCAGAGCGAAATAGAGGGACTTCAGCAGTTGATCTTCGATCGGCGGCACCAGCCATAGAAGGGTGAAGGTCACACCGTAGGGTAGGGCACCGAAGAGCAGAAAAGGTCGCCGGCGCCCCCAGCGGGTGCGCGTGCGGTCGGATAGCAGCCCCACCAGTGGGTCGTTGATCGCGTCCCAGATACCGCCGATGAGAACCGTTAGACCGGCCAGGGCGGGCTTCAACTGAGCCACGTCGGTGAGGAAGAAGAGATACCAGAAGGGGACGATCGTTCCCGGTCCGGCAGAATGTGCGACGTCCCCCAGGCCGTAGGTAAGTTTCTCCCGGAAAGACAGCTTTTCGGTTTCCGACTGTGTGTTCGCAGCTCTTTCTTTGACGGACATGACATATCCCTCCAGGGCGTGGGAAAATCTGAAGCGTCCGGGTCAACGGGCGATATCGCCCAGGCACCTTAGCCCAGGCACCTACGAATGGCCGCACATTACAGGAGGAAGTCTGTCAGCGCCTTCTGCCAGGTGCGCAGCCGAATGCCCAGTGCGGCTGCGGCGGTATTGGCTAGAGGAGCGAAGCGCGGTGGCGTCGAGTCGCGCTCGAAGGCGTCGAGCGTGATTGCCTCCACGGGGACGTCCTGGCGCCCGCTGATGCGTAGAATCTCCTGTGCGAAGTCGAAGCGGGAGGCGTGCCCGGCGTTTGTTAGATGATAGACGCCGTAGGCCTCCGTCTGGATGAGCCGGGCCAGGGCCGCGGCCAGGTCCGGCGCATAGGTCGGATTGCCCACCTCGTCGGTGACCACTTTGAGCACCCCAAGTTCATCGGCCAGCTCAATGATGCGGTGCGGGAAGTTGCTGCCACCGGGCGCGTAGAGCCAGGCGGTACGTATGATGTAGAAGCGATTCAGAAGATGGCGTGTGAACCATTCGCCGGCCGCCTTCGAGCGAGCATAGGGGTTGATGGGGTGGAGTGGATCCCATTCTCGGTAAGGCCTGTCGGTCGTTCCGTCGAACACCTCGTTGGTGCTGATGGTTGCCAAGGCTGCCCCCGATGAAGCGCACGCCAGGGCAACGTTCTGTGTGCCCAGAGCGTTGACCCGGTAGGCCTTCTCTGGGTCGCGGGCGCAGCCGTCGACGTCAGTCCAGGCGGCGGTGTGGATCACAACATCCGGGGCGAAGTCCGCGATGACGCTCGTGATCGCCTGTCGGTCGGTGATGTCCGTATCGGGTAGATCGCAGCCTGCCAGTGTGTGGTTTGTCAGTACGTCACTCAGCGTGCGGCCAAGTTGGCCTTTACACCCGGTTATTAAGACTCTCATAGCTTACCTCGTTGTGTTGTTGGTCTGGTGATGGTACCGATTGTACAAGATAGAGCGCAGATAGGCAACTGCTCCTTGACATAGAACGTATGTTCTTATATAATTGGAGTATAGACAATGTCCAGCAAGGAGGCAACGGGCAACCAAGAAGCCAGGTTTTCAGGGACAAAAAACCGGGTTTCTCCACCCACAAGGAGGCAGGTGATGGGGAAGCATATCTCGGAGAAGCAGCGCAGGATCCTGAAGTTCGTCGGCGAGCACATCGGTGACAACGGTTATCCACCCTCTATGCGGGAGATCTGCTCTGCGGTGGGTATCAGTTCGACGTCGGTCGTGAGCTACAATTTGGACCGTCTGGAGGAGGCTGGATATATCGCTCGTGACCGCGAGGTGTCCCGTGGATTGAGGTTGGCGCAGCCGGGTCAGGCCCGCGTGATGCCGAATGAGATACTTCGACTGCCGTTGCTGGGACGTATCGTGGCCGGCGAGCCGGTGCCAGTGCCGAGCAGCGATTTCGCCTTGATGGGCGATGAGACGATCGAGGTATCCCGCGATCTTCTGGGCGATCTGGAGGGACTGTATGCCCTGGAGGTTGAGGGTGACTCGATGGTGGATGCACTGGTGAACGACGGAGATATTGTGATTATGCATCATCAGAAGCGCGTCGAAAACGGCGAGATGGCAGCCGTGTGGCTGCAGGGCGTGGGGGAGGTGACACTCAAGCACTTCTATCAGGAGGAGGGAGGAAGAGTCCGCCTGCAACCGGCCAATCCGACGATGGATCCTATTTACGTCGACGATCCGGGCCGGGTAGAGGTGCAGGGCAAGGTCGTGATGGTTATTCGGAAGCTGGACTGAGAGAGCGCATCTAGCGATCGTTGAGCCCAGCCCTATCAGGGCTGGGCTTTTTGGTGTGGCGCACAGGTCCTAAGGAAGGAATGTGAGTCTTGCCAGGGCCACTACGACAATGCCCGTGATCACGGACCCGAAGAGACTGCGAGTCTTCCATGCGACCAGGACGGTGGGAAAGGCGGCCATCAGGAAGAGATTCTGAGGGCTGATAAGGAGTTGGCCGCTCTGGGTCGTTATGGCCGGGAAAAGCATGGCGGCCAGCACGGCCACGGGCACGTTTCGCAGCCAGACCACGAGCCAGCGCGGCAAGGATCGGGACGAGAGCAGCCAGGTTGGCAGGAAGCGGGGAAGGTACGTCACCGCTGCCATGCCGAGGATGATCAGGAAGGCGGTTCGTTGGTCCATAGCTCGATGAGCACTCCGATTGAGGCGCCAGTGACGGTCGCGATGATTACGTTCCACTGATTGACGCCCAAGATTAGCAAGGCTACCGACAGCGCGCCGGTGATGAGCGCGACGGCGATGTGGGCATGGCCTTCGATCTGTAGGACGATGAGGGCGATGAACATGGCCGGCAGGACGTAGTCCAGCCCGAGGGGCTCGATGTCGGCGATGATCTGGCCTAACGCGATCCCTAATGCAGTACCGACCAGCCAGGCTGTCTGGGCCGTGGCGTTGATGGCGAAGACCTCCGCCTTGTTGAGTATCCCGGACGGGAACTGGGCTGCGTGGAGAGCAAACGTCTCGTCCGTCAACTGATAGGCGAAAGCAGCCAGCTCACGCTTGCGCCATCGATCGAGGAAGGGGGCGAGGGCGGCGGAAAGGAGCAGGTGGCGCAGGTTCACGACAAAGGTGGTGAGGATAATGGAGGAGGCGGGTGCACCTGCCTCGAACAGTCCGGCTGCCACGAGCTGCGACGACCCGGCATAGACCAGCAGGGACATCATCAGCGTGTTGAAGCCTGACAGGCCTGCCTTCTGCGCCAGTACACCGAAGGTTAGCCCGATGGGTATGTAGCCAAGCACGATGGGGGTAGCCCTGACGATGCCGGAGGTCCAGAGGTTGGTGTGTGGGCTTTCTTGTGATGAGGTCATGGTATGGGGTGAGCGGCTCAGGCCGCTACGCTAACGTAGGCCGCTACGCT
>CAYQZG010000002.1:4940-40398 GCA_964421785.1 uncultured Anaerolineales bacterium
AGGCCGCTACGCTAACGTAGGCCGCTACGCTTCCAAGCTACGCAGGCTTAGGGATCGCTCGCCTGCGCTGCGCATTACGTGAAGCGGTGGATCCTGGCCGGTCCACATCTCCAGGGCCAGGGCCCCCTGCTGCACAAGCATCTCCAATCCATCGACGGCGTTGGCGCTTGATGTGCGAACCTGCCGCTGCAGCTTCGTCTCCAGTGGATTATAGACCAAGTCGAAGACAGTCAGGTGCGACGGCATCGACACCGCGTCGGGCCAGATAGAGTCATCGATGTGGGGCCACATCCCCACCGGCGTGGCGTTGACGAGTAGCTGGGCGCTGCGGGTGGTGTCGACTAACGTCTCCTTAGTGAGGGGCAGGGCCTGGATGACGGGGGGCTGCGAGTTTAGATCTGAAGCGAGGGCCTCGGCGTGTTCCAACGTGCGGTTGAGCACCGTGATCGTCCTGGCCTCGGCCTCCATCAAGCCGAAGGCGACAGCCCGCGCGGCACCTCCGGCGCCCACCACGACGGCCGAGGTGTCCTGGGGCCGGAAGCCCGCATCTCGCAGCGCGCCAAGGAAGCCTGCAACATCGGTGTTGTGGCCGCTGCACGTGGTATCGCCTTGCTCATTCTCATGACGTTCGAGGATGAGGGTGTTGACTGCGCCAAGAGCCTCGGCTTGGGGCGCGACAGCGCGCGGGCCGAACAGTTGGGCCAGGGCGCGCCGCACGGCCTGTTTATGCGGCACAGTGACGTTGGCGCCGCGGAAGCCGAGAGCGCCCAGGCTGCGTACGGCCAGCTCGATCTGCCCAGGCGGCACCGGGAGGGGAACGTAGCACCAGTTGAGCCCCAATTCGGCGAAGGCGGCGTTGTGCATGGCCGGGGATACGCTGTGCTCTACCGGGTAGCCGAGCAGGCCGACGAGTTGGGTGTGGCTGTCAATGGGGGTGAAGAGCATTGGATTTCTCCTCTGAGCGTGAAATGTGATGCGTGCTAGGATCATGCTGGTCTTTGCCGATCATGTGTCCTCGCGGTCAGGATATTTCTGCTCCGATGCTTCGCATAGTCTGCGCGAAGCCGGGGAACGAATCTCGGATGCAGGTTGGGTTTTGGAGGGTGGTCTCGTCCTCGGCGATCAGCCCGGCCACGGTCAGCGCCATGGCGATGCGGTGGTCACCGTGGCTGTCGACGATGGCGCCCCTTAACGGTGTCGGGCCAGTGACTACGAAGCCCTCAGGCTTGGGCTCAATACGGGCTCCCATCCTGTTCAGCTCCGAAGCGATGACAGCAATGCGGTCGGTTTCCTTAACGCGTAGCTCAGCGGCGTCGCGGACGACGGTGGTGCCTTTAGCCTGCGTCGCAGCGACGGCCAGCAGGGGGAACTCGTCGATCATGCGCACCACGGTGTCGCCCCTCACCTCACTACCGCCCAGCGTCGACGCTCGGGTCGTCACGTCGGCGACCGGTTCGCCCCCCTGATCGCGCCGGTTGGAGGTGACAACGTCTCCGCCCATTCTGTGCAGCACATGGAGCAGTCCTGTCCTGGTGGGGTTGACGCCTACGCCTTCTACTGTGACCTGGGAGCCCGGCACGAGCAAGCCGGCGACTAGAGGGAAGCACGCCGACGAGATATCCCCAGGGACGGTGAGGTCGAGGGGGGCGAGGGTGGAGGAGGGAGGCATCAGGGTGATGGACAGACCGGAGGTCTCGAGGGGGGCTTCCATAGCGGCCATCATGGCTTTGAGCATCAGCTCGGTGTGGTCGCGGGCCGGCCCCGGCTGATGGACGACGGTCGGGCTCTGGGCGTAGAGCCCGGCCAGCAGAATGGCGCTCTTGACCTGGGCGCTGGCGACCGGTAGGGTGTGCTCATAGCCGTGCAGCTTGCGCCCGTCGATGGCGAGGGGGGCATGGCCGTCGGTGGTCTCGATCATAGCACCCATTCGGCGCAGTGGTCGGGCGATGCGCTGCATGGGACGGCAGCGCAGCTGCGGTTCGCCGGTCAGGACGCTATCAAATGACTGGCCTGCCAGGATGCCGGCCAGCAGCCGCATGGTGGTGCCGGAGCGAACGCAGTTCAGCGGTGCATGAGGTCTTCGTAGTCCATCCAGTCCTTCCCCGTGGATGGTCAGCGTCGTCGGGTTTTCGGGATCTGCAGTCTCCACTTCCACGCCCAGTGCACGGATACAATCCAGCGTGGCCAAGCAATCGGTAGATGGGAGAAAGCCGCGGATATGGCTGCAACCGTCAGCTAGGCAGCCAAGCAGTAGGGTGCGGTGAGAGATCGACTTGTCCCCGGGCACACGCACGCGGCCGCGGAAAGCGGTTGCCTTGTGGATGGTGAGTCGAGCGGTTGATGGCTCTGGGCTGGTTGTCATATCGATCCTTACCAAGTCGGTTGTTAGGTATAGCGTCCGGTGCCTCCGTCTCGGGCGTCATCCTCCAGGCCCAGCTCGCGGTGGAGGAAGCGCACGGTGTCGTCGAGCTGGCCCTCGGGGATGCAGAAGGAGACTGAGTGCTCCGTCGCCGCCTGGGCCACGGCGATGACGCGGGTCTGAAGCTGGCCCAGTGCTGCAAAGGCCCGGGATACGATGTCGTTCGGGTGCTCGTCCCAGCCGGGTAGGCCGACCACCGAGATGGTAGCCACCCTCTCCTTGGTACCCAGGCGGAAGAGATCTGCCTGCTGTCCGTCTTTGAACTCACGGCGCAGAATCCTGAGACAGTGCTCCTGATCCTTCTCACGTACAACCAGGTTCAGGTTGTGCTCTGAGAGCGACTGTGAGAACATCAGGACCTCCAGCCCGCTCTCGCTGAGCCGCTGGAGCACGCGCGCTGCCATATGCAGCGCCCAGGTGTCGTCTCGACTGCCGATGGCGATCATGCTCAGACCAGTCGTGGAGATGATGGCCGGCAGCACCCGGCGATGGGCACTGGGCGATTCGACGATCAGCGTGCCGCGATGCGTCGGATTGAAGCTGTTGAGGATGCGCAGAGGAATACTGTGCCGGATGACGGGTCGAATGGTCTTGGGATGGAGTACCTCGGCGCCAACGTAGGCCAGGTCCGCGGCCTCGGCGTAAGAGAGCTCGGTCAGCGTGCGCGCCTGAGGGACGATGTTAGGGTCGGCTGTGAGGATGCCGTTCACGTCGCTCCAGATCCAGACCTCATCGGCCTCGAGGCCGGCGCCGATAACGGCGGCCGAGAAGTCGCTGCCCCCGCGGCCCAACGTGGTGGTCACGCCTTTCTCCGTTGCTCCGATGTAGCCGGTGATGACCGGCAGCACACCGCGCTCGATCAAGGGCATGATCCGGGATTCCAGCCGACGACGGGTTAGGTCCATCAGGGGCGTCGCCGCGCCGAAGACATCGTCGGTAACGATCAACGCGCTAGAGTTGAACGCCTGGGCGCGGGCACCGCGCTCCCGCAGCACGGCGGCCAGGATGTGAACCGAGAGCTGTTCTCCAAAGGGCGCCACAGCATCGCGGCCACGGGCTGTCAACTCACCCAGCACAGCAATGCTACGGTAGAGTCGTTCCAAGTCGTGCAGTTGGTCCTCAATCAGCCCGCCGACCTCGAGGCGATATGCACATTCGCTCAGCAGGGTTTCGACGACGTCCAGGTGTCGACTCAGCAGCTCCGCCTTGATCTGCCTGTACAGGGTGTCCCTGCCGTCGGCGGCAGCTCGCGCTCCGGCGATAAGTTGGTCGGTCACGCCACTCATCGCCGAGACGACGGCTATCACTGTTGCCCTTCTCGAATCATCGTCGTTGCCGGCGTGCGCGGCCAGGTGTTCGGTGCTCGGGTCGACGCAGTCACTCGTCGCCTTTGACCGTGAGCCGCCGATAGAGGATGAGCTGTCGTGAGCGAGAACGATGTCCGCAACGCTGGCAAAACGGTCCGGGCTGCCGACCGACGTGCCTCCAAACTTGTGAACGATCATGGTCGGCTCCTAAAGTCCGACCAGGGCTTGATCGAGGTCGGCGATGATGTCTTCGACGTCCTCGATACCCACGGCGTAGCGGACCAGATTGTCCGCGACGCCAAGCTTGTGGCGTTCTTCTGGGTCGGAGGAGGCGAAGATCGCCTGCTGTCGGATGACGCTCTCCACGCCTCCCAGTGTCGGTCCGAGGTATGGCAGGCGCAGGCGGTCGACGAAGTGGCCGGTCCTCTCCATGTCCCCATCGATGTCGAAGCTGACGACGCCGCCAAAGCCCCTCATCTGTCGTCGGGCGACCTCATGGTCGGGATGGCTTGGCAGCCCAGGGTAGTAGACGCGGCGCACCGCGGGCTGCCCCTCCAGGTACTCGGCCACGCGTTGGGCGCTCTCGTTCTGACGGCGGACCCGCAGATCGAGGGTCTTGAGGCCCCGCAGGAGCAGGTAGGCGTCGTGCGGGCTGCCGATGCCGCCGAATACATCCCGCGTGGACTCGATCCTGTCGACGAGGTCGCTGGAGCCGACGACTGCACCGGCCAGCAGGTCGTTGTGGCCGCCCAAGTACTTGGTGGCGCTGTGTATCACCAGATCGAGGCCGTGTTCCAGGGGGCGCAGGTTGATGGGGGTGGCGAACGTGCTGTCAATGATGGTGATGGCGTCCTGCTGGCGAGCGGCCTCCACGACGTGTGAGAGATCCATGACCCGCAGATAGGGGTTGGTCGGCGTCTCGCACATGATGGCGCGCGTATTGGGCTGGATGGCGTTGCTCAGCGCAGCGCTGAGCAGTGCATCATCGTCTTTGTCCACGAAGGTTGCGTCGATGCCCCAGCGGGGAAGGAACTCGCGGATGAACTGCTGCGTGCGGCTGTAGCACCCGTTGGTCACCACCAAGTGGTCGCCGCTGGATAGCAGGGTGAGCAGGGTGGTGGTGATGGCGTTCATCCCGCTGGCGAAAAGGAGCGCGCGGGCGCCACCCTCTAGGGCAGAGATCTTGCGCTCCGCCGTGCGCTGTGTGGGATTTCCGTAGCGACCGTATTCCTCGCGGTCGCCAGACTGGCGAGTTTCCTTTCGCTCGACGAAGCGCAGGATCTCCGCCGTATCCTCAAATGTGAACGTCGAGCTCTGGACAATGGGGGTGGTCAGGGCGTGGTACGGCTTACGCCTTTTCTCTCCGGCGTGTACTGTCAGCGTCGAGAAAGTCGTTCCATCCTCTTCCCCGCTTCTTCTGCCTGTTTCGCGCTCTTGACCCGGGTCACGTCTAGACCTTTCGCGCTCTCGCCTCGTTTCGCGTGCAAATCGGTTTGTCATACTGTCTCCTCTACAAACGTCGCAGGCTTGGCTTACCGGGAGAGGGGGAAACAAAAAAACCTCCTCAGCGGGTGTCGTCTGAAGAGGCTCTCTACACGCTCATCTTTCAGATCCCGCTGGGTGACCGCGTCGACCCGGGGGCTGCCGGACTTGGCACCTGTCCTTGACCGAGATAGCGTCTAGAGGATGGTTGCCGAGGCTTCACAGGGCCGGTCCCTCCACCTCTCTTGATAAGTGAACTTATCGCGTGATATTCGGTTGTGACGGGATGCATCATAACACACGTCCACACGATGTCAACCTCATGGGTACATCCGCAGGCGTTCCCGGCGGATCTCGCCCAGAACGGCGCGTATCTTCTCCTCCTCGCCGCTCTCGACGAGCTGGGCCAGGTGGTGGATCTGTCGCTGGAAGACCTCCACGGCCTGCAGCACCTCGTCGCGGTTGGTGAGCAGGATGTCGGTCATCATGCGCACGTCGCTGCCGGCGATGCGGGTCGTGTCGCGGTAGCCGCCCGCGACGATCTTCCACGCCGCCGGGTCGGCGGAGGTGGTGGCGTCGGCGGTGGCGACCAGGGCGCAGGCCATAAGGTAGGGCAGGTGGCTAACGGTACCCACGAGGAAGTCCTGGCGCTCCGCGCTGAGCGTGAGCGGCTGGGAGCCGACGGCCTCGGCCAGCTCACAGCCCAGCGCCAGCGCCTCCTCCGAGGTCCGTGGCAGCGGCGTGAGGATGAACGTGGCACCCTCGTAGATGGCTGGTTCGGCGGCCTCGATTCCGGAGACCTCCTTGCCGCACATGGGATGGCCGCCCAGTGGTTGAATGTGATCGGGCAGCTCCGCCATCGCTGCGACGATCTGAGTCTTGGTGCTGCCGAGATCCATCAGCAGACAGTTCTGGGGAAGGAGTGGGCCGACCTCGGCGATCTGCTGCAGGATCACGCGCACAGGCGTGGCCAGGACTACCACATCGGCCCGGCTCACGCCATCTGCCAGGCTCGTGGTGCCACGATCGATAAGGTCTCGCTCCATCGCGGTCTCAATGCTTGCCGAGCGCCTGGCTACGCCGACGACGGATCGGCATTGGTTGCGCAGAGCTCCGGCCAGCGAGCCGCCCATCAACCCCAGGCCCACGATGGTGATCTGGCTATCCTTCACTGGTCTCATAGCGTGCGCCTCACGGCCTCAGCGATGGGAGCCAGGTGCTCCATCAGCTTCGCGAAACGCTCCGGCTTGAGAGACTGTGCGCCGTCAGAAAGGGCCTCCTCGGGGTGAGGGTGGACCTCAATCAACAGGCCATCGGCGCCGGCAGCCACGGCAGCCCGAGTGACCGGCTCGACCAGTTCCCATTTCCCTGTTCCATGGCTCGGATCGGCGACCACGGGCAAGTGGCTCAGTTGCTTGAGCAGCGGCACAGCGCTGACGTCCAGCGTGTTGCGCGTGTAGGGCTCGAAGGTGCGGATGCCCCGTTCGCATAACATCACTCGGTTGTTACCGTGGGAGAGGATGTACTCGGCGGACATCAGCAACTCCTCTATGGTTGACATCATGCCGCGCTTGAGCATTACCGGCTTCTGGGCCTCGCCAACGGCGTGGAGCAGGGCGTAGTTCTGCATGCTCCGGGCGCCGATCTGCAGGATGTCGGCATAGGTGGAGACCAGCGGCACCAGGTCCGGCTCCATCACCTCGGTGACCACCAGCAGCCCAGTCTCCTCTCGGGCCTCGGCCAGCAGCTTGAGGCCCTCTTCGCCCAGGCCTTGGAAGCTGTAGGGCGAGGTGCGAGGCTTGTACGCTCCGCCGCGGAGCACCTTGGCGCCGGCTTCCTTGACCGCGTGTGCAGCCTCCAGCAGTTGTTCGCGGCTTTCGACGGCGCATGGGCCGGCCATGACGATGATCTGATCGGCGCCGATGGAGACGCCGTTCAGGTTGATGACGGTGTCCTTGGGGTGGAAGTCGCGGCTGGCGAGCTTGAAAGGCCGCAAGATGGGCACGGTGCGCTCGACGCCGGAGAGGCGCTCAATGGGCTCGCGATCCAGTGGACGTCCGTTGCCGATGATGCCGATGATGGTGCGCTCCTCACCCTCCGAGATGTGGGCCTGACAGCCCCACTGCTCGATGCGGGCGGTGACGTTCGTAATCTGCGCCTGGGTAGCGCCTTGTTTCATCACGATGATCATTGCTGACTTACTCCTCATTGTCTTAACGTGAACCGAAAGGTAGCAGATCCGATCTAGCCGAGAGTTCGCCCAAGAGTAGCTCCAAGTCTCACCAAGAAGGGCCTCGCAGGAATTGGTTCTACCTCCTGATGCCGTTCTCAGAGATCGGTGTGGTGGCGGCCGGGTAGGAGCCCAGCAGCTTGACGAAAGACGACCGCCGCAGCAGCCCCATAATGGCGGCCTCGCACGGTGCATCCTGGCAATGCCCCTCGAAGTCAAGATAGAAGATGTACTGCCAGGGCCGGTTGAGGCGGGGGCGAGATTCGATCTTGGAGAGGTTGATGCGGCGCTTAGCGAACTCGCCCATGCAGTCATAGAGGGCGCCCGGTTGGTGCGGGGTGGTGAAGATGATGGATGTCTTGTTGCGCGGGGCGCGAGGTGGGCTTTCCAGGGCCAGAACGAAGAAGCGGGTATAATTGAACGTGTAGTCCTCAATGTCCTGGTCGAGGATCACCAGATCATATAGGTCGGCGGCCAGCGAGCTGGCAACCACAGCGACGCCAGGCTCCGGCTCGGCGGAGAGGTCGCGGGCGGCGCCAGCGGTGTCGAAGGCCGGCTCGGCTGTGAGTCCGTGCCGCTCCAAGTAGCGTTGACACTGGGCCAGTGCCTGGGGATGTGATTGGACGCGCTCGATGTCGTCCAACGCGGTACCTGGAGGGGCCATCAGCATATGTCGCACGCGGAGGATCACCTCGGCGTGGATGCGCAGGTCGTGCTCCATCAGCAGCTCATAGGAGCGGGTGACGGAGCCGGCCACAGCATTTTCCACCGGAAGCATGCCGTGATCAGCCTCGCCGTTTTCGACCGTGAGGAAGATATCCTCCAAGGTCTTGCGGGCGTTGCTTTCCACCTTAGGACCGAAGAACTGATGGATTGCTTGCTCTGAGTAGGCTCCGGCGATGCCCTGGAAGGCAATGGTCTTGCTCATGCTGCCTCCTCGTCCGTCGGCTCCGCAGGCTCGTCGCCCTGGGCCAAGTCAGGCCTCAGCGCGCGAGCCTCGCCCAGGTAGACGTGCTGGACCTCGCTCGGCGGTCGGTCGGTGTTCCAATGGATCAGCACGCGAATGCAGCGCGGCAGGCTCCCGGGGACGGCCATCTCCTGCATGCACAGGAGGGGCACCTGGGTCCAGCCGAGCTTGCGAGCAGCCTGGGCCGGATAAGCTGCATCGAGGTCGGGTGTAGCGGTGAAGACCGCACTGACCGCGTCCGCGGTTGAAAGATCATTGACTATGACGATACGTTCCAAGAGTGCCCGCGTTGCCGCCAGGATAGCCTCCGCTCGATTGGCGTCGGCGCAGACGGCTCCTCGAATGCCGCGACAGGCCATGATTCCTCCTCGTGGTTCACACATAGACATGAAAAAAGGGCGCGAAGCGAACTGCTCCACGCCCTTCGATCCCTCTTCGAGTGTCGCCTATCCTAAAGCATCAGGCCTCCACCCGCCGTGAAGCAGTTGCCAATGGCGGGGCTAAAATAGATGTAGGTGTAGGCAAAACGGTTGTCGAGTTGGCGGGTCATAAGCCCTTTCCTATGCCTTGATCCTCAAGTTCTGGGGCGATGATACTACCTTATGAGGATTTGTCAAGTCGGGATACACTGGCTGAATCGGTCACAGGGCAATTGCATATGGACATCGTGCGCTACTAGACCCCCATCTCGGGGTCGTCCTTCGGTGTGAATGTCGCTTCGCCTACATGCCGCTTCGCTTACTGCGATTGCCCTGGAATTGGCCGTTTTGCCCCTTGACAAGGCGTGTAAGACATTGTATACTATGTGTGAGCGTTCACGGAACCCAGACACGGGCCTTTCGTCATCCCCTTCTTTGCTTTTCACTGCTGGTGGCAGCTGGGTAGGTCTTTGGTCGGGTGTGTGAACGTTCACACCTTCGTCAGACTTGGGCGATAGTTTTGGTCATCTGATCCTTCTGGATTGGGAGAGGTATGAAGGGCAAGCGGGCCACTATCAAGGATGTCGCTGCTCTAGCGGGTGTCTCTCGCCAGACGGTCTCGCGTGTGCTGAACGACAGCGGTTACGTCGCCGATCAGACACGCGCTCGCGTAGAGGCGGCCATTGAGAAACTGGACTACCGGCCCAACGCCGTCGCGCGGAGTATGGCAACCGGCAGCACGTGCACGCTTGGCTGCATCTCCCCCAATCTCACCGATTACACCTTCGCCAGCATCATAGACAGCGCCCAGGCCGAGGCGCACCGCCAGGGCTACTTCATCCTCGCCGGCAGCGCTCCAGCTGAGGAGGACGTGGAACCGCTCTTGGAGGAGATGCTGCACCGTCGAGTCGATGGCCTGTTGATCCTCAATCCCCGGGCCGACGATCGCTACCGTCACGTTCTGCCTTTGATCGAAAAAGGTATGGCCGTCGTCTACGTGGGCGATACGCCACGCGATGAGCGGATCTCCTCGGTTCGCTGCGACGATTACGGGGGGGGCTATGAGGCGGCTCGCTACCTGATCCATCTGGGCCACGAGGCGCTGGCCACGATTGTGGGACCTGAGAATGAGGAATGCACTTTCGAGCGACTTGGCGGTTACCGTGAAGCGATGGATAAGGCTGGGCTGGCGCTGAGTCAGGCACTGACGGTGCGCGGCGACTGGTCAGCTACCTCCGGCTATCGGGCGATCCGGCAGCTTTTGGCCACAGGGCGTCCTTTCTCTGCCGTATTTGCCCAGAACGACCGCATGGCGGTGGGTGCTATCCGTTCCCTGCGGGAGGCCGGTTACTGTATACCAGACGATGTCTCTGTGATCGGTTTCGATGACATTCCCTTGGCATCCTATTTCGATCCTCCCTTGACCACGCTGCGTCAGCCGCTGGAGGAGTCTGGGCGCCGTGCGGCTGATCTTCTCATCGAGACCATCCAAGAACCAGGGCGTCCGTCAGAGCAGATCTTGACCCACGCTCGGCTGATGGAGCGTGGCTCGTGTGCATCCTACGCCGGTGATTGATGACAGAAGGAGGTGTCTATCGAAAGAAACGGTGTGATCGTCTACATGTGAACGCGTACGAAAATCGGGAATCTGTTAGACTCAGGAGGAAAAGAGAATGAAGAAGGTTCTGTTCACGCTAGTGACGTTGGCGGCCGCCATAGGTGTGCTGACCGCCTGTGGCCCGGCGCCGACGCCGGAGCAGGTAGAGGTTACCCGCGTCGTCACGGAGAAGGAGGAGGTCGAGGTCACCAGACAGGTTGAGGTCGAGGTCGAAGTCACCAAGGAAGTTGAGGTCGAGGTCGAGAAGGAGGTGCCGGTCGAGAAGCAGATCGTGATCTACAATTCCTACATGAGCGACCCCGAGCCTCGCGAGGCCGACGCCGAACTGGTGAAGATGTTCGAGGAGGAGTATCCGAACATCGACGTGGTGCACAGCACCGTCGCCCACGAGGACTTCAAGCAGGCCATCCGGGCCTACTTGACGGCCTCGACCCCGCCGGACGTGATGACGTGGTTCGCCGGCAACCGGGCCCGTTTCTTCATTGATAAGGGCCTGATCATGGACATCAGCGACGTGTGGGAGGAAGAGGGCTGGAACGAGAGCTACCCCAAGGGCTTCCGCGCGCTGAGCACCGTCGACGGCAAGCAGTACTTCGTCCCGGCCAGCTGGTACTGGTGGGCCATCTACTACCGCACGGACGTCTTCGAGGAGTATGGCCTGGAGCCACCCGAGACCTGGGAGGAGTTCCTGGAGGTGTGTGAGACGCTCAAGTCAAATGACGTCACGCCCCTCGCCATCGGCACCAAGTACCGCTGGACGGCGGCGGCCTGGTTCGACTACATCAACATGCGCGTCAACGGTCCTGAGTTCCACATCGACCTCATGCTTGGCAAAGAGAAGTACGACGATCCGCGCGTGAAGAAGGTCTTCACCGACTACTGGCAGCCATTGATTGAGAGTGGCTACTTCGTCGAGGATCCGGCTGCCTATAGCTGGTCGGAGGCGCTGCAGTTCATGAGCAACGGCGACGCCGCCATGTACCTGATGGGCGATTTCCTGCGCGACAGCTATCCGGATGAGGAGGAGGAGAAGCTCGACTTCTTCCGCTTCCCCATCATCGATCCCGATGTGCCCGTCGGTGAGGATGCGCCCACTGACGGCTTCTTCATCGCCGCCAACGCCCAGCATCCGGAGGCGGGCAAGGAATTCTTGGCCTTCTTGGGCTCGGCCGAGGCCCAGCAGTACTTCGCCGAGAAGCTGGGTCGCCTGTCGACCAACAAAGAGGTGGACACCAGTGTGTTCGACGCGGTTCAGCAGAAGGGCCTTGAGTTGATCGATGGCGCCGATTACGTGGCCCAGTTCTACGACCGTGACACCACGCCCGAGATGGCCGACGAGGGTATGAATGGCTTCATGGAGTTCTGGGACAATCCCGATACCATCGACGACATTCTGAGCCGCCTGGAGTCCGAGCGTCAGGCGATCTTTGAGGCCGAGTAGCTCTGTTCTAAGGAGGAGCCCGTGGGCTGCCCACGGGCTCCTTTTCCCAGTAAGGAGGTCAGACCGTATGTTCGGCAGCAGGATCCGCTCCCGGCTGACGCCCTATCTGTTCTTGATTGTTCCCTTGATCCTCTATCTGATCTGGGTGATCGGGCCGATGTTCTACACCTTCTATCTCAGCCTCACGGACTGGGATGGCCTCACCCAACCAAGCTTCATAGGTCTGAAGAACTACGAGCGCTTGTTCCGGGATCGAGTATTCTACATCTCACTCAAGAATAATCTCAAATGGATCATCTCCTTTATCACGGTCCCGGTGGTCCTTGGCCTGGCCCTGGCCATGGCCCTCAATCGCCGCATCCCGGGTGAGAAGTTCCTCAAGGCCAGTTTCTATTCACCTCTGGTGCTCTCCCTGGTCGTCAGCGGCCTCATCTGGTCGTGGCTATACCATCCGGCCAACGGTTTGATCAACGAAACACTGCGCGCGGTTGGCCTGGGAGGATTGGCTCAGGGCTGGCTGAGCGACGAGAAGCTGGTCATGTGGTCCATTATCGCCGTGGCTGTATGGCGGCAGGTGGGCTACGTAATGGTTCTCTACCTGGCCGGCCTGCAGGGCATCGATCCTGGACTGGTGGATGCCTCCAGGGTCGACGGCGCCAACGCGTTCCAGACCTTCCGCCACGTTATCTTCCCGCTGCTCGGCCCGGTCACGGTCATCGTGGTGGTGATCAGCATCATCGACTCGCTGCGGGCTTTCGACCTGGTATCGGTCATGACCCGTGGGGGACCCCACAATTCTTCCAGCGTGCTGGCCAACTTCATGTACATTGAGGCCTTCAACAACTACAAGATGGGCTATGGTGCTGCCATCTCGGTGATCTTGTTCCTCATCAGTGCGGTCTTCATCTTCATCTACCTATACCGCGTCCTGCAAGAGGAACTGGAGTACTAGGAGGGTGATGTGACAGCAAGAAAGTTCTTCAGTTCGCCCTGGCGCGCGCTAGGTTATGTTGCGTTGTTGGTGGTCACCTTCATCTGGCTGGTGCCCTTCTTCGCGGCCGTCATGACGTCGGTTCGCACCAACGACGACATTATGAGGCGGGGCTTCCTGGCGCTGCCGAATCGGATCACGCTCAACAGCTATGTGGAGGCCTGGCAGCGAGGGGGCTTGAGCCACTATCTGCCCAACAGCTTCATCATCACGATCCCGGCGTTGATCATGACGCTGCTACTCTCCTCTCTCTCGGCCTATGCGCTGGCTCGCTTCCGCTTCAGGGGCAATCGATTGCTCCTCTTCCTCTACGTCGGGGGGATGATGTTGCCCTTCCAGGTGTTGATGTTGCCCGTCTTCCGGCTCACCGACGCCCTGGGGCTCTACGATACCTATTGGGGTATCATTGCCTTCCACACCGCCTTCCAGCTCGGCTTCTGCACGTTTCTGCTGCGCAACTACATGCGCACTGTGCCCGGGGCGATCCTGGAATCGGCCCGCATCGACGGCTGCAGCGAGTTTCGCATCTGGTGGCAGATCATGATGCCCCTCACGCTGCCGGCTATCGCTGCCCTCGCGACGCTGGAGTTCACCTGGATCTTTAACGATTACCTCTGGGCCATCGTGCTGCTACGCAGCGAGAAGCTCAAGCCGGTCACGGCTGGACTGGCGACCTTGCAGGGGCAGTACGTCATGGACTGGACCGTGATCGTCGCCGGTGCGCTGTTAGCCACGGTTCCCACGGTGATCATATTCGTCTTCCTCCAGCGGTACTTCATTGAGGGATTGACGCTGGGCGCGACTAAAGGCTAGAGAGGGGCTGCGCATGGCGCATCATATTTCACGCACCACACTAGGAGTCTACATGCTGTACTACGGCTGCGATTACTACCCTGAACACTGGCCTCAGTCCCGTTGGGAGGAAGACGCGCGCTTGATGGAGCAGGCGGGCTTCAACGTGGCTCGGATCGGCGAATTTGCGTGGACCAAGATGGAGCCGACCGAGGGCTGCTACGACTGGCAGTGGCTCGATCGGGCCATCGGCATCCTCGCCGATCACCACCTTCAGGTGGTGCTGGGCACGCCGACGGCCGCACCACCGCCCTGGCTGACCACGGATCATCCCGAGATCCTGCCCCGGGATGAAGTGCGTCGCGTGCGGCACGCGGGCAGTCGTCGCCACTACTGCCCCAGCAGTCCCGTCTATCGCGACTACACGCGGAAGATCGTTACCTCACTGGCCGAGCGGTACGGTGGCGATGAGCGCGTCATCGGCTGGCAGACCGACAATGAGTTCGGTTGTCATGATACCGGTCGCTGCTACTGCGACGTCTGTGCCGCGCGCTTCCGCGCCTGGCTGCAGGAGCGCTACGGAACCCTGGATGCCTTGAACGAGGCCTGGGGTAGCGTCTTCTGGTCCGCTCTCTACTCGGATTGGGAGGAGATTCCTCTGCCCTGGGCGGCACCTGCCGAGCACAACCCCAGCCACGTGCTGGACTTCTATCGCTTCAGCAGCGATTCACTGCGCGACTACCAGCAGCTGCAGATCGACATCCTGCGAGAGCACGCCCCTGACCAGTTCATCACCCACAATTTCATGTTGTTCCACTCGCGGGAGATGGACGGCTACGACCTGGCTGCGCCGCTTGATTTTGTCTCCTGGGACAACTACCATTTTCATGGGGCGATGCCCGCTATCGTGGCGGCCACCCACGATTTGCGTTGGGGTATGAAGCGCCGCAACTATTGGGTGATGGAGCAGCAGGTGAGCAACGTCAACTGGGCTCCCTACAATCCTATCTTCCGCCCTGGCGAGGTGGGCCTCAAGGTATGGCAGAGTGTGGCCCATGGGGCCGATGGCATTGTCTACTTCCGCTGGCGGGCGGCAACGTTGGGGGCAGAGCTGTATCACTCCGGCTTGCTGGATCACGGGGGGCGGCCCACGCGCGGTTACGCCGAGGCCAGCGAGATTGGCCAGGCCTTGCTGACCCTGGCTCCGCTCCTGCAGGAGAGCGTCCCTCAGGCCGAGGTTGTCCTTCTCCACGACTACGCGTCGCGCTGGTCGTTGGATCTGCAGCCGCACAATCGAGACCTGAGCGACGACGAGGCATTCCGGCGCGCCTTGATGGGACCCTACGAAGCGCTCTGGCGGCGCAACGTGTCGGTGCACATCCTGCCCGCCCGCGACAACGGCTGCGTCAGCCACGATATTTCGGATTACAAGGTCGTCGTTCTCCCAGCGCTGAATCTACTGAGCCGTGTGGACGCCGAGCGGTTGGCGGCCTATGTAGAGGGCGGTGGCGCCCTGATTGCCACGGCGCGCTCGGGCTTCAAGGATCGGCGCGGGCAGGTGCCGGGCCCACCGCCGGGTCATCTGGCCGATCTGATGGGCGTCACCGTCGAGGCATTCGACTCGCTCCCGCCGGAGCGGGTCAATCGTGTGCGATTTGTGGAGGGCCCAACAGGGAGAGCACCGGTCTCGCTCTGGTTTGAGGTGCTGACCCCCACGGTGGCGCGTCCGCTGGCCGTCTATGAGGACGAGTGTTACGCCGGGCGTCCGGCGGTCACCATACGGGAGCTGGGCCAGGGTCAGGCGATCTATGTGGGCGTGTTGGCGGGGTCAGATTTCTACAGGCTGCTGTTCGACTGGCTGCTGCCGACGGCGGACGTGGCGCTGCCCCTGGAGACGCCCGACGGTGTCGAGGCGGTGGAGCGGGTTGGGCCGGCGGGGAGCATCCTATTTCTGCTCAATCACAACTCTGCGCCGGCGACGGTGATGCTGCCGAAGGGGACCGTGGACGCGTTGACCGGCAGCCCATGCGGACCCTCGATAGAGATGCCCGCGCGCGGGATCGTGGTCTGCCGGCACCGGTAAGGCAATTGGAGCTGTCGAGATCTCTATGCCAAAGATTGCGTTCATTGGTGCCGGTAGCACGGTCTTCGCCAAACGCTTGTTGGTCGATATCCTCTGCTTTCCGGCATTGGCCGATGTCACAATCAGCCTTCAAGACATCGACATTGAGCGCCTACACACGTCAGAAGTCGTAAGCCGCAAGGTGGCCCAGTCCCTGGGGGTAAATCCGACGATCAAGGCTACAACTGATCGTCGGGCCGCCCTGGAAGGTGCTGATTATGCCATATGCATGATCCAGGTAGGCGGCTACGAGCCGGCCACGGTGATCGACTTCGAAATACCCAAGTCATACGGCCTGCGTCAGACCATCGGCGACACCCTGGGCATCGGTGGCATCATGCGTGGGCTGCGCACCATACCGGTTCTGCTGGAGATGTGCCGCGATATGGAGGACCTCTGCCCTGACGTCACCTTCCTAAACTACGTCAACCCGATGGCTATGAACTGCTGTGCGCTCAGTCGAGCCAGCGCCATCAACACCATCGGTCTGTGTCACAGCGTTCAGGGCACCGCCAGGCAGCTGGCTGCGGACATCGACGTGCCGATTGAGGAGATCGACTACCTGTGCGCGGGCATCAATCACTTGGCGTTCTATCTGCGCTTTGAGCGCAAGATGGAGGGTGGCGTGGAGAACCTCTATCCACGCATCCGCCGGGTGATTGAGGAGGATCGCGTTCCCGCTTGGAACCGGGTGCGCTATGAAGTCTTCTCCAAGCTCGGCTACTTCGTCACCGAGTCGAGCGAGCATTTCGCCGAGTATGTGCCCTGGTTTATCAAACGGGATCGCCCTGACTTGATTGAGCGATTCAATATCCCACTCGATGAGTATCCTCATCGCTGCGAGAACCAGATCGCTATGTGGAACGTGATGCGCGATTGGATGGAGCACACCGATACCTCCATTGATGAGCCGCCGGCCGGTGTGATCAACGAACTGCGTGAACGATTGGGCACGGACGAGGTGGCGTCTGGCTTTGTGCAAGAGGTCTTCACCATGAGGCCCAGTCACGAGTACGCTGCTCAAATCATCCATAGCATGGAGACGGGCGCGCCCAGGGTGATATACGGCAATGTCCCTAACCGCGGGCTTATCGACAACTTGCCTGAGGGCTGCATCGTGGAAGTGCCATGTCTGGTGAATGAGAACGGCGTGCGGCCGACTCGGGTCGGCGCGCTGCCGCCGCACTTGGCCGCTTTGATGCGGACGAACGTCAACGTGCAGGCGCTCACCGTCGAGGCGGCCCTGACTCGGAGACGGGAGCACATCTATCACGCGGCGATGCTCGATCCACACACCGCTGCAGAGTTGGATCTGGATCAGATCTGGCGTCTGGTGGATGACTTGATCGAGGCGCACGGCGATTGGCTACCTACGTATCGCTTGGCGCACCCGCTTGGAGTCCTCCACTGATCTTTGTAGAGTTCCCTCTTGTGAGTAAGGTGGTAGCAGAGCTATGATCCTTCAACAGAGCGCTGTGCAAGCATTTGAGCGTCGATTCGGGGTGGAACCGGACTTTGTCGTCCGCGCGCCAGGGCGGGTCAACCTGATCGGCGAGCACACCGACTACAACGACGGTTTCGTGCTGCCGATGGCTATCGATCGCGCCATCTGGATCGCGCTGCGGCCTCGGGATGACCGTGACGTCCGCGCATACTCCATTGACTTCGATGAGACGGCGCGCTTCGCGCTGGATGCGCTGGAGAAGATTGGCGCCGGATGGGTCGAGTACCTGAAGGGCGTCGCCTGGTCGTTGCAGGAAGCGGGCTATCGGCTGCACGGGTGGGAGGGCGTGGTCACCGGGGAGGTGCCGAGGGGGGCTGGCCTCTCATCGTCGGCGGCGTTGGAGTTGGCGACAGCGCGGGCCTTCTCGGCCGTCTCGGACCTGCGGTGGGACCCCAAAAGGATGGCGAAGCTCTGCCAGCGGGCAGAGAACGTGTGGGTGGGCATGCAGTGCGGCATTATGGATCAGATGATCTCGGCGGCGGGCCAGGCCGACCACGCCCTGCTGATTGACTGCCGCTCGCTGGAGACAGAGGCGGTGCCGCTGCCGCCGGGGACGATGGTGGTGGTCCTGGATACGGCCACCCGGAGGGGGCTGGTCGATTCCGTCTACAACGAGCGCCGTGCCCAGTGCGAGGCCGCGGCTGATGCCTTCGGCGTCCCTGCCCTGCGGGACGTGAGCGTCGAACAGTTCGAGGCCCGCGCTTCCGAACTGGATGAGGTGGCACGTATGCGCGCTCGTCACGTGGTCACCGAGAACGAGCGTACGCTGCGGGCCGTCGAGGCGATGCGTCGGGGTGACGCCGTCGATCTGGGTCAGTTGATGGATGCCAGTCACGCCAGCCTGCGCGACGACTTCGAGGTGTCGGGCGACGAGCTGGACGCGATGGCAGGGTGCGCGTGCCGGGCTGAGGGGTGCTACGGCGCACGTATGACGGGTGCTGGCTTCGGCGGCTGTGCAGTGGCCCTGGTCGACGCTGAGGCCGCCGGGCCCTTCGCCGCGGCTGTGACGGCCTGCTACGAGGGTGCCACGGATATTACCCCCCACGTCTATGTCTGCACCGCGACGGACGGGGCGCAGGTGGTGGAGGATCGATGAAATCCTCCTCCTCCGACGGCGGACGATGGACGATGGAGGGTGAACGATGGACGGGGGAGAGCGGGCGCTCTACTCGGAAGTTGTGATTCGCGAAGCACAGGCTCCGAAGAACGTCGGGCAAATGGTTGATGCGGACTGGCACGGTGTCTTCCACTGGCCGCGGCTCTGAGCCCAGGGTGTGGTCGCGGCGAGAATCACGCAGCCCCAGGTTGTGTTTATGGACGTGCTCGCCAACACGAGTATTGTCCGTTGCAAACCCGATCACCTGTCCGTAGCGGAAAATCGGCGCATCGATGCGGATCTCCTCCAAGGCGATCTTGTGCCCGCTGGGGATGGATTGGCGCATGGTGATCTCTTTCCTGTCCGTATCTCATGCCAGGGTTGATCCACGTCAAATAGTCGCCCCATTCTATCTGCGGCGTTGCTCCTTGACAAGCAGGTCGCCAGGTTGTATACTGAACCACCCTGCATGCTGTGGGTATTGTCGAGGATACCCACGGATGCGGCGTGGGATGTGGCGCAATTCCCGACGAAGTTGATGCCTTGTCATCTATGGTTGCCGAGGAAGGGAAAGTGACAAAGCGCCTTTCTGTCGTTGACATAGACCGTTGCGTCGGTTGCCAATCGTGTATGTTCGCCTGCAGTCGGCGGACGGGGCAAGGTGGGCTGGCAGCCTCTCGCATCGGGGTTCACTCGGCGGGCGGGATGCGCCGCGGATTCGTCGTCGTGGTCTGCCGGGCCTGCGCCGATCCGCCGTGCGCCCGCGTCTGTCCCACCGATGCGCTGGTGCCGCGGGAGGGGGGCGGCGTGCGGCTGAAGGACGATCTGTGCATCGGCTGCGGGCACTGCGTTGAGGCCTGTCCGCTGGGTGCGGTCTTCTGGGACACAGCACAGAACAAGCCCCAGATCTGCGTCTACTGCGGCTATTGTGCTCCCTATTGCCCCTACGACGTCATCGCGTTGGAGGAGGTGGGCCATGCTGAAGCGTGATCCGCTGCGGCGTGTGTTGACGATCGATCTCTCCCGCCGCCGCTCCTGGGTTGAGGAGCGGCCTGATCTCTTTGAGCGGAACCTGGGCGGGGCCGGGGTGGCGAGCCAGCTGTTGGGGGAGGAGTGTCCGACGGGTGCCGATCCCCTCAGCCCGGAGAACCCGATCGTGTTCGCCGTCGGACCGTTGGTTGGCCTTTTCCCTATGGCCTCCAAGACGGTGTCGATGTTCAAGTCGCCGCATACGGGAGAGCTGGGGGAGAGCCACGCCGGGGGGAGAAGCGCCGTGGCCATCCGTCTGGCCGGGTACGGAGCGATGGTCATCCGCGGCGCCAGCACCATGCCCGTCTACCTGGTCATCGACGGGGATCAGGTGCACTTCCGTGACGCCTCCGCTCTGTGGGGCATGCGCTCTAGCTACACCGTGGGAGATATCCTCCGCGAGCGAGAGCCCGGCTCTGGCTACCGCACCATCATGCGCATCGGACGGGCCGGAGAGCGGTGCGTCTCCTACGCCTGCGTTATCACCGAGACGTACCGGCACTTTGGACGGCTGGGGCTGGGGGCGGTCTTCGGCAGCAAGCGGCTGAAGGGTATGGTCATCATCGGCGATCGCTCGTTGGATGTGGCGGATCGCCGGGCCTACCGCCAAACCTACGACGCGATCTTCAACGCCGCCACCAAGTCCGAGCTGATGCGGAAGTACCACGATCTGGGCACGCCAATGAACGTCCTGCCCTTGAACGAGATGGGCGCGCTGCCGACGCGAAATCTGCAGCAAGCTCGCTTTGAGGAAGCCGAGGCTATCTCGGGCGAGCTCATGGCGCAGCAGTATCTGGGCCGGCGGCTGGCCTGCGCGCACTGCCCGGTGGCCTGCATTCATCTGGCCGCCCTGCGCGTCCCCCATCCTGACGAGCCGTACTTCTATAAGACATCTATGCTGGGCTACGACTACGAACCGATCTACGCCTTGGGCAGCATGGTCGGTGGCTCGGACGTGAGCGGGATGCTGCGGCTGATGGACGAGGTGGAGGTCCAGGGGCTGGACGCGATGAGCACGGGCGTGGTGCTCGCTTGGGCGACGGAGGCCCTGGAAAGTGGGATCATCTCCACAGAGGAGACCGACGGGCTCGAGCTGGGATGGGGTGACTATGAGACTTACATCGAGGCTGCCCGGCGCATCGTGGGCCAACCCACCGACTTCTACCGAGCGCTGGCGGGCGGCGTGGAGCACGCCGCTTCGGTCTACGGTGGAGAGGGTTTCGCTCTCGCCTTCGGGGGGAACGAGATGCCAGGGTACCACACGGGACCGGCAGCTCATATGACCTATCTGACCGGTGCGCGCCACAGTCACCTGGACAGCGGTGGGTACGGTGTGGATCAGAGGGCAGCCGGCAAGGATGAGGTCCTTGACCCCGAGGGGGTGGCCGATTCCCTGCTGGAGGAGGAGCGCTGGCGACAAGTGCTCGCTAGCCTGGTGGTCTGCTTCTTCGCCCGCGGCGTCTATACTATGGATAGGGTTCGGCGCGCTCTTTCAGTAGCGGGGATCGATCGCTCTGAGGATGACCTGCTCGAGCTGGGCGCCGAAGTTTTGCGCCAGAAATACGACTTCAAGGTGCGGGAAGGGTTCGACGCCGAGGCATTGCGCATCCCCGAGCGCATCCTGGAGACCCGATCTCCGTTGGGTGAGCTTAATCAGGACTTCCTGCGGCAGGCGATCCATCACTTCGTGGAGAATGTGTAGATACGGCGACGATCTATCGCGCGATAGAGCGATAAAGCGATTGGCTGGGCGCGGTCAGCGGCTTAGCTGCGCACGCTTGGTGATAGAGCGGGTCGCGGGCGACCTCGCTCACGCTGCGCTTACGGCGATTTCGCCCAGGCACCTTGAATGGCCTATGGCTCTCAAGGATTGCCGAGAATGGGTGTCTCAGTGTAGACTACGCGAGGTAGTGTATGACTCTCTACGGTGGCATTGAAGCGGGCGGCACCAAATTCGTCTGCGCGGTAGGCAGCGGTCCGGAGGACATTCGGGCTGAGGAGCGGTTCCCTACCACGACACCAGGCGAGACAATTGAGCGCGCCATTGACTTCTTGCGACCTCATCGGTTGGACCTGACGGCCGTCGGGGTTGCCTCGTTCGGCCCGGTCGACCTCGATCCGCGCTCGCCTCGCTATGGTTTCATCACCACCACGCCTAAACCCGGCTGGGCGCAGACCGACATCGTCGGGGCTATCCGGCGAGCGCTGGATCTGCCGGTGGGCTTCGACACGGACGTGAACGGCGCAGCTCTGGGCGAGCATCGCTGGGGCGCGGCGCAGGGGCTGAATACATTCATCTACCTCACCATCGGTACTGGCATCGGAGGTGGGGGTATGGTGGGGGGGCAGCTGATGCACGGTTTGATCCACCCGGAGATGGGGCACATTCTTCTGCCCCACGATTGGGAGGCGGATCCTTTTCCCGGCATCTGTCCCTTTCATGGCGATTGCCTGGAAGGGCTGGCAACGGGGCCGGCCTTGGAGGCCCGTTGGGGCCAGCCAGCGGACACGCTGCCGCCGGACCATTCGGCGTGGCCACTTGAGGCGCGCTATCTGGCACTGGGCCTGATCAACGTGATCTGCACCATCTCGCCGCAGCGCATCATCATAGGGGGCGGCGTGATGAACCAGCAGCAGCTGTTTCCGATGGTGCGGATGGACGTGCAGGAGCTCCTCAATGGCTACGTGCAGGCGCCGGAGATCCTGGAGGACATCAATGCTTACATCGTGCCGCCAGCGCTGGGAGGCCGCGCCGGGGTGCTGGGTGCCATCGCACTGGCAGCAAGCGGGAAGGCGATTGGCTGGGCGGGGCCAGCTTGGCGATAGAGACGGCACTATCCATTTAGGCCATGCGGTTAGCGATGATCTGGTGGACTGGGAGGATCTGCTTATGGCGCTGGCACCCACGCCAGATTGATCGGTCGCCTGAGACTGCGGTGTTCGGGGGACGAACAGGAGCAGACGCGCATCGTCTACCGATCGGCAGAGGGGCATTTGGTCATCGAGGTGGTGGGACAAGTAGATAAGCTGTTGACTGCAGACATTGACAGGCGAGGCGTGCTCGGAGCAGTGACGCCGTACGATGTGGACAAAGGGGACAAAAGGCATCCCAAGGAGAAAGGATATGTCAAGCATAAGAGATGAGATCGCCCCTGGCGTTGTGACTGGGGATGATGTGCAAACGCTTCTGGCCTTCGCCAAAGCGGAGGGGTTCGCTCTACCCGCTGTGAACGTGGTGGGCACCAACACCGTCAATGCCGCCCTGGAGACGGCCCGAGAGGTCAACTCGCCGATCATGATTCAGTTCTCAAACGGTGGTGCTAAGTTTTTTGCCGGTAGGGGGTTGGGTAACGAGAATCAACGGGCGGCCATCGCGGGAGCTGTGTCTGGCGCCCAGCACGTGCGTCAAATGGCGCGATTGTACGGCGTCTCCGTCATCGTGCATACCGACCACGCCGCGAGGAAGCTGCTTCCCTGGATTGACGGCTTGCTGGATGCAGGCGAAGCGTACTATGAGGAGCACGGTGAGCCCCTATACAGTTCGCACATGCTCGACCTGTCGGAGGAACCACTGGAGGAGAACGTCGAGACGTGCAAGCGGTATCTGGAGCGCATGAGCAGGATCGATATGACTCTGGAGCTCGAGTTGGGCATCACCGGTGGCGAAGAGGACGGCGTGGATCACAGCGGCCTCGACAGCTCTCGCCTGTACACGCAGCCCGAGGAGGTGGCCTACGCGTACCAGGAGTTGATGGAGGTCAGCGACAAGTTTACCATCGCCGCCGCCTTCGGGAACGTCCACGGGGTGTACAAGCCCGGCGCCGTGACGCTGCGTCCCAAGATCCTGCATAACTGCCAGGAATACATTGAGGAGAAGCTAGGCACGGACGGCAAGCCGGTCAACTTCGTGTTCCACGGCGGTTCGGGATCGAGCCTGGCTGACATCCGGGAGGCTGTCTCCTACGGTGTGGTCAAGTTCAACATCGATACCGACACCCAGTGGGCTTTCTGGGATGGGGTGAGGAGGTATGTCCGGGAGAATGAAGCGTATCTACAGAGCCAAATCGGCAACCCGGAAGGTGATGACCTCCCCAATAAGAAGTACTATGATCCTCGAGTATGGTTGAGACAGGGCGAGGAGTCCTTCAAGGCCCGATTGAGGAGAGCCTTCGAGGACTTGAACAACGTGAATACCCTGGCAGGACAGGTACCGGTGGGAGGTGGCCGAGAGCGGCCCGAGGACGGGCTTGACGGATGAAGCGGTTTGCCGTACTGCAGCTTTCTGGGTGCGCCGGCTGCGAGGTGTCGCTCCTCAACGCCGAGGCGTGGGTGGACCGATATCGGCTGGTCTACATGCCTCTGGTGGTCTCGGCCTACACCGTGCCAGAGGTGGACATGTTGCTGGTGAGCGGCGGCGTGCGCACAGATGAGGATCTATACAATCTCCGCCGCGCGGTGGAGGGGGCAGACCAGGTCGTTGCTGTCGGGACCTGTGCTATCTCCGGCGGCGTCGCCAGCCTGGGCGATCGCGACGAGGTACGCGAGCTGTTCCTGGCCCAGGCTGAGCGGCGTCACGTGCCACGTCTGCTGCCCAAGTGCCATCCCATCGATGCTATGGTCGAGGTCGATCGCTATCTGCCTGGCTGCCCGCCGACGCCAGATCTGTTTATGGCTGTCCTGCGTGACGACTCCGATTTCGAGCCCGCCCGGAATGTCTGCCGGGAGTGCGGCCGAAGGAAGCTACGGGACATGAAGCCCGATCATCTGGTTGGCTTCCAGCGCGTCCAGATAGAAGGTGAGGTGATGCCCGACATCTGCTTGATCAATCAGGGCTACCTGTGTGTCGGGTCCTCGACCCGAGGCGGCTGCAACGCACCTTGCACTCGCGCAGGTCATCCATGCGTCGGCTGCCGCGGTCCGTCCGATGCCTTCATCGAGAGAGGATCAGAGGCCTGGCTGTCCAGTATTAAGCGCGTCTTCGGGAAGATGACGGACGTCCCGGAGGAGGAGCTCGACCGGGCGCTGCGCTCGCCGCAGCTGGCGCTCTTCCTCTTCCAGTTCTCCGACTACGCCCGTGGCGACGGTTACGCCGGTGGGGACCGGCCTCCGAGGCCGAGAGATAAGGTGCTGTGAGATGCCAACCTTGACCTTTCCCCTTAGCCGCATCGAGGGTCACGCCCGGGTCGTCATTGAGGTGCACGACGGCGAGGTCGTTTCGGCGCACTTCAAGGCCATGGAGATCCGCGGCTTCCGCTACTTCGTGCAGGGCGTGCCGGCTGAGCAGATGCCCATCATCGTGCCACGCATCTGCGGCGTCTGCTCCACGGCCCATCACGTCGCCAGTGTGGAGGCGCTGGAGGACGCCTACGGCGTCACCCCGCCGCCCCTGGCGCGCGATATCCGGGAGTTGCTGCTGTTGGGTCAGATCATTCAGAACCAGGCTACGTCGGTGTTCTTCTTCACCATGCCGGACCGCTTGGGCGTCTCCAGCATCTTTGGGTCGGCCGAGGATGCCGTTTCACTTCCCTTTCCGGCCGCTGCGCTTACGGCGGATGAGGCAGGCGACCGGCAGGCGCAGGCCGTGCTCGCCACGCGGGCGCTTCAAGTGCGGAAAGCCGGCACCGACCTTATCTCGCTGGCGGGCGGACAGTTCATCCACCCGGTCAAAGCAGTTGTCGGTGGCGTGACCAGTGGCATCGAGCCCGAGGCAGCCGCCGATATGCGTCAGCAGATCGCCGAAGCGCTCCCCGTTGCCTGCGAGCTCTTCGACTTCTACTGGAAGATCTCCTTCGACCTTCGCGATCGCATCGGCACCTGGGGCGACGACGCGCCGGCGCATTACATCGCAGCCACTGGAGACGAGTGTCCGAACTACGACGGAGATAGTATCCGCGTGCTCCACCCCGATGGCGTCGAGTGCGAGAGTTTCCCCGCTCGGGATTTCCGTGATTACCTTACCTTCGAGGAGACCGACTACAGCTACGCTGGGCGGACGAGCTATCAGGGTGAGGTGATGCGGGCTAACAGCCTGGCGCGGATCAATATGACACGCCGGATGGGCACGCCATGCGCCGACGGGTACCTGACCCAGTTCCGAGAGATATTTGGAGAGCCGGCCCACGCCATTCTGCTCTTCGACCTGGGCCGCGGCATTGAGCTGGTCTACGCGCTGGAGCGGGCGATGGAGATCCTAGAGAGGTCTCTTAAAGGTGAGGAGACCGCCGTCCCCCACACGCCGCGCGATGGAGAGGGGTATGGGCTGGTCGAGGCGCCGCGTGGTCCTCTGATCCACCACTACCGCATTCGTGACGGTTTCATCGATGAGGCGGAGTTCATCATCCCCACGGTGCACAACGCCTTGGCCATCGAGCGAGCGCTGCGCGTGGCGGCCCGACGCTACATCACCCCGGAGCGGGTGGACATGGAGTTAGAGCACGCGGTGGGGCGCGTCGTGCGCGCTTTTGATCCCTGCATTGCTTGTGCAACGCATTGAGGTGCTCACGGTGCCTGGCACTTGACCCAGCGTGCGGCAGACTGGGGTGGGCAAGGTGCGTCGCACGCACGGAACGTGCAACGCACCTCAGCCACCTTCTTTCAGGAGAGCCAAGTTTAGTTACGTTAAGGAGGTAGCCGCTTCAGCTGCCATGGCGGTTCCGCCCCCCGTCCTCGGGCCGCTTCCCTGCAGCTTCAACGCCCCGAGTGGGCGGCGTGCGGCTCAAGGTCGATCGCACGACTTGATGAAAGATCAATATGACGTATACTTGAGCTCGCAGTCGGAGCTAGGCTTCTGGCATGCCCTACACTAACCCGATGATGCGACGCGTCGTCGCCCCAGGAGCAACGGCGGACGATGGACGGGGGAGAGCGCACCAAGGGAGAGATTAATGAGCGACCATCAACTTGCAGGCAGAAAGGCTCCACCGGAGATTCTGATCAACGTCCCACGGTTGGTCTCGGCCTACTACACGGACAGGCCCGATCCTAGGGATCCGGCTCAGCGGATCTCGTTCGGCACCTCCGGTCACCGGGGATCGTCGCTGGAGCGCAGCTTCAACGAGGGTCACGTCCTGGCTATGTGCCAGGCCATCGCCGAGCTCAGGGCCGCCATGGGTGTGACCGGCCCCCTGTACGCCGGGATGGACACGCATGCGCTCTCGGAGCCGGCGCTGCGCACCGCTATCGAGGTGTTCGCGGCCAACGGCGTCGACATCTTTATCCAGGACGATTTCGGCTACACCCCGACGCCCGTGATCTCCCATGCCATCCTGACCTACAACCAGGGTCGGTCGACGGGGCTTGCAGATGGCGTGGTCATCACGCCATCCCACAACCCGCCCAGTGACGGTGGTTTCAAGTACAATCCGCCGGAGGGCGGTCCGGCCGCGCCCGAGACGACGCGGCAGATCGAGCAGCGCGCCAACGAGATGCTGGAGGATGGCCTCAGAGCTGTCGAGCGGATCCCTCTGCAGCGGGCGCTTGAGGCGGACACCACACATGGGTACGACTACATCACGCCCTACGTGGAGGATCTGAAGCATGTCGTGGACGTGGACGTGATAGCCGCGTCCAGGCTGAAGATCGGGGTCGACCCGATGGGTGGCTCCGGCGTGGCGTACTGGGATCCCATCGCCGAGATATATGGGCTGGATCTTGAGGTGGTGAACCAGGCGGTGGATCCCACCTTCTCGTTTATGACGGTGGATCACGATGGTCAGATTCGCATGGATCCCTCTTCGCGGCACGCTATGGCGAGCCTGCTGGGGCTCCGCGATCGGTTCGACATTGCCTTCGGCAACGATACGGACTACGACCGGCACGGCATTGTCACCCGTACGGGGGGATTGATGAACCCCAACCACTATCTGGCGGTAGCGGTCTGGTATCTGTTTCAGAACCGGTCATCGTGGGGGGAGGACCGGCTCGCCCCGGCGGTGGGGAAAACGCTGGTCTCCAGCTCGATGATTGACCGGGTGGCGGCGCACCTGGGACGCGAACTATGTGAGGTGCCGGTGGGCTTCAAGTGGTTCGTGGACGGGCTGTTGGAGGGCTGGCTGGGCTTCGGTGGAGAGGAGAGCGCAGGGGCCTCGTTCCTGCGCCAGGATGGCTCGGTCTGGACGACGGACAAGGATGGTCTGCTGCTCGATCTGCTGGCTGCGGAGATTACGGCCACGACCGGGCGGGACCCGAGCGAGCACTACGCGGCGCTGGAGGAGCAATTTGGCAGCCCGGTCTATGAGCGGATCGACACGCTGGCGAGCAAGGCGCAGAAGAAGGCGCTGAAGGAGCTCTCCCCGGAGATGGTGGAGCGGGAGGAGCTGGCGGGGGAGCGGATCGTGGCCAAGCTGACGCGGGCGCCCTGCAACGACGCGCCCATCGGCGGCTTGAAGGTGGTGACGGAGAACGGCTGGTTTGCGGCACGCCCCTCGGGCACGGAGGACATCTACAAGATCTACACGGAGAGCTTCAAAGGATCCGATCACCTGAAGAGCATCCAGGACGGGGCGCGAGAGATCGTGATGGCGGCGTTTGAGGCTGCCGGGGTGGAAGGTGATCAGTGATCAGTGGCGGGGTGTCCATGCTCGCTCAGTGCTTTGACTCTCGTCTAGTTGTTCGTTTGAGGGGCTGAAAGGAGTTGGTACGATGTCATTTCCCAAGCCGTTCTACCGCTGGAGACCTCACCCCTGGCACGGGTTGGAGGTGGGGCCAGATCCGCCGCACATTGTGCACGCCTACATTGAGATCACGCCGTTCGATCTGATCAAGTATGAGATCGATAAGAGGACGGGGTATATGTGGGTTGATCGACCGCAGCGGACATCCTCGCACCCGCCGACGCTGTATGGTTTCATTCCGCGCACCTACTGTGGGCGCCGGGTGAATGATCTTTCGCCGAAGGCCAAGGGGGGGGATGGGGATCCGCTGGATATCTGTGTGATCAGCGAGCGGCCGATGAATCGCTCGGAGGTGATCTTGAGCGCCCGGGTGGTGGGTGTCATACAGGCGATTGACGGCGGAGAGGCGGACGATAAGGTCATCGCCGTCCTGGAGAACGACCCTTTCTGGAGGAGCGTCGAGGACGTGTCCGACGTGCCTCAAGTGCTGGTGAACCGGTTGGAGCATTATTTCAGCACGTACAAGCTGATTCCCGGCGGCGAATCACAGATGTCCATTGAGGAGGTCTGTGACCGCGAGTATGCGCTGAGAGTGGTGCAAGCGGCGATTGAGGACTATGATGAGACGTACGGTGGCTAGACCGGTAAGCGAATAGGTCCCGCCACCGAGAGGGTCGGCGGGCTCCCACATGAGTTAAGGAGAATTCCATGGAAGGCTGGGTGACGGCTGGTGGTTGTTTTGTGGTCGGTGGTCTGCTTGTCGTTCTCGTGGTTGTGCTGCGCTCGGTCCGGCTGCTCTACGAGTACGAACGAGGCGTCGTGTTCACATTGGGCAAGTACGCTGGTATGCGCGAGCCGGGGTTGACCTTGGTCATCCCCATCTTGCAGATGATGGAGAAGGTTGACATGCGCATCAAGACGGCGGAGATCCCGCGGCAGGAGGTGATGACGAAGGACAACATCCCTATGCTGGTGAACGCCGTGGTCTACTTCAAGGTGATCCAGCCGGAGGACGCCATCATCAAGATCGAGGATTACGCCTTTGCTATCCGTCAGTACACCCAGGCCGCGCTGCGGGACGTGATTGGCAACAGTGAGATGGACTTTGTCCTCACGGAGCGTGAGCAGATCGCCGAGAGTATCAAGGAGATCGTCGACTCTGAGACTGACGGCTGGGGCATCGACGTCGAGTCGATCAAGATCCAGGAACTGGAACTCCCGGCCGAGATGAAGCGGGCCATGGCGCAGCAGGCCGAGGCGGAGCGAGAGCGCCGTGCGGTGATCATCGCCTCGCAGGGCGAGCTTGAGGCCTCGAAGCGGCTGCAGGAGGCAGCCGAGACGATGGCTCGGAGCCCTGGGGCGATGCATCTGCGGACGCTGCAGACAATCCGGGCTATCGCTGCCGATCCTTCGGAGAAGATCGTGCTCTTTGTCCCGTCCGATCTTGGTCAGGCGATGATGTCGCTTGGCGAGGCGAAGAGTGAATGAGCGGCGGCCATGCTCAATGATAAGATACGTTATCTACAAATCGCTTTTAACTACGATGTGAGTTTGGTCAGGCGCGTTCTGCCGGGCGTGACCAAGGACGTGATGAGCTTGCCGAGAGGCCGTGAGCGCATTTTCGTGGAGGCGGGAACTCCTTACATCAAGCGTGAAGGCGTCGACGGCATTCGAGCTATTCGCCGTCACTGGCCTGGACACGTTGTCGCGGATCTGAAGACGGTGGATGGTGCCCTCGGCGAGGTGGATATGGCGCGAGAAGGAGGGGCCACAGCCGTGACCGTTCTGGGTAGCTCGCCGTCTGAGGCGCTGGACCTCTTTGTCGCTCGCTGCAATGAGTTGAACATGATCTCGATGATCGATATGCTTGGGGTGAAAGATCCGCTGCGGGTATTGATGCGCATGAAGAACCCTCCCGATGTCGTGGTGCTTCACCGCGGGCGTGATGAGGAATCCACGCGTGGCAAGCTGATTCAGTACCGGCACGTGAACCGGGTGCGCAGCAAGTTCAATGTGCTCATCTCAGCGGCGGGTGGGGTGGACATCAAGGAGGCGCGCAGCGCCATCTTCAACGGTGCGAATATCGTGGTGGTGAACCTGGTGCGGCCGGGAGATCCATGGACGGGTATATCCACGGATGCGGATGTGGGGAGTATGGCGCGGGAGTTTCTAGCCACGATCGAGTGAAGGCGCTGCGAATGAGTCGATGGAGCGACGGGGCACGCCGCTGCGCTCACAGCGTGGACGCCTGGGTACCAACACGCCTGGGGAGGCCGACTGCGGCATTCCTGGTTGATAGACCGCAACAGGGGACGCGGGAGCCAGGGGCGAGGTTTCCGCCAGACAAGAAGGAGCGCGATGCACACAATCGGCATTTTGGGCGGCATGAGTCCGGAATCGACGGTAGCATACTACGAGCACATTACTCGGACCTACACCAAACAATTCGGTGATTACGGCTATCCAGAGATCGTGATCTACAGCGTGAGCTTTCAGGCTTACGTCGATTGGCCGGAGGAGGATCGGTGGGATCTCGTGGCCGAGGGGTTGAGCCAGGCGGCACGGGCTCTTGAGACGGCTGGAGCCGATTTCATTCTCATCGCAACGAATACGATGCACATCGTCTTCGATCAGGTTGAGGCCAGCGTCAACGTGCCCATGCTCAGTCTGCTGGATGCCGTTGCCGATGCCGTCCAGGGACGAGGTATGGAGACGGTGGGCCTACTTGGCACGGCGTTTACCATGGAGAAGACATTCTATCAGGAGGCGTTGGCCGAAAGAGGGATCAAGGTCCTGGTGCCCGGTGCAGAGGATCGAAAGCGGGTTAACGACGTGATCTACGACGAGCTGGTGGCTGGTGAGATCCGTGATGCTTCGCGCGAGGCCTTTGTCAGTATCATCGATGCGTTAGCACAGCGCGGCGCTGAGGGAGTGATCCTGGGCTGCACGGAGATTCCGCTTCTAGTAAGCGGCCCGGGGACGGGCTTGGAGGAGGCTGGTGTGCCGCTTTTCGATACAACGGTGATCCACGCCGATGCGGCCCTGCGGTATGCGATAGGGACATGAGGACACGGCAGCACGGGGCTGTGGGTTGTCAGCGTGGGCAGTTCTGGCTCGACTTGACAAATCCAGGCTTTACGATATAAACACGCGCACGTATCCAAGTCTCGTTGAAAGGAGGAGTGACGTTGACTGAGGAGACGTGCAGTAAAACGCTCGCCGTTGTGCTATTGGCGGCTGTCATCGTTGTTCCGCACGTTCACCCTGTGCATGCACAGGGTGAAGGGTCTTCTGATGGCTCTGGCTTGTCACCGTATTGGCAGCCTGTGGTCAGTCGTTGGGAGGGCATCATCGTGCGGTACGCGGAGAGACGCCACCTTGATCCCGATCTCGTGGCCTCCCTCATTTGGAAGGAGTCCAGAGGAGTCTCCACGGTGAAAGGGCCGACGGGGGCTGTAGGCCTGATGTGTGTCAAGCCGTTCCCTTGGCGCCCCAGTGCTGAGGAGCTTGAGAATCCGTGGACGAACGTGGCGGCAGGTACACGAACGTTGGCTCACGTGATACGGGATGGCAACGGCGACGTCTACTATGCGTTGGCGGCTTATAACGGTGGTTGGGATCAGATTCATTTAGGAGTCACGCGCCGCTACGCTGCCAGTGTGCTGGGTCACTACGTGCGCGCCGTCGCTGTTGAGCACGGGCTCTCGCCCGACGGCGACTGGATCGCTGTCTTGGCAGTTGAAGGGCTGCCCGACCATACGACGGTCACCGTGCTCGGCCCCGATCGACCGGTGGCGCGATACACCGAAAAACCCTGGTCAAGGGTCGAGGTACCCGCTGTGCCTGAGGGCCGCTCACCGGACGCGACGTTGATCAAGTTCGAAGACGAGCGTGGACGGGAAGCTCGTGTCAACCTGTGGCTCGTTGGGGGAAATCTCCCTTTGACGCCCGGCAGAGAGCCCCTGAGCTCAAGTTTCTCCTCCAGCCAGGTGTTTGGGCAGACCTTCGCTGGCTTGCTGGACTAGGCCGCTGCGCTCACTAGGCCGCTGCGCTCACTAGGCTGCATCCAAGAACCAGTCTGCAATTGGATATGAGTCGTGGATAAGACGGCGGGGAAGATCGTGAGGCCTGCAGTGGGAGCGGTTGGATAGCCCCCCGCTCCCGTTTTTGGGGAGGGCAGGGGGCTTGACTGCTTGTCGTCGCGGGCGGCCGGGCTACGGCTCTGGCATGCGGAATTGCAGCAATGGCGTCCCGGCCCAGCCGATGATCTCCTCCAACGTGGGCATCAAAGAGCGGGTCTGGAAGGTGTAGAGCATCTCCAGGAAGGTCGGTTGTGGCTTCAACTCGATCACCCGCGGCTCCCCTACGATGTCGCCCAGCTCCGCCGCTTTGTCGATAGCCTCCTGTCGAGCGCCAACGTCATCGACCAAGCCGAGCTCCTTCGCTTGCTGACCGGTGAAGACCCTCCCGTCGGCTAGCTCGCGCGCCTCTTGCTTTGGAAGGTCCCGCGCTTCCGCCACCACGTCCACGAAGTCCTCATAGACCTGATCTAGGATCTCCCGCCAAATCTCCTTCTCTTCTTCCGTCATCTCCCGGTAGGGTGTTCCAAAGTCCTTGCGCGGGCCGGTGGTGATGATGACTGCCTCCACACCCACCTTGTCCAGCAGTTCCTCGTAATTGAGGAATGTGCTGATAACGCCAATCGAGCCTGTCAGCGTGTCGGGATGGGCGATGATGTAGTCGCCGCCGCAAGCGATGTAGTAGCCGCCTGAGGCTGCTGTATCGCCCATAGAGATGACGACGGGCTTCTCGTGGTTGAGGAGGGCTCGATAGATCTCATCAGAGGCGACGACGGCTCCGCCAGGGCTGTTGACCCGTACTACGACGGCCTTGACTGCTGGATTGGCCGCTGCTTGGTCGAGGAGCGATTGCACGCGATCTGGTGTGATGCCGGTCGTGGTTAGATAGCCCGGCGGGCCTGAGGTGATGGTCCCATCAAGTCGAATCACGGCCACCGCGTCGCCGGTGCCCATAGTTTCGGGCAACGGCTGCTGGCTGAGCTGGCTCAATGCTCCCATAGTGATGACCCCGGTCCCGACGCAGCTGCAGACCGGCAGCATGAAGCCCAGGATGAAGGCCAGGAATACCGATAGGATTGGTTTGTCTTTCATAGATGTCTCCTTCCACTAGCAGCTCTCCTACGGGTTCCGAAGCCCGTCCCTGAGTGACGGGTGGGCACCACCTAGTCGCTCCGAGTGCGGGGCTCAGAGCAAGTGAAGAAGCCCAGGTTGTGGCTGGTCAGGAGATCAGCCATCTCTAGAACCCGAACTCGAGCCAGTTGGTACCGGTGATGACAGAGCATGCCAAGATCAGAAAGAGGATGAGGAGGATGATACCGCATCCACATCCCGTGCAGGACACACCTCTTCCAAAGCCGAATTGTTCCTGCAGCCAATCGAAGAGCCAATTAAGCAGCAAAAGCTTCAATAAGCCGGAAAGGCAACCAGGTCTATCGTCCATGTTTCTCCTTTGTCGGATAGCGGGCGTTAACCGCCTCGTCCGACCTACTCTGCTGCCGCAGGCCCGACTAGGCGCAGGAAGCGGCGTTTGCCGACCTGAAGCACCGCTTCATCCTCGACTGTAATATCGACGTCGATCGTCTTGATCCTCTCTCCATCCAGGCGCACAGCGCCCTGCTGCACCAAGCGGCGAGCCTGGCTCTTGCTGCGCGCCAGATCGGCCGCGGCGATGATGTCCACGACGTTCGCCGGGGCCGTCAGGTGGCGCTCGGGCATATCCTCCGGCAGCTGCCGTCTTTGATGGACGCGCTTGAAGTGCGCGGCCGCTTTGTCGGCGGCATCGTTGCCGTCGAAGATGGAGACGATCTCCCATGCCAGTTGCTTCTTCGCGTCCATAGGGTGCACGTCCCCGCGCTCCACGGCTTCGAAGAGCTCGTCGATGCGCTCGGGCTTCCAGCGGGTCACCAGCTCGAACCAGTTGCGCATGGCCGAGTCGGGTATCGACATGGTCTTGCCGTACTTCGTCTCCGGCGGCTCATTGACGCCGACGTAGTTGCCGGTGCTCTTCGACATGCGAAGCTTGCCGTCGGTCCCCACCAGGATGGGGAAGGTGAGGCAGACCTGCGGCTTCTGTCCGAATACGGTCTGCAGCTTGCGTCCGGCCATCAGGTTGAAGAGCTGGTCCGTGCCGCCGATCTGGATATCTGTCCTCAGCGCCACGGCGTCGTATCCCTGCATCAGGGCGTAGAGGAACTCGTGCACCCAGATGGCGTCACCCTTCTCGCGCCGCAGGGCGAACTTCTCACGGGATAGGAATTGTTGGACGGTGAAGTGGCTCGCCAGCTCTATGACGTCCTGGAAGGTGAGATCGGCCAGCCATTCGTCGTTGTAGCGGATCTCAGTCTGATCCGGGTCGAGGATTCTGTACGCCTGCTCGATGTATGTGTCGGCGTTCTCTCTCACCTTTTCCATGGTGAGGCGTGGTCGCGCCGCATCCTTGTCCGAGGGATCGCCGATCAGGCCGGTGAAGGTGCCGATGAGGAAGATGGCCTGGTGGCCGAGCTCCTGGAACTGGCGTAGCTTCCGCATAGTGACCGTGTGGCCGAGATGGATGTCCGGGGCGGTGGGGTCGTAGCCGCAGTAGATGCGCAGCGGCTGCCCTGTCCTCTCCGATTCAATCAGACTTTGGTGCAGCTCCTCTTGCATATGCTCCTTGGTCTGCTCGTCGCCGAACTCGGCGCCTCGCGTTAGAATGGCCATCTGCTCGTCGATAGTCGGTTTGCTCATAGCGTACCTCGCTTTGGTCTCATTCAATAGATGCATCGGTCAGTAGGAGTCGCTTATGCCGCTTTGCTGCCGCCTGGCTGCCGTCGAGACGACGGCGCTCCACGGACAGCGAAGGATGTAGTACGGCAAAAAACCCACGGCTGTGGGTTTCAGGGGAGTCACAGATTGCAGCGACAAAGGCTATCGCTTTGCTTACAGCGGCTGTCGCTTTGCTTACAGCTTGGCAGCTATCGGCTGCTGTGCTGCAATCCGCCAGCATAGATGTAGGTGCAACACATCCTACACGTTACGTGGGTCAATGTCACTCACCTCGCTCTCAACCTCCCGGCCATTATACTTGAATTGGCTGGTTAGTCAATTCTGCCATTCAAAGGTGGTGGGTGACGGGCGGTCACCGCCTAGTCGACTCTGGCACTTGCGACCGAGGAGCCGGGGTGAACCGATGCGGGGCAAGACGGCGGACGGCTCTTCGAGCTAGGGACGATTGACGGGGGAGAGCGCGGGGCGGGCCGTCAGGCGCGAGGAGATCGGTCTGGAGGTGGATGCCGCTACGCTTACTTTCTCTATCGTGGATGCCGCTACGTGAACGACAGTTCCCCCCGGGCTCGCCGTTCCTGCGGCAG
>CAYQZG010000002.1:40498-75610 GCA_964421785.1 uncultured Anaerolineales bacterium
GTGGATGCCGCTACGTGAACGACAGTTCCCCCCGGGCTCGCCGTTCCTGCGGCAGCAGGCTGTGGGTGATGAAAGCGTGCAGCGGCGTCTCCACGCCCAACTCGCGCCCGAGTCGGACCACGGCCCCGTTCTGCGACGCGAGCTCCGAAGGGCGACCGGCCATCACGTCGCGCTGCATGGAGGCAGTTCCCCCGGGCGGCAGGTCGTCGATGAAGGCCATCGTCTCTGCTATGACCTCGCGCTGCAGGGCCACGCCTCGGGCCCGCGCCACGGCGAGGATTTCCTCCATCGCCTTCTCCAGCAAGCGGCGCGTCTCCGGCAGCGAGCGCAGCACACCGAGCGGTGCCCGCGTCACCGCTCCAACGCCGCTCAAGGCCGCGATGAAGAGGAACTTCTCCCACATGGCCACGCGAATGTCCAGCGGGATCTCCGGGGTCACGCCTTCGGCCCGTTGGAAGACGTCCCGAAGCCTCTCGGCCCGCTCGCTGCGTTGACTATCCAGTTCCCCGAAGGTGATGGTCGGGCTGATGCCCGCGTGGCGGACGTGGCCCGGCTCGACCAGGGCGCTGATGATCCGGCAGAGCCCGCCTAGCACATGCTCTTCGCCCAGGACCTCGGCCAGCTGCGAGGGTGCCTCCACGCCATTCTCCAGCGGCACGACGAAGGTATCCGACCCGACCATACGGCCCATCTCATAGGCTGCGTCGAGGATCTGCCACGCCTTGACAGTCACCAGGATCACGTCCACTAGACCAACCTCGCTGGGATCGTCGGTGGCCTGAACCGGATCCACGACGAAGTCGCCAGCGACGCTCTCCACGCGGAGGCCGTCTGCCTTCATAGCCGCCAGGTGGTCGCCGCGGGCGATGAACACCACGTCCTCTCCGGCCTGGGCGAGCCTACCGCCGAAGTAGCCGCCGACGGCGCCGGCGCCAAAGATTGCAATGCGCATATGTGACCTCCTTTACCTCATTGATTGAGTCGTTCCTGGATGCCTGTTACTGATGGCCTGCGACGAAGGCCAGAGGATCCATATAGCCGTAGAACTCGGGTCGGGCGCGATCCTCGGCGTCGTCCCACGTGTAGGCGACGCCAGCGACGTGGCCGTTGCAGCTCCCTCGCGCCCCCGCGGTCCCCGCGGGGAATAGGTCGCTCCCGTCCAGAAACGTGCGCATCTCCCAGTGCAAATGACTGTTGAGACCCTGGTCACAGACGGAGGCGATGATCTGGCCGCGCTCCACCGGCTGTCCGGGCGCGACCTGCACGCGATCGACGTGCCAGTAGACGGCGTAGACCGCGGATTGATTAGGCAGCAGATGGTGTGTGATCAGAATCTGCCCTTCGGCGCCAGCCTCCAGGGCGGAGACCACCACCCCGTCGGCGACCGCGTGCACTGGGTCGCCGGCTGCATTGCCCCACAGTAGCTGGCGGGCCGGGCCCAGCGAGAACAGATCCACCCCAGCGTGATAGAGCTGACTGAAGGGAACGGAGTTGCCGTCCTTGTCTCGGAAGCAGTTCGACCGGTTCCCGAGCGCCGGGTTCTGGGCCCCGAAGCGGGTGTCGATGGCCCGGAGTCCGGTGATGCCCTGGGTGTAGGGGCCGTACTCCTCCGGTGGCTGCAGGGGATAGTCGAAGAAGCCAGTTATTGACGGTGTGGGCCAGCGTCCGACCGAGGGCGCGCCCCTCAGGTCAGAAAGCTCTGGGCCGCTGATTGCTCGTCGCAGCCGAGGCCAGGCGAGCAGCGCGACGGACGTGCAGAGACAGCCCAGAGCCAGTACAGTTACGACAAGCTGTGGGCGGCAGCCTCTACTTCCTCCTCTGTCCATAGCCGTATTCTACACGGCCTTGACCAATTTGCCCAACATTCTCTGCCACCTTGCAACGTTCGCCGTGCCACATTTGCAGGGTTTGGCCCGGAGACGATACAACGCCCTTGGTGTGCAAGTCGTCTATTGACAAAGTGCACATAGCGTGGTAAAGTCTCTGTGTGTTGGAGGCCGTGTGCTGAGAGGGGAGGATCGGGTATGGCGGGGCTAGGTCGACGATGGCGGCAGCGAGGCTGCTCGCGTCGGGCTGTGCGTATCCTGAAGCCCGCGTTGCTTCTGCTCCTCCATCATGGCTCGTCCCACGGCTACACGCTCATCGACCAGCTGGAGGCTTATGGGCTGGGCGACGTAAACACGAGCGTGGTGTATAGAGCGCTGCGCGATATGGAGGAGAAGGAGTGGGTCATCTCGAGCTGGGATGAGGAACAGACGAAGGGCCCGCCGCGCCGAGTCTATCGGCTCACAGCGCTGGGAGACGAGGTGCTTCATTGGTGGACCAATGATCTTAGAGAGACGAGAGAGATGATCGATCACATTCTGGAGACGCATAACCAGCACATGGAGGAGGGCGAAGGTGCCCACCACTGACGTGCTGCTTGACGATCTACAGGCTGATGCGCCAGTGCGCCAGGTGCTCATGGGTGCCTTCTGGACGGCGGTCGTCCTGGATACGAATCCGGTTCAGTGCGGCCTGGCATCGACGCTGCGGGGTGAGACGCACCGTCTTGGCCCCCCCATCCCGGAGGCTGGGGATCTGTTGAGCTACGGCGCCCGTCAGCTCGCACAGTGGATGCGCGCGACGGAGACGCTTAAGGCCAGCGTCGGCGTGGCGGCCTACAACGCGCTTCTGCGGTCTGATGAGGCCGCCTTTGTCGAGCTCAATGCGTCCCAGGTGATCATCGAGCAGGGTAGCGGTAATTGCGTGGCCATCATCGGCCATTTTCCTTTCGTTGAGGAGGTGCGTCGAGCGGCGGAGACGTGCTGGGTGCTGGAGCTTCATCCTCGCCCCGGGGACGTTCCCGCCGATCGCGCGGACGAGCTGCTTCCGCAGGCCGACGTGGTGGCTATGACGAGTACGTCGCTCATCAACCATACCTTTGATTCCCTGATCCGTCTCTGTCGGGACGACGCCCTGGTGATCATGCTGGGGCCGAGCACACCGCTCTCGCCACTGCTGCTTGAGACCGGCGTCGACGTCTTGAGCGGGACCCTGGTCGAGGATGTGGACCGTGTGCTCCAGTCGATCTCGCAGGGGGCGACCTTTCGGCAGATCAAGCGCAGGGGTGGCCTTCGTCTGGTGACTATGGCGTATAGGTGAGTATCGACCCGATGGCTGTGTTGTGGGACTTTGGACGTCTATGTCTATGATTTCAGAGAGCATATAGCAATATACCCTAAAAGGAGAGGTAGTGATGAAAGTTGTTGTCACATCGAATGGCGCAGGTCTGGATGCGGCGGCGAGTCCTGTCTTCGGCCGTTGTCGGTTGTATGTCTTCGTCGACACGGATTCGATGGAGGTTGAGGCAGTGGAGAACCCGGCTATGAACGCTGCCGGGGGTGCTGGCATCCAGGCGGCGCAGTTTGTCGTGGAGCAAGGGGCCGAGGCCGTTATCACGGGCAACGTGGGTCCCAATGCCTACAACGTCTTCCTGGCGGCTGATGTGCCCGTCTATCTGTTTCAAGGCGAGACGGTGCGAGACGCCGTGGCGTCCTTCAAGAAGGATCAGCTTGGCACGGCGGGCGGTGCGACGGGCCCGGCGCACGCTGGCATGGGACGAAGGGCCGGCATGGGGCGCGGCACGCCGGCCTCCGGGCGATCTCGCCCAAGCGCCCGAAGAGGAGGAGGAGGCGTCGGCATATCCCGTCTGTCTGCCTCTGCTCCCTCCAAGGCTCAGCCTCAGGCTGCGTCGACGGGTGGGACTCCGCCTTCGCGCGAACAGGAGATCTCCGAACTGGCGGGGATGGCCGCTGACCTGCGCAAGCAACTGGCCGAGGTGATGGATCGGCTCGATCAGCTGGAAGGGGAGGAAGGGTAGGCGATGGAGGGTGTGACACGCATAGCGGTTTCTGCGGACAATCGAAACGGGCTCGATAGTGTCGTGAGTCCGCACTTCGGACGGTGTCCTTGCTTTGTGTTGGTTGACGTCGACGGGTGCGAGGTTCACGAGGTCGACGTGGTGGAGAACCCCTTCTACGGTCGCCATCAGCCGGGCCAGGTGCCGCAGTTCATCAATGAGTACAACGTCGACGTGATGCTCACCGGCGGCATGGGGCGGCGGGCCATCGGTTTCTTCCAGGACTACGGAATCCAACCGGTGACCGGCGCCTCGGGCAGCGTGCGCCATTCGTTGGAGCGCTACCTGGGCGGCGCACTGGAGGGGGCCGAGCCCTGTCGCGAGAGCATCCAGCACGCTCACGGGGAGGAGGAAGAGGAGGTGGTGTACGAAGAGGACGCCGCGGGTCGGCTGCGCGAGGAGGCCGAGATGCTGCAGCAGCAGCTCGACGAGGTCATGACCCGCCTCAAGGACCTGCGTGGCGGGTAGCGGGAGGCCAGTGTGAATCAAGACGCAGCGATGGATTTCGATCGTATGGTCGAGGAGCTCCAGCAGGAGATTGTTGAGCGCGAGCAGGTGCTCTACTCGGACGTTGTGCTTCGCGAGGCACGGTCTCCGAAGAACGTCGGGCGAATGGTTGATGCGGACTGGCACGGTGTCGTCCGTGGTTGGTGTGGCGACACCATGGAGATCTACCTGCGCCTAGGCGATGGCTCGACGAAGATTGAGGAGGCAACGTTTGTCACTGACGGCTGCGGTGCAACGCTGGCCTGCGGCAGTATGCTCACCCAGATGGTGAGCGGTCTGACGCTGGAACGGGTGGAGTGGATTCTGCCCAAGGATCTGATCAACGCCTTAGGTGGGTTGCCGGAGGAGAGCATGCATTGCGCCGGCCTGGCTATAAGCACGCTTCAGAACGCGCTCTTCAACTGGCGCGCGAGCAAGATGGAGGAAGAGGAGGAGGCAGATTGACGCTGGATAGGGAGAGGCAGATGAAGGTCGCGAAGCGGGCCGGCAGGCTGGTGAGTGGCGGCTACCATTGATCGGAGGGCATCGTGCTCGCCGTGGGCGAGCAGGTTATGGATGATCTGGAAACCTGGCATGGCGAGGTGGACGCGTTGGTCCGTGTGGCGACGGGGTTCTCGGGCGGGCTGGGAGATACCAGACAGGAGCTCTGCGGAGCCTTGAGCGGCGGCGTGATGATCATCGGCGCACTGTTCGGTCGTGGAAGCTTGGAGGAGGACGATCAACCCGCTGTCGATCTCGCCGCCCGGTACAGGGAGCGCTTCTTGGAGACCTTCGGATACACGCGGTGCGACGATCTGCGCGAGCAAGTTGTCGATCCGCCCGGGGGTCTGGGTTCCTGCGGGGAGCTGGTGAAGCGAGCGACCACGGTCCTCATAGCGCTGCTTGAGGAAAAGAGGGTAGGGGATCTTGCGACTGGTGCGGAGAGTTGACAGGTGAGTGTGTCGGCCTCGGTGGCTGCTTCCACTCAGCCGACTGCGTCGACCCGTGCTGCTTCGGGTATGAGCGACTACATGGCACGGCTGCGGGCGAGTGTGGGACACGACCTCTTGTTGGTTCCATCCGCCATCGCCTGCATCCGGGACAATGAGGGGCGCTTGTTGCTGCTGCAGCGCAGCGATGGCGATGACCTCTGGGGATTTCCGGGGGGCGCTGTCGAGCCGGGGGAGAGCGCGAGACACGCGGTCAGGCGCGAGGTGCGCGAGGAGATTGGCCTGGAGATTGAGGCCGTGGGCCTGATCGGAGTCTACTCGGCCCCTGAGTACGCCTTCAGTTATCCCAATGGGGATCGTGTACAGCCGGTGGGCATCCTCTTCGACTGTGAGGTGCTCGGTGGGAGCCTTGAGCCGGATAAGGAGGAGATTGTCGGGGCGCGCTATTTCGGGCCGGGCGAGCTGCCGCGCATGCGTCCCTGTTGTGTGGCCAAGGCCAGTGACGTATTCGCCTTCGACGGTCAGCCGTTCATGCGCTGAGGCGACCCCGTGCCAGGTGCGTTGCACGTTGCCTGTGCGATGCACCTTGGACGTGAAACGTAAGGCGTAAAACGTAAGGCAGTTACCGGTGCGTTGCACATCGTCCGTGCGATGCACCTGACGAGTGAGCGAATGGGTTAACGGATGCGTCAGACAGAGCGACGGACATGGCTTGCCTGCGCCGTGGCGCTGCCGGTCATTATCTTGGTCGCATGCAGAGCAGTGCCACTGGTGACCGTGACGCCCCTGCCGACTGCGAGGCCGACGGAGACACCGACATCGGCGCCAGATGTCGTGGCGCCCACGCGAACGAAGGAGGCCGCTTTGCCTACGACAGTTCCGACATCCACTGCGACGGCGCGCCCGACCGCCGTAAGCACAGCGACGCCAACGCCCATAGAGGAGGTGAAGATCGTGACCTTCACAATTGTTTACGACAACAACCCTTATGTCGGATTCGAAGCGCTGCGCACGTCGTGGGGCTTTGCTTGCTGGGTGGAGACGGAGGAGGCTGCTTCGCCTACGACTGTGCTTTTCGACACCGGCGGCGACGGTGCCACGTTGATGCACAACCTTCGGGAGCTGGATCTGGATCCGCTGGCAATTGATGCCGTTGTGCTCTCACATGCTCATGGGGATCACACCGGTGGGTTGGGTGCTCTGCTGGCCGCTGGCGCCCAGCCGACGGTCTACGTGCCGGCCTCATTCTCTCGCTCCTTCAAGGATGATGTGGGCGCGTACACCGACCTGGTCGAGGTGAGCGATGCGATGACCGTAGCCCCCGGTATTCACACCATCGGTGAGGTGGGGACGGGCATCAAGGAGCAGGCTCTGGCGGTCGAGACTGCGGACGGGCTCGTCGTGATCACCGGCTGTGCGCATCCCGGCGTTGATAGGATGGTGCGTCAAGCCCGGGAGCATTTTGGCGACCGGATCGCGCTGGTGATGGGGGGCTTCCATCTGGGCGGGGCCAGCCGCCGTAGGGTCGAGGACATCATCGCCGATTTCCGGGAGATGGGCGTTCAGAGGGTCGCGCCTTGTCACTGCACAGGGGACGCAGCCCGGGAGCTGTTCGACGACGCGTTTGGCGATAACTGCACCCTGGCAGGTGTCGGATGGTCAACCGAGTACGTGCTCAGGGTGAGCGGCTTAGCTACGCACGCTTGGCGATAAGGCGATTGGCTGAGCGGGGCCAGCGGCTTAGCTACGCACGCGGCTCAGGCCGCTACGCTTCCAAGCTTTGCACGCTTGGCGATTAGGTCACGTAGCGCTATTATTGGGGAGTTTCAGCTGAAGAGGAGGTGAATAACTATGTTAAGAAGTCGTGGAGGCGGTGGTCGCGGCGGCGGTTCAGGCCGCGGTAGCGGTCGGGGTCCGGGACGGATGGGAGGTCCCCAGGCCGCCGGGCCGGGTGGAGCCTGTGTGTGCACCAGCTGTGGGCATCGAGAGCAGCACGTTGCAGGTCAGCCGTGTTATCAGAAGAAGTGTCCGGAATGCGGCGCGCAGATGATTCGTGAATAGGGTGTAGGGTCGGCGAGGCCGACGGTCGGCAGGGCCGACGGTCGGCAGGGCCGACTAGACAGTAGACGGCAGACGGGGAAAAGGGCCCTGAGGTTCCTTTACCTGGCTGTCGTCTGCTGATATAAGGAGTGTGTTTCTTGGCGCAGCAACGGTGTGAGTACAATGTCCAGCAAAGGAGGTAGGACGATGGATGTGACGTGTATCGTCGACGATACTGTACAGCGCAACTCGTCCTACTGGGGCGAGCATGGCATAGCCTTTCTGATCGAGACAAAGGATGGGCGCGTGCTCTTCGACACTGGTCAGAGTGGTACGGTACTGATGCACAACTTGAAGCTGGTGGGCGTGGAGGCGGGGACGATCAACGCTGTCGCTATCAGTCACGGGCACTACGATCACAGCGGTGGCCTGCCCGCGCTGCTGGAGCATCTGAAGCCTGGTACGCGGCTGTATGCCCATCCGGATCTCTTTCGAGAGCGGTACTCGATACACGAGGGGGCTCTGGAGCGTGTGGGGATGGCCTCGACCGAAGAAGAGCTGGCGGCCGAGATGCCGTGTGGCGTCCACATGACGCTCAGCGCAGAGCCCCAGGAGATAACGCCTGGCGTCTGGACCACGGGGGAGATCACGGAGCGCCTGGAAAAGGAGGGGAGCAGCAGTCATCACCGCATGCGCGAGGGAGATGACCTGGTCCAGGATCGATATCTGGATGATATGGCGTTGGTGTTGGCTTCGGACGTCGGCCTGGTGGTGCTCTGTGGCTGTTGTCACGCCGGACTGCTGAACACCCTGGCCCACGCTGAACGGATCTTCGAGCGGCCGGTCGAGGTGATTGCCGGAGGACTGCACCTGACCGGCGCTGACGAGGAGGAGATGGAGCATATCAGCCGGGTGCTGAAGGGGCGGCACGCGCTGCGGCGCGTCTACCCAAATCACTGCACGGGAGAGGCTGCCTTCGTCGCTCTGACGAATGCCCTTGGCTCGTCTGTGGTGTGTCCATTTCCTGCCGGAACGACGCTGGAGCTTTGAAATGGAGTGAACGATGATAATCACTGTAGCAAGCGGCAAGGGGGGCACGGGCAAGACCACAGTGGCGGTTAGCCTGGCACTTAGCCTGGCATCCTGGGAGGGCGTTCCCGATCCGGTGTTCTTGGATTGTGACGTTGAAGAGCCCAATGCTGCCCTTTTTCTCAATCCCATCATTCGAGAACGCCGTGAGGTGGGACAGATGATCCCGGCGGTCGACCTTGAGGCGTGTACGCTGTGCGGGCGATGCGCTGAGGTGTGTCAGTTCAACGCCATCGCTGTGGTGGGGGAGAACGTGCTCGTCTTCCCCGAGCTCTGTCACGGCTGCGGCAGTTGTACCCTCAACTGCCCGGTGGGGGCGATCAGCGAGGTGTTGGACGTGATGGGGGTGATTGAACGTGGGTCGGTCGCTGCGCTTGCGGCACTTGGCCGAGCTACGCTCAGCTCGGCGAGCCGCACTACGAACTCCTCTCACGCAGGTACGTTCGCCGCCGCTGCGCTTAGGGCACCTTCGCCCAGGCACCCAGACGAGATCGCGGGCGATGTCGATGTGGCATCGGGCTCAGATGGGAGCATTGAGTTCGGTCAGGGCATTCTGAACGTGGGCGAGATGATGTCCCCGCCGGTGATCCGACAATTGAAGCAGTGGGTCATTCCGCCGCGAGGCTTACCGCGCGATGAGCGGCCTGTGATCCTAGATGCACCGCCAGGTACCGCCTGTCCGGTGGTAGAGGCCATGGACGGGGCGGATTTCGTTCTGCTGGTCACCGAGCCCACGCCGTTTGGCCTGCACGATCTGAAGCATACGGTGGAGGTGGCGCGCGACGAGATGGGGCTGCCGGTTGGCGTGGTGATCAACCGAGAGGGGGTGGGGGACCAAGGCGTCGATGCCTACTGCGAGGCGGAGGGCATTCCCGTCATGATGCGCATTCCCATCGAGCGGAGGATCGCCGAGGCCTACTCGGAGGGGGTTTCGCTGGTGGAGGCGCTGCCGCGCTACCGTGAACAATTTCGAGAGCTGTATCGAGAGATTGAGGCAGTGGTGCAGGGTTGACTCTACTGTCCGGTAAGCACTTCCCTTTGTGGAAAAGGAGAGCTTAACCTATGAAACAACTGGTCATCCTCAGCGGTAAGGGTGGGACGGGCAAGACGACGGTGGCGGCGGCGTTGGCCCACCTCGGCTCCCAGGAGCTACCCATGGTGTTGGTCGACGCGGACGTCGATGCGGCCAACCTGGAGTTAGTGCTGGATCCGAACAAGCTGGAGGAGCACGACTTCTGGAGCGGCAAACGGGCCGTGATCGATCCAGAGATCTGCACCGCGTGCGGTGTCTGCGAGACGGTCTGTCGATTTGACGCCATCATCCCCCCCGGTCAGGCCCCGCTCAGCTACGCCTACCAGGTGGAGGGGCTCTCCTGCGAGGGGTGTGCGGCGTGCTTCTACCAGTGTCCCGAGGACGCCATCCGCATGGAGGAACAGCTGGCGGGGCGATGGTTCCGCTCGGAGAGCCGCTTTGGTCCTCTCTTCCACGCTCACCTCTTCGCCGGGCAGGAGAACTCGGGCAAGCTGGTCGCGCTGGTCAAGCAGAAGGGGCGCGATCTGGGGTCCCAGACGGGGGCGAGGCTTATGCTGATGGACGGCCCCCCGGGGATCGGCTGCCCCGTGATCTCGGCGACAACGGGTGTCGACATGGCGCTCCTGGTGGTGGAGCCTACAGTTTCCGGCGTGCACGACCTGAAGCGCGTCCTGGGCACCACCGAGCACTTCGGCGTGCCGGCCTTGGTGGCGATCAACAAGGCCGATTTGAACGTGAAGCGCGCTGATGAGGTAGCGGCCTTCTGTGACGAGCGAAGTGTTGAGCTGGTGGGCAGAATCCCCTATAATACGGCGGTGACGGAGGCGATGGTGCAAGGTCAGCCAGTAACCGCGTATGTCGCTTCGCTTACTGACGATCCCGTCTCTGAGGCCCTGCGCGGCATCTGGGAGCGCGTCAAGGCGCGCCTCGATCTGCGTTAGTTTTGGAGGGCCAAGGTGGATTGGTACGGCAAACAAGCTCAATAAGGAGTGTGCAAACTCGGGTCGACGCAGTCACCCATGAAATGAGCTCGAAGGGGTTTGTTGCCCCTTTATCTGCGTGAAGCCTTAATCTCATGCATATCATCTCAAGGGGGGAACAATGAACTCAGAGAGTCGGGCCAAAGAGACCACGCTGGACGTACTGGAGGAGGTGTTCGGCGGATTTGAGAGAGTCGACTTCAACGTGCGGCTTTGGGATGGCACGATCTGGCCTGCGGACCCCGGGTCGACGCAGTCACCTTCGTTGGCATCTCCCACGTTTACTTTAGTGCTGAATCACCCCGGCGCGCTGCGACAGATGCTCTTGCCTCCATCGGAGCTGAACCTAGGCGAATCGTACATCTACGGGGATTTCGACGTGGAGGGCGACCTCATCGCCGCCTTCCCTCTGACCGGCGCTTTCGAGAAGCTCGACCTGGGCCTGGGCGACAAGCTGGGGCTGGCCTGGAAGTTGCGCTCGCTGCCCAAGGAGCGCTCGACCCGAGCTGGGCGCCAGGCCGCCGATATGAGCGGCGTGACGCACTCACGCCGCCGGGATCGAGAGGCGATCTCCTACCATTACGACGTCTCGAACGATTTCTACGCCCTCTGGCTGGATTGGCGCATGGTCTATTCCTGTGGGTACTTCACCGATCCTGATCAGGATATCCACACGGCTCAGAGGCAGAAGCTTGACTACATCTGCCGGAAGCTGCGGCTGGAGCCGGGGGAGCGGCTGCTGGACATCGGGTGCGGCTGGGGCAGTCTGGTGATTCACGCCGCGAAGCATTATGATGTAGAGACACTGGGCATCACGTTGAGCCAGCCGCAGGTTGAGCTGGCCGAGCGGCGTATTGAGGAGGCGGGTCTGGGCAACCGTTGCCGCGTGGTCTACCAGGACTATCGCGATGTCGACCCGGGCGAGGAGCCCTTCGATAAGCTGGTCAGCGTTGGTATGTTCGAGCACGTGGGAGAGGCGAAGATGCGCACGTACTTTGAACACGCGTGGGACATTCTACGGCGAGAAGGACTGTTTCTCAATCATGCTATCGCCCGACCGGGCTGGGAATCGAAGTTGGAGGAATCGGACACATTCAGTAGTAGATACGTCTTCCCGGATGGTGAACTGATGCCGATCGGCCATTCTCTGCGCATCGCCGAGGATCTAGGCTTCGAGGTGCGGGACGTTGAGTCACTGCGAGAGCACTACGGGCTAACGCTGCGGCGCTGGGTGCAGCGCCTGGAACAGCGTCACGAAGAGGCCCTGGAACACGTCGATGAGGTGACCTACCGCATCTGGCGACTGTTCATGTCTGGTTCAGCGCATGGTTTCGAGACAGGACGGCTCAACGTCTATCAATCCTTGCTCGCCAAGCCCGGCCCCGGTGGCACGAGTGGTCTCCCTCTCACCCGCGCAGGCCTGTATGATGGAGTCTTAACTACGGGTCGACGGGCGGATGCCGCCTAGGCACCGGGTCGACGCAGTCACCTTAGGGGTATTGACGTCCTGAGCGGGATGCACAGCGCTCCGGTGCGGTCAGCTTGCGCCCTCAGTCGGTTGCATTACAATAGGTCGACGGGCGGAAGCCGCCTAGGCACCGGGTCGACGGGCGATATCGCCCAGGCACCTTCGCCCACGCTTTTCTTGTCGCTACGCTGTTCTTCGTTAGGGGCAGTCACCTATGTATCGAGAGGATTTGGTTGTTCGAACGAAGCTGATGCCCCCGCGTCTTCACAAGCACACGCTTGATCGGCCTCGTGTAACTCGACGGCTTTTGGAGGCGCTGGACTACCGCGTCACCATCGTGCAGGCTGGAACCGGTTATGGGAAGAGCACGGCGCTGGCGGCTGCCGCTTCGCTTCTCGCAGATCGTGGATATCCCATGGCCTGGTACCATCTCGATGCCCAGGATACCGACTCGTTGGTTTTCCTCCTTCATCTGCTGAACAGTTTTCGTCTCGCGCTGCCGGATATGTCCGAGAGGGCACTAGCGGCGCTGGAGGGGGGGCAAGGTGCGTCGCACGCGGCTGGGCTGCGCTCAGCTTGGAACGTGCAACACACCGTTGGTCAGGGTAGCCCTCTGCCGTGGAAGACCGTTGTAGGCATACTCGTCAACGAGTTAGTCGAGTGCGCTACTGGCCCGATGCTTCTTCTGGTTGATGATGTTCATCTTCTGAACCAAGCATCCGGGTCGCGGGCGAAGGGTCGACGGGCGATATCGCCCAGGCACCTTCGCCCACGCGGCGATTTCACCCAGGCACCTGAACCGCTTCTTGTTCTGGACTGGCTCATCGGACGTGCGCCTCCTGACTTGCACGTGCTTCTCTCCACGCGTTACCCGCTCCAGCTCCCCAACGCCATTACCTGGCGGGTAAGAGGCGAGCTATTGGAGATTGGGCAGAGGGTGCTTGCCTTCACACCCTCGGAAGTAGCCTCGCTTTTTCGCGACCAATATAGGGTGTTCCTAACCCCAGAAGAGGTAGACAAGCTCACGGCTGAGACAGAGGGATGGGCTATTGCTCTCCAACTGGTTTGGCAGGGTTTGCGATCTGGCTTGGCCTCCAATCTCCCCCAGGCTCTGCGGCGGCTGTCGGGCTCCGATGGAGAAGGGGAGGGGCAGGGGAGCAGGGGAGCGGAGGATCAGGGGGGCGGAGGAGCGGTCGCTTCGCTTAGAGAGGATTTCTTCACCTTTCTCGCAGTGGAGGTGCTTGAGCAGCAGCCCCCTGACGTTCAGGAGTTCCTTGGGGTGACGGCTGTGCTACGACGGATGACGCCGGCGATCTGCGACTGCTTGCGGAATGGGAACCAGGGCGCAGGGGAGCAAGGGGGCGGAGGAGCGGGGGAGCAGGGGAGCAGGGAGGCGGAGGAGCGGGGGAGCGGAGATGTTGGGTCCAGTAGTGAACAGATGCTGAACTATCTGCTGGAGCGTGGTCTATTTATGGTCGATGTGGGGGAGGATGCCCGTTTGGGACGGCTGGTGCGGTATCACCATCTTTTCCGCGACTTTCTCTGCCATCGGCTCGATCCGGCCCAGGCCCGAGCGCTGCACAGGAGAGCAGCGGTATGCTGTCAGCGACATGGGGCGGAGGAAGAGGCTATTCATCACCTGTTGGAAGCAGAGGCCTTCGACGAGGCGGCCAGCGCCCTCGTCGATATGGGGCGTGAGATGGTGCGGGCAGGTCGCCTGGACATGCTGAACGGATGGATTGGAGGCCTGCCACCCGAGGTTCTGGAGGCCCACCCTTGTCTCATGGTCTACCTGGGTGACATCGCACGGCTACATAGCCGGTTCGACGAGGCGTTGGGTTGGTACGGTCAGGCGGAGGATCGATGCCGGGTTATGGGAGACGCGCGCGGGATGGGCCGCGCGTTGCGTGGTCAGGCACGGGTCTACCTGGACACGGTGAATCCCAGCCAGGCGGAGCATCTGCTTCAGGAGGCCTTGAAGCTGTCCGATGGTCAAGAGGACCGGGAGACCCGGGCTCGTCTCCTTGAGCTATTGGCGGAGAACCAGCTTAACCTGGGACACGCCGAGGAGGCAGAGCGTCTTCGGCATGAGGCACGCACGCTTCGCGAGGAGGGTCCCGGTGAGGCGGAGCTGGCTACGCGCGTTCTCCTGCGCACGGGTCAGCTCGATAAGGCGAGTCTCTTGTTGGCGGAGCAGGCAGAGATCGAGGATCGAGATCCAGTCCTGCGACCGCGTGCCCACAGGGAGACGGTTCTTTTGCTCTCTTTCACGCTTGCGTTGCAGGGAAAGGGGCGAGAGGCGCATCGATTGGCGATTGAGGGCACGGAACGTGGGCGTGCTCTCGATTCCCCCTTCGTCACCGCTGTTGGCTACATGCGTCAAGGTCATGCCTGCCTGCTGCGCGAGGGCGGCGAGGGTGGGCTACAGGGATACCGAGAGGCTTGCCGTTGCTACCAGAAAGCTATTGCTCTTGGCGACACATTGGCGGTGCCCCGACTCAAGGTGGAGGCTTTCTTTGGTCTTTGCCGGGCACACGGGTTCCGAGGGGATATCGAGGCAGCTGAGGCGGTTGCAAGGCAAGGCATCGATATCGCTGAGAAGGCTGGAGATGAGTGGATCGCTGCCCTTATCTACGTCAGCATGGGCGCGTCGTACGTGCTTGCTGGTCGGCACGAGGACGCTCTCGAATGGCTGGCCCACGCTGGGATCGCCTTCCGAGAGTGTGGGGACACCTTCGGCGAGGCTCTCGTGCGCCTTTGGCAGTCTCTGATCTGGCTAGAAACTGAGGATACGGCCCGGTTAGAGCGCGCGGTAGAGGACTTCCTAGGCCTTGTCCGGGAGCACGGCTATGAATTCCTCTTCGAGCGCAAGACGCTGCTGGGCCTCCCAAATCCCCGCAGAATGGTCCCGCTGTTGCTCTTCGCTCGAGATGTGGGGTCGATGGGCGATCGGGTCGACGGGCGATATCGCCCGGGCACCTTCGCCCAGGCACCTAGGCAGAGAACGTACGCCCGGCGCCTCCTGGCGCGAATGGGGCTGGCTGGGTCGAAGACTCATCCTGGCTATCAGCTGCGTATTCAGACCCTGGGCTCGTTCCGGGTCTGGAGAGGGGTGCAGGAAGTCACTCCCGACGAGTGGCGTCGGGAGAAGGCCCGGCGCATCCTGCAGGTGTTGCTGACATATCGAGGAAGGCTACTGCATCGCGACCAGATTGTGGAGATGTTGTGGCCTAAGTCCGATCCCGAGACGGGACAGCGGAACTTCAATGTGGCTCTCAGCACATTGCGTCGCATATTGGAGCCTAATCGGGAACCGCGTTCGCCCTCAGCCTATATTGTGCGCGATGGCACACTCTATGGATTGCGACCGGGAGCTGACCTCTGGTTGGATGCCGTACATTTCGAGTGCTTGATCGAGGAGGGCGATAAGCTCTTCTCCGATGATGCCGCTTCGCTAACTTATCCTACCGCTGCACTCACAGCGGATTCCGCTTCGCTTAAGGCGATAGACTGCTACCGCGAGGCATTGGACTGCTATCAGGGGGAGTATCTCCAAGAATGCCTTTATCAGGATTGGTGTAGCGAAGAGAGAGAGCGTCTGCTTGCCCTATTCTTGCGCACGGCGGATCGTATGAGTCGGATCGTCGCCGGGCGCGAGGAGTGGGAGGAGACGATCAATATCTGTCGCTCTATACTGACCCGCGATAACTGCTGGGAGCAAGCCTATCGCTTGATGATGACTGCCTACGCCCAACTAGGTAATCGGACGCAGTCCCTGCGTGTTTATCGGTGTTGCGAGCGATGCCTGCGTGAAGAGTTGGATGTCGAGCCGTCCCTTGCTACCCGGCGTCTTTATGCGTCGATTGAAGAGACTGAAGACCTGAGGTAATGCGTGAAACGTAAAGCGTAAAACCTAAAGCGGTCTTTGCGCGTCCATCGAAGAGACTGAAGACCTGACTACATGCGATAGGGCGACGTCTTAGGCCGCTACGCTTCCAAGCTTCGCACGCTTGGCGATTGGCTGGGCTGGGCCAGCTTGTCGATAGGTCTGTATGCCTTTCGTTCGCACCACCGAGTTGGATATACACTACGAGTCGGCTGGCAGCGGCGATACCGTCCTGGTTTTGCTGCACGGTAATCTTGCTTCTTGGCGCTGGTGGCAGCCCATCCTAGATCGTCTTCCGGCGGGACACCGGGCCTATGCCCCAGATCTGCGCGGCTTCGGCGAGACCAGGCGGCGCCGAGGTGGCTATTCAATTCATTCCCTGGCGGAGGACTTGTACGAATTTGTGGCCCCACTGGGACTTCCAGCCTTTCATCTAGTGGGCCACTCACTAGGTGGTGTTGCAGCTCTTCAATTCACGCTTGACCATCAGGAACGGGTCCGAAGCTTGACCCTCGTGGCCCCCGCCCCGGCGGGAGGCCTCTCCTTAGTCCGTGGCAAAGGCCGTGGGGCACGCTGGCTGCGCCGTCTGTCGGCACTGCCGCGCGATGTGTCTTTGACCGGGCTGGATCTCCTGTACCGGCTCGGCGCCACGATCCCCGGGGTCACGCCGCTTCAGTCGTTTCGCTTACGGCGATCTGACTCAGGCGCTGACGAGACACCGCCGATGTCGATGCCTTCGCTTCCAAGCTCGCTGCACTCCCCTCGGCCGCTGGTTCGCAAGGCCCTGGCCGGGGCGATGGCCTCTTTGCCACGAGATGACGCTTTCGAGGCGCTGGTCAGGGACGTTGAGCGCGTGCCGCCACGGGTGGTGCAGGCTTATGCGCGCGCCCTTGATGAGTGGAACGTCGAGGATGAGCTCGGTCGGGTCACCGTCCCAGTGCTCATTCTCTGGGGCAGGAAGGATTTTTTGATTCCCTATGCTGGCCTCAAGCGCACTGCGAGCAATCTTCCACAAGGGCAGTTGGTCACGTGGCCCGATGTGGGTCACGTTCCACAGCTCGAGCAGCCGGAACGCTTTATCCGGCTGCTGAAGATGTTCACTGCTTCCCCGTTGTAACTCGCTGGTAAGAACGTTGTGTTATGATATCTGTCGCTGGTTGGTGCGAGCCGTCAGCCCGGGTATCGCTGCGCATGGTGTAGCCACCTACAAACCCCGAAGGAGGATCGAGCGATGGCAGAAGAAAATAGCATTCTAGAGAAGAACATCGAGATGTGGGAGAAGATGACCGGCAGCTACATGGACGCGATGTTCAAGACTGTGGAGAGGACGATGGAGCAGTCGACCGCGTTCCGAGAGCGGATGGATAAGGCGGTCTCCCAGACAGTTAGTGCTCAGTTTGAGGCGATGCTGACTGCTATCAAGTCGTTGGAACGCCAGGTCGAGATGCTGAACGACAAGGTCGACGAGGTCATCGAAGAGCGAGAATAGCCTGCTGAGACTTGCCTCACAAGAGGGCGTCTCCTCGACATCTGGCGTGCAGGGATAGAAGGCGTCCCAGGCAGGGCAATCGCATATGGGGGGAATTGCCCATCACCAAATGCGATTGCTCTGGCATCCCGGGGATAGAGAGCATCCCTGGGAAGGAGTTAGGTCTTCTATCGACAGTAAGTGCGCATTCGCGCACCGCGGTGGTGTGCTGGAGGAATCCAATGGAAACTACCGAGCGGACCGAGGGTCCACTAGATCCAGCGGCGACCTGGGACAAGATGCTTGAGCTAGTCAACGGCTCTCTCAACGCTATGTGGCAAGCCCAGCAGGCCAATATGGCTGCCACAATGCGTATGATGGAGCTTGTGACGAACACCTATGCTCGCCTCTTGGGCTCACCGCAGGTGGATGTTCTTCCCTCCGACCGACGATTCGATCACGATGCCTGGCGTAAGAACCCGGCCTTTGATCTATTGAGGCAGACCTACCTGGTCGCCAGTCAGTGGATGGCGGATGTGGTTGATGGGTTGGAGGAGGTGGATCATGATGTTCACCATCGTGCTGAGTTCTGGAGCAAACAGTTCACCGATGCGGTGAGCCCGACGAACTATCCGCTCACGAACCCGGCCGTTTTGCAGGAGGCTATCCAGACCGGGGGGACCAACTTCGCGCGCGGGTTGCGAAACTTCTTCTCCGACCTGAAACAGGGGCGAATCAGCCACGTGCCAGATGATGCCTTTGAGGTCGGCAGGGATCTGGCGATCACTCCTGGCAAAGTCGTCTACCGGAGCCCGCTCATAGAGCTGATCCAGTATGCCCCTACGACGGAACACGTTCGCGAGGTCCCCATCCTCGTCATTCCGCCGTGGATCAACAAATACTACGTGATGGACATGCGGCCCGAGAACTCTATGTTCAGGTATCTGGTAGACGCCGGCTTCACGTTGTTCAACATCAGCTGGAAGAATCCCGACGAATCCATCCTGCACCTGGAATGGGAAGACTATATGGAGCATGGTCCCCTGGATGCCCTGCGAGTTGTACAGGCGATCACGGGTGCCGAGAAGGTCAACATGATCGGCTACTGCCTGGGCGGGATCATGCTCGAGGTGACGCTTGCCTATGTCGCTTCGCTTAGGGCGGCTGCGATCGAAGGGGATGGCTGGCAGGCCACCCTGCCCAGGGCGAATACGGCGACCTACTTCGCCACGCACCAGGATTTCACCATTGCGGGGGACATCGACGTGTTCCTCAGTGAGCCGGAGGTGCGCTTCCTGGAGTGGCTGATGACGGCGAGCGGTGGGTATCTGGACGGTCGCAACATGGCGGCGACGTTCAACATGCTGCGAGCCAACGATCTGATCTGGCGTTACGTGATCCACAACTACCTGATCGGCGAAGAACCGGCACCCTTCGACCTGTTGTATTGGAACAGCGATGGCACACGGGTCCCAGGGCGGGTCCATTCCTTCCTGGTGCGGGAGTTCTTTTTGGAGAACAAGTTGATGGAGCCGGATGGTCTGACGATGAAGGATGTCGGCATCGATGTGCGGCGCATCACCACACCCAGCTACGTTGTAGCGGGAACCAAGGACCACATCGTCCCTTGGCGAGGAACCTTCTTGATGCGAGAGCTGTTGAGCGGACCGGTGCGATTCATCCTGACAGAGGGTGGCCATATTGCTGGCATCATCAACCCGCCGGGTCGCAAGAAGCGAGGTTATTGGGTCAATGAAAGCTCGTCGGGCCAGGATGTCGCTCCGCTTACGGCTCCAGCCGCTGCGGTTCATTCGCTTACGGAAGATCCGGATGCTTGGTTGAACGATGCGACGAAACGTGAAGGCAGTTGGTGGCTTGATTGGATACCGTGGCTCCAGGACCGGTCTGGCGAGTTAGTTGCGCCGCCGCCGTTGGGCAACGAAGAGTTCCAGCCTATTGCTGACGCTCCGGGAGGGTACGTTTTGGAAAGATAGCGTCGGTGCCCCAGGCTGACCGGATCTCGTCTGGGCCGCTGTGCCTATCAGGGTCTGCGTTTGCAGGCTGGATGCTTCCGTGGGCTTGCAGGTGCAAGCCAGTACGAATGGAGATAGTATTGTCGATGGGTCGACGCAGTCACCGGGTCGACGCAGTCACCGGGTCGGATCTCTACGTATTGAAGAGGCAAAGCTGCATGGCTTCCAGGCCTGGAGACAGAGGAGGATAGGATGGATTCTGAGCAACCAGAGGAGTCTCAACTCGATCCCTTCAAGGAGTGGGTCCAGTTCTGGGACAGCTGGACGAAGGCGTGGTCAGAACCGATGAGCGATGCTGTGGCGAGCAAGGGCTTTGCGGAGTCTATGGGGCAGCAGATAGAAGGGGCTATGGAGGCGACTGCCATGATGCGGCAGCAGGTGGGTGGGGTGATGCGGCAAGTCTTGCAGCAGATGAGCGTCCCAACCCGCCAGGACGTGATCCGTCTGGCCGAGCGGCTGACCAACATGGAGATGCGCTTGGATGACGTCGACGCCAAGACAGACGAGATCCTCGATCTCCTGAGGGCGGCCCCCGCTTCGCCTCTTGTGCAGGATGAGTCTGGTGGCGAGAGATCAGAAGGGCAGTGACAGCACCTAAGGCGAAGAGATGGATACGGCGCAAGACGTGAAGGAGAAGCGAGGGCGCCGGACCGATGGCGCCACTTGGTTCGTACCGGATTGGGGCGATTCCGGATCGACGGGCGATTGGGTCGACGGGCGATATCGCCCAGGCACCTTGGCCCAGGCTCCCTGGCTGTATTTCGGACTTGACCCAGGCACATTGGCTGAGGCCTCTTCTGGGATTGCCCAGGCGGCCTACAGTCGCTTCTTCGACGGCGTGAGGGCCGTTATGAACTCGCTTGAGGTGCCTGTCGGTCTCACGCCCAAGGAGACGGTCTGGGCACTCAACAAGGCCAAGCTCTATCATTATCTGCCAACCAGGCCCGCCGAGGAGCGTTATCCCACTCCTTTGCTTCTCGTCTATGCTCTGATCAACAGGCCGTTCATCTTCGATCTGTGTCCTGGTCGGAGCTTCGTGGAGTACATGGTCGACCAAGGGTTCGACATGTACTTGCTCGACTGGGGTGCCCCTGGCCCCGAGGACAGGAACACGAGCTTTGATGATTACGTCACGGAATACCTCTACCGCGCCGTGCGCAAGATGGTGCGCCTTTCGGGTGCCGAGGAGATCAGTATGCTAGGCTATTGCCTCGGGGCGACACTCACGGTGGTCTATGCTGCTCTCTATCCCGATGTACCGATCCGCAACCTTATCCTTCTGACTGCCCCGATTGACTTCTCCCAGCAGCCGGAGGGCTCTATGGCTATGTGGCTGACCGAGGGGCGTCTCGACGTTGACAAGCTCGTGGATACGGCCGGGAACGTTCCGGGAGAGTTGATCAGATTTTGGGCCAAAATGCTTAAGCCCGCGGAGAACTTCGTCGGTGCCTACGTGAGCCTGTTCAAGCGGGTGGGGGACCAGGGGCCTGGATCCGAGGCGGTGCGCGGGTGGCAAGCGATCAACCGGTGGGTGGAGGACGTGATTCCCTTCGCCGGAGAGGCGTTCCGCCAGTTCGTCACGGAGTATGTCCGTCGGAATGAGTTGATCAAGGGTGAGCACGTGGTCGGCGGAGACAGCGGCAGCCAAGGACAGCGCGTTGATCTATCTACCATTCGTGCATCGCTTCTGAACATCGTGGCGAAGTACGATCACCTGGTGGCCCAGGCGCAAGCGGAGAGCATTATGGATCAGATCTCCAGCGAGGACAAGGAGTTGCGCGTCATTCCCTCCAGCCACGTCGGCATTATGGCCAGTCACGGGGCCAGATACAAGCTATGGCCGGAGGTCGTCGAGTGGCTCAGCGAACGGTCAGCATAGGCAGTGTCGGGTAGCGGGCGGGAATCGCTTCCCTTTCTCATAGTGGGCGCCGCTTTGCTTACCTTTCGTATGGCGGACCCCGCTTTCCTTTCTTTTGGGAGGAGACGCCTCTACTACGGGAAGGGAGATTGCTGAAGACTATGCCTCGAGCGACTATTGCCTCATTTGTCTTGCGTTTCACGCGAGAATCGGAATCCGAGCCCGCTGATACGCAGCATCCGCATGACCGTCCATGGCGCGGCGTGATTCGACACGTGCAGACCAGCGAGGAGATACACTTTGCGCGTGTGGTTGATGCGCTATCCTTCATTGCTCGCTACGTCGATATCGAGGAAGGAGATGGTGGATACCACGCGACCGAGGGCGATGACGTTGATACTGCCGAACGCGGGTCGGCTGCTCCGCTTACGGCGACCGGGTCGACGGGCGATATCGCCCAGGCACCTTCGCCCAAGCACCCGGGCAGATAGGCGGCATCTAACAGTGAGCATCTGAAGGAGAAACTTCATGCGTCTTAACGATCGTGTATGTCTTGTCACCGGTGGAGCAGCCGGCATCGGCCGGGCTACCGCTCTCCGGTTCTTCGAGGAGGGGGCCAAGGTTGTCATCTGTGATGTCAACGAAGAGGGTGGGCAGGAGACGGTCGCCGATCTCGGCCCCGAATCCGCCTTCTACGCAGTGGACGTCACCGACCGCCAGGCGGTGCAAACGTGGGTGGACGACACCGTCGCCCGCTACGGCCGGATCGATGTGCTAATCAACAACGCTGGTGTCGTGCGTGATAATCAACTGGTCAAGGTCAAAGGCGGTGAGTTGGTCAAGAAGATGGCGGAGGACGAGTTTGATCTTGTCGTTGACATCAACCTCAAGGGGGTCTTCAATTGTGCTCAGGCTGTGGCTCCCGTGATGATCAAACAGGGCAGCGGGGTCATTCTCAACGCTACCTCTGTTGTCGGAATGGACGGCAACTTCGGCCAGACGAACTACGTCGCCACCAAGGCCGGTGTGATCGGTATGACCAAAGTGTGGGCACGTGAGCTTGGACGGTATAACGTTCGGGTCAACGCCGTGGCCCCTGGCTTTACGGCTACCGAAATACTAATGTCTATGCCGGAGAAGATCCTTGAGAATATGAGGGCTCATACGCCGCTGGGCCGCCTGGGGCAGCCAGGCGACATTGCCAACGCCTATCTCTTCCTAGCTTCCGATGAAGCAGCTTTCATCTCGGGAGCAGTGCTACGGGTTGACGGCGGGATCGTCGTCGGCACGTAGATGGAAAGAATGAGCGGACTTCCTACTGCTCCGTCCGTTGGTATCGTTAGCTGCGGTATGTACTTGCCCGAACCGGTCTTGACGGCGACTGAAATTGCCGAGAGGAGCGGCCTTCCCGAATGGGTGGTGCGTGACAAACTGGGCATTGAACAGAAGCATATGGCGGGTCCGGACGACCATCCGAACCAGATGGCCCTCTGGGCAGCTCAGGATTGCCTGGCCAAGGCCGATATCCCGCCGGAGGACATAGACGTGGTGCTGTGCACCACGGAGGAGTGGAGAGAGTACTTCCTCTGGACCTCGGGAATCGATCTGGCATATGAGGTCGGGGCCACGCGGGCCTGGGGCATGGACATGCATATGCGCTGTTGTACTACGGTGGCTGCTCTCAAGCTGACCAGGGACATGATGATTGCGGATCCCGAGATCGATACCGTGCTCATCGCTGGTGGCTACCGAATCGGCGACATGATCAACCTGGAGAACCTCCGGACGACGTTCCTGTTCAACATCGGCGCTGGTGCTGGCGCTATGTTGCTGCGTAGGAACTGGCCCCGGAATCACGTACTCGGGACGCAGATGGTGACAGACGGCTCGATGAGCAAACACGTCATCGTGCCTGCCAGCGGGACCGTCCAGTTTCCAACTGATGAGGCCAGGGAGCAGGGACTGTTCCATTTTGACCTGGTCGAACCGGATGCGATGAAGAACCGCTTAAACGAGGTCTCGATGGACAACTGGATGTATTGCATCGACCGCGCGCTGCAGAAGAGCGGTCACGAGAGGAGGGACGTGGACTTCCTCAATATGGTACTGATCAAACCGTCTGCCTACCGCGACATGCTTCAGCGCCTGGGCCTCACCGAGGAGCAGGGTGTCTACAACGCCGACGTCGGGCATATCGGTGAGCAAGACAGCATCATCAACATCATCAGAGGGTTGGAGCAGGATCGCCTCAACGATGGCGATCTAATGATCATCGTCGGAGCGGGTATCGGCTACGTGTGGGGGGCGACCTGCGTGCGATGGGGACCGTGTGAGACGTAGGGTGTGAAAGGAGAGCTTGGCCAACGGCGGACGATGGAGGTGGAAGATATGGAACCGCAAGAGTTGTACGCGCAGAAACTGATCTCTATCTCTGATGCGGTGTCGCTTGTGCAGTCACATCAGACGATCGGCGTTGGCCTGGCGGGTTCTGAACCGCCCGGACTGTTGGGCGAGTTGGGGCATCACAAGGACCGGCTGGAGGACGTGACGGCGTGGGTGGCGCTCCCCTTGCGCCAATACGACTTCGTCCTCAACCCGGAGATGGCGGGCCACTTCTTCGTGGAGAACTGGTTCTACGGCGCGCCCGACCGCAAGGTTCATCCCCAGGGCCGTACATCCTATATCCCCAATAACCTCCACGAGGCGGCCAAGGTCAAGCTTGCCGCGATGGGCAACCATCTGGACATCTATTGGGGCGTGGCGACCCCGCCCGACAAACGCGGATATATGTCTCTCTCTCTGGGCGTGGTGTATGAGAAGCTGCTGATCGAGACTGCCGATCTTGTCGTGCTTGAAGTCAACGAGAACCTGCCATGGACGTTGGGCGACACCCATATCCACATCTCAGACGTGGACTGGGTGGTTGAGAACCACGTCCCGCTGTTCGAGTTGCCGGTCACACCCCCCAGGGATTGGGAGAAGGCCATTGGTGCGTACATCGCTGAGCTGATCGACAACGGATCTACGCTCCAGTTAGGCATCGGCGGTATCCCCAACGCAATCACTGCCTACTTGATGGAGCGACGCGACCTGGGTGTCCATACGGAGATGTTCACCGACGGTATGGTGGATCTCTATAACGCCGGGGTCATCACCGGTAAGCGGAAGACGCTTTGGAAAGGGAAGATGGTGGGGGCTTTTGCCCTGGGCACGAAGAAGCTCTACGACTTCGTAGACAACAATTTGGCTGTCGAGTTTCAGCAGGGCAAGGTGACGAACGACCCGACCATCATCGGGCAGAACCACAAGATGGTGAGCGTCAACACGGCGCTTCAGGTTGATCTCTACGGCCAGGTCTGCTCGCAAAGTCTCGGTCCTCGTCACTTCAGCGGCACTGGCGGTCAGCTGGATACACACCGCGGTGCGCAGCTATCTCCTGGAGGCCGTGGGATCATCGCTCTTCATTCCGCTGTAAAGGACGAAACCATCTCGACGGTGGTGCCGATGCTGACTGAGGGTGCCCAGGTGACGGTAGCAAGCCAGGACGTCGATACTGTCGTCACCGAGTATGGCGTGGCGGAGCTCAAGGGGCGCTCTGTCAGGGATCGCGCGGATGCGCTGATCAAGGTCGCTCACCCGGACTACGCACCTTGGCTGCGCGAGGAGGCCGAGCGGCTGCTCATTGTGCCTCGCCTGGTCGTGCCTGGGTTTGAGGTGGAAAGGCCGCCACGGGGGGCGACCGCCCCGGGCGTGACCGCCGACACGATCCGGCTGGGGACCTTCTGTGACCTCTCCGGCCCCAACGCGGCTCTGGGGATGGCAGCACTGCGTGGTATCTCTGCCTACTATGAGTACGTCAACCACTGGGGAGGTGTGCACGACCGGCGGATCGAACTGGTCGTCGAGGACGATGGATTCGACCCCGCCCGTACGAAGGTCGCCGTCGAGAAGCTGGTGATGGAGGACGAGGTCTTTGCCATCGTCAGCCCATTGGGCACAGTCACCAACCTGGCCGTGATGGATTATCTGCTTGAAAACCAGATACCCGTCATTTCGCCTCACAGTGGGATTTCCACTTGGGCTATGCCGCTCAAGCGCACCTACTTCGCGCTTCAACCGTCGTACCGGGTCGAGGGCCGCATCCTGGCCCAGTACGCGCTGGATCATCTCCTGCCCAGGTCTTTCCAGAGAGCTGATGGCACGGGTCGCGCCGCTGCGCGGCCCGTCCCGGGCGCCGCTGCGCTTACAGCGGGACGGTCTGGGCGCCGCCGCATCGCTATCTTCCATGTCGATGACCAGTTCGGTCAAGAGGGGGCTGCGGCGTTTACCGAGGAGCTGGGGCGGGCTGGGGTTGATGCCGCTGCGCTTACTTCTTCTATGGCGGATGCCGCTGCGCTCACAGTGGACACTGTGACTCACGCAGCCGGGGAGTCCAGGCCGGCTGAATGGGTAGCGAGACTGGCCTCTGGGTCGAGGCGGTCAGCGGATCGACGGGCGATTTCGCCCAGGCACGTTGACGAACCCGAGTTGGTGCTGCTATACACGTATCCCAAACCGGCAGCCGATCTCTTGGTGGCGGCCCAGACGGCCGGTTTCCATCCGATGTGGTTGAGCAGCTACGTTCTCTCCGGGCCAGAGTTGTTTCGCTTCGCCGGGTCCGAGGCGGTCCACGGCCTGCGGGCCGCCAGCTATCCGGTCGGGCCCCGCCATCATCGTGGTGAGCGGCTCTTCCGCAAGACGATGGCCCGCAAGTACGGTGATGAGTCGCCCGGCACCCACAGCCGCATTGGCTATGCAGCGGCTCAGTTGGTCGTGGAGGGTCTGCGCTGTGCGGGCCCGAACCTGACCCGCGAGGGATTCGTCGAGGCGCTGGAGGGGATCGAGGATTGGACCGGAGGCTTGCTGCCGACCATCAGCTACAGCTCCACTGACCACCGGGGTCTTAAAGCACTGGCGATACAGCGTGCCATACACGGACGCTGGCTGGTGGAGCAGGGGCTACTGAGACTCAGGGAATAGGGCTTGCGGCTCAGGCCGCTGCGCTAACGTGGGCCGCTACGCTTGCAAGGTGCGTCGCATGCACGGAACTGCCGTAAGCGGCCCGGGGACGCGTTGCTGCGCGGCCCGTCCTGGGCTTGGCGGAACCACCGTGGCGGCGCACCGCAATAGAGGCGCTGGGGGAGCTGGTCGGGGCGCTATCACAGGAGGAAGAAACTATGCACGCGGCCCACTTGTTGAGCAAACGGGCGTATCTGACACCCGACCGGGAAGCCATGTTGGTGCTTCCCACCGGCACGCGCTACACCTACGCCGACCTGAACGAGCGGGCCAATCGCCTGGCCAATCTCATGCGGGAGCTCGGCGTTGAGAAAGGGGATCGTGTATCGATCCTGGCTCGCAACAGTGTGGCCTACACGGACCTGTTCTATGGCCTGGCCAAGATTGGCGCGATTCTGGCGCCGTTGAACTGGCGCCTGGTGGCGGCTGAGCTCTCCTACATCGTCAAAGACTGCAAGCCCAAAGTGCTCATCTGTGGGCGTGAGTTTGTCGATGTCTTGGCCCAAATGTCGTCCGATATAGACGTGCCACACATTTTGAGCCTAAATGAGGCGGATATCGACGGGGCGCTGCTCTACGAGGAGCAGCTGGCCTCCGCCTCGGGCGCCGAGCCGGAGCAGCCATTCCTAGAGGAGGATGATACCTATGCTATTCTCTATACGTCGGGCACCACCGGGCGCCCGAAAGGGGCCTTGATTCCCCATCGCCAGGTGCTTTGGAACTGCATCAATACAATTGCCAGCTGGGGTCTAACTGAGGACGATGTCTCGCCAGTGTTCACCCCGCTGTTCCATGCCGGCGGGCTGTTTGCATTCCTCACGCCGCTCCTCTACATTGGCGGACGAATCGTCCTGTTCCGTGCTTTCGACCTGGAGGAGGTCATCCGCGTCATTGTTGAGGAGCGATGCACGGTAGTGCTTGGCGTACCCACCATCTTCCGTATGTTGATGCAGACGCAGGGCTTTGAGCAAGCCGATTTCAGCCACGTGCACTTCTTCATCAGCGGTGGGGCTCCATTGCCCGTCGATCTAGTGGAGGACTGGCTGGCGGCGAAGGGAGGCATCTTTCGCCAGGGATACGGCCTCACAGAGGTCGGCGCCAACTGCTTCACTATGACGGATGAGGAGTCGGTCTCCAAGCTTGGCTCGGTCGGTAAGCCCATTTTTCACAGTCGTATGCGCCTGGTGGATCCAGAGACTGGCCAAGATGTGCCGGTCGGGCACGAAGGGGAACTGCTTATTGCTGGGCCGCACGTCTGTACCGGGTATTGGCACAACCCAGAAGCGTCGGAAGAGGCACTGGAGAAGGGTCCGGGCGGGCCGTGGTTCCATACAGGCGATATGGCCCGCGTGGATGAAGATGGCTTCTACACCATCATCGGCCGTTACAAGGACATGATTATCAGCGGTGGCGAGAACATCTACGCCGCCGAGGTCGAGACTGTCTTCCGCAAGCATCCGGCCGTGGATGAGGCAGCTCTCATCGGTATGCCACACCAGAAGTGGGGCGAGGTCGGTCTGATGGTCGTGGTGCTGGAGGAGGGCGAGACAACCACAGAGGACGACCTGAAGACCTTTTGCGGGGAGCACTTGGCGCGCTTCAAGATCCCCAAGCGGGTTATCTTTGCCGATGCACTGCCCTATTCGTCCTACGGCAAGGTGATGAAAGAGGATCTGAAAGAACGGTATGTCAACGGGGACAAACGGCATCCCTAGGAGGCCTATCACCGGGTCGACCGCCCCCGAGACGGGGGCTAGGAGCTGGGGAAAAGTCAAGGCAGTCACCGGATCGACGCGATCTTTGCGGAGGAGGTTGCTATGCCCAAGATAGACGCGAACGGTATCACTATCTATTACGAAATCCATGGTTCGGGTGAGCCCTTGGTGCTCATCGCTGGCCTGGGCTATGATCACTGGATGTGGCACAGGATGATTCCCGGCCTGGCGGAGCGCTTCCAGGTTATCGCCTTTGACAATCGGGGCGTGGGGAAGACGGACAAGCCAGAGGGACCCTATACGGCGCAGCTGTTGGCCGATGATGTCGCTGCGCTTGTGGCTGGGCTTCTGGAGCCGCTCGGTAAGAGCAGCGCCCACGTGATGGGGCACTCAATGGGTGGATTCGTGGCCCAGGCATTGGTGCTTGACCGGCCTGACTTGGTGGACAAGTTGGTCCTATCTGCCACTAACTTCGGTGGTCCCCATCATGTCCCGGTCACCCAGGAGGCGCTGGAGGTGCTCACTGATATGGAGGCTGACCCGGTGGAGCGGCTTCGACGTGGCATCGTCGTCAGCACCGCACCGGGCTTTGCCGAAGAACACCCGGAGATCATTGAGGAGTGGCTGAGCTATCGTGTGGAACATCCCATCCAGCCGGATTCCTACAACGCCCAAATGGCGATCGGGCTGGCGCTCATGTCGGAGGAAGCCTGCTTTGAACCCAGGCTCAGCGAGGTTGAGGCTCCCACGCTCATTCTGTTCGGTGAACACGACAAGGTGGTGCCGCCGGGCAACGCTGACCTGCTGGCGCGGGGGATCCCCGACAGCAGGATCTTCATCCTGCCCAACGCTGGTCACTTTTTCCCGTTTGAAGTGCCCGACGAGGCCGTAGAAACGGTCGTCGAGTTTCTGGAGGCTTGAGGCGCAAAGTGCGAAGGGCTTGCTGAAGGACGCAAGGGCGCAGGAGGTGGGGCAGGTAAGAGGGGGGGAGCAGGGGAGCGGAGGACTATGGGTGACAAGCCAAGGGTTGCTCCTGACCAAACCGGTTTTCTCGACGTCGAGGACAGCACCAGACGTATCTACTGGGAGTACTTTGGGCGCGGGGAGCGAGAGGTCGTCGTCCTGCTGAACGGTCTGGCGATGCTCACCAAATCGTGGTACCGTAACGTCCCGGAGATCTATCCCGAGTACGATGTGCTGCTCTACGACTACTTCGGGCAGGGTCAGTCCTCCAAGGAGGATGAGCTCTACTACATACCTAAGTTCTGCGACTACCTGATCGCGATCATGGATCACCTGGAGATCGATCGGATTCATCCAGTCGGCGTCTCGTACGGCGGGTTCATTGCCGCTGACCTGGGCCGGCTTTATCAGGATCGGCTCCACACGCTGACATTGTCTGGGATTCTCTTGACGCGGGAGACGCTGTTTCAGATGTACCAGGATATCTCTTTGATGTTCTACAGAGCTTCGCGGGAGGCTTTTGACATCTATACCTACTACATGTACGAGAAAATCTTTGGAGAGACCTTCGCCACACGGGTTTACGGCGACAGCATGGAGCGGACGCGGGCCAAGTTCTACGACCGCTACCACGACAAGACTTACTGTCTGATCCGATTGACGGAGGCTCAGAACCCGTTCTTCGAGAACATCGATCAGAATCCCGACGCTTACAGGGATATCAGGACACCGACGCTGATTCTGACCGGGGAGCAGGACCGAGCGCTCCCAAGGTGGCAACAGGAGAAGCTGCTGGACATCATACCGCACAGCAGGCAGATCATTGTTGCAGGATGTGGACATCTGACCTATCTGGAAAGGCCCGACGTCTTCTGGCCTGTGGTCAGGAGCTTCTTCGCGACGAAGTCAATCGATGTCCCGCTGGATGGTGGCGCTTCAGCCGCTGCGCTTATGGAAGACGCAGTTGTCTGGGACAGTCTGCATAACGGGCCGTGCGTGAGTGATTGAAGAAGGAGGTAATATATGGCTGCTTCTCTGGGCGACCTGATTACGGACCATCGTGAGGCGTTGGTAGATGCCATAACCAAGGATGCTATTCGCCAGATTCCGTCCTACGCCGACGCGCCATTACAGCTAACCCTGGAACGGATCGAGGATTGGCTGAATACGCTTTCCAAGAGTATTCTGCAGAACGATCCCCACCTACTCAGCCAGTACCTGATGGATGTGGGAGAGGAACGGCAGGTGGAGGGTTATCCCATTGGCGAGTTGCACGCTATCGTGCGCTGCACGGAGCACCACCTGCGTCATCTGATCGCCCGCTCGTATTCGGAGCCCGTCGAGCGGAACGGTCAGACCGCTCTGTTGACTGCAGTGATGGACAGTGCCCGTATGACGCTCAGTGTGGCCTACATCCTCAGCATGGCCGATAGGGATGACAGGTAGTTTACAGCGATGATGTCATTATGCTCACGGCACGCGCAGATCCTATCTACCGGGCGCTACATCCCCGAGCGGGTTGTCACGAATGACGACCTGAACGAGTTGTTGGGTGAGAACGTCGGTGACTGGCTGGTTGAGAACGTCGGCATCCATGAGCGGCACGTGATGGCCGAGGATGAGACGACGTCTGACATGGTCGTGGCGGCCAGCCACCCGGCGTTGGAGCGAGCCGGCATTGTCGCCGCCGACCTGGACCTAATCATCGTGGCCACCGACACGCCTGACACCATCAGCCCGGCCACAGCTTCGCCGGTACAGGCCAAGCTGGGTGCGGTCGAAGCTGGCACGTACGACATCAACTGCGCCTGCGCTGCGTGGGTCACCGGCCTGGACATGGCTGCTCGCTATATCGCTACCGACGCTGACTATCGTTACATCTTGGTTGCCGGCGGCTATGGCATGACCAAGTTCCTGGACTGGAGCGACAAGTACACCTGCACGCTTTTCGCCGACGGCGCGGGAGTGGCCATCATCGGGGCAGGGGACCGGCCGGGCTTCCTCAGCGGCAAATTGATAGCCGCTGGCGAATACCATGACGCACTAGGTATCTACACCGGAGGCACGTTCCGCCCTGCCACGCCGGATGTGGTGAAAGAACTGGGCAAGCCGCGCGTGCAGTTCGTCAAGAAGTTCCCGTCTACTTTCAACAGTGACAACTGGCCGCCGTTGGTACGAGAGGTGGTGGACAAGGCCGGACTGAGGTTAGAGGATATCGACTTCTACCTCTTCACCCAACTCAACCTGCGCACCATCGAGTATGTCATGGGGAATCTGGGCCAGCCGATGAGCAAGACTCACTGGATCATGGACAAGTGGGGCTACCTGGGTTCGGCCTGCATCCCGGCCGCGTTGGACGACGCCCTGGAAAGAGATGTTGGGCCGGAACCGGGTGACAACGTCGTGTTCTGCGCCAGTGGGGGTGGCCTAGCGATGGCCGCGTCGGTGTGGAGGTGGACTAAGGCGTGAAACGTGAGGCGCGAGCCAGCGCACTACGTTTCGTGGACCTACTCGGGAGGGAGACTATGTACATCGGCGATTATCTGGGACGACGAGAGATCTACAGCCCTGACAGGCTTGCCATCATTGATGCGGGCAAGGATCCGGAACTCCGGCTGACCTACCGTGAGTGGAACCAGCGCGTCAACCGTCTGGCAAACTGGCTGAGGCACGAGGCGGGTATCGGTTACCGCGACCGTGTGGCCATTCTGGCCCGGGATGGTATTGAGCATCTGGATCTGATCTACGCCTGCGGTAAGCTGGGTGCCATCCACACTGCCCTCAACTGGCGGCTTCACTGGCGGGAGCTGGCTAACCTCATTGAGGATACCACCCCCCAGGTGCTACTTTATTCTGACAATTTCAAGGAGGCCGTTACGCAGGTTGAGGCCGCAACGCGCCGTACGCAACATGCCATACACCACTACCTGCATCTCGAAGGGGATGGAATCGCCAACAGCCTCGATTACGAATCCATAATCGCTGCATCCTCCGAAACCCCGGTCACTTACGAAGCGCTGGAGAAAGAGGATATCGCCTGCCTGATCTTCACCGGCGGCACCACCGGCCTGCCCAAGGGGGCCATGATCAGTCACCGCCAGATATGCTGGAACGTGCTCAACACAGTCATCCACGATTTGACCCACGATGATATCTATTTGTGCGTCTTCCCCCTATTCCATGCCGGTGGGTTGTTCGCTTACATGTCCTCGCAGGTTGTCTTTGGCAACACAAGCATCCTGACGCGGCAATTCGACCCGCAGCAAGTATTGGAATTGATCGAGCGTGAGAGGGTGACCGTCTTTGGCGCGGTGCCGACCATGTACCAGATGATGACTCAGGCGCCGAACTGGGACGGAGCTGACCTGAGCAGCCTTCGCTTTTGCACCAGCGGCGGTGCGCCCTTGCCAGTGCCCTTAGTGGAGAAGTACGGCCGCGAGAAGGATGTGCGCTTCAAGCAGGGCTTTGGCATGACTGAATATGGACCGGGCCTTTTCGCTCTGCCCGCCGACGATGCCATACGCAAGGCCGGCAGCATCGGCAGGCCCAACTTCTTCATCGATGTGCGAGTGATGGACGACGAAAACAACGAGCTGGCTCCCAATGAGGTGGGTGAGCTGGTGCTCAAAGGGCCTAGTGGCTGCTCCGGTTACTGGAACAACCCGGAGGCGACAGCCGCCGCCGTGGACGACGAGGGCTGGTTTCATACCGGCGACATGGTCTACCACGATGAAGAATGGTACTTCTACGTCGTTGATCGCAAGAAGGATATGTTCATCTCCGGTGGTGAGAACGTCTACCCGGCCGAGATTGAGGCTGTGTTGTATGAGCACCCAGCGGTCCACATGTGCGCGGTGATCGGCGTGCCCCACGAGAAGTGGGGCGAAGTCGGCAAGGCGTGTGTTGTGCTTCAGCCAAACACATCCGTCAGCGAGGAGGAGATCATTGACTTTATGCGCGATCATCTTGCTCGCTTTAAGGTGCCCAAGAGCGTTGAGTTTCTACCCGAACTGCCCATCTCGGCGGCGGGCAAGATTCTGAAGAGGGAGTTGCGCGCGAAGTTTGTAGATGAGTAAGTACACGGGGATAGAAGGCATCCCGGGGATAGAAGACATCTCTTAGGCAAGTGATGAGACACAGTTTCAGGAGGAGACGATGAGTAGCATCAACACTCTCGAAGGCGTCAGTTCTCGACTCGTAGAGACGCCTCGGCTGAAGATCCATGTCCTCAGCGCAGGGCCGGAGGCGGGTATCCCGGTCCTCTTCATCCACGGCAACGGCTCCTCGGCCACGTTCTGGGAAGCGACAATGCTGGGGCTGCCTGGGGACTTACGAGGCGTCGCCCCAGATATGCGAGGCTACGGCGACACGGAGCCCCTTCCCGTCGATGCCACGCTGGGACTCGACGACATGGTTGAAGATGTCCTCGCCCTGGTCGATCAACTGGGGCTGGAGAAGTACCACATCGTGGGGCACAGCATGGGGGGCGGCATCGCGATGAAGGTCGCCATAGCCCGGCCGGACGACCTGCTTTCGATCACGCTGGTGGACAGTATGTCCCCCTACGGCTACAGCGGCAGCAAGGGTGCGGAGGGTACGCCGTGCCACGAGGACGGCGCTCCGGCGGGCGCTGCCAGTGTCAATCCGGATTTCGTTCGCTTGCTGGGAGAGAAGGATCGGGAGACCGAAAACCCGGTCTCGCCGCGGAACGTGTTGCGCCAGTTCTACGTCAAGCCACCCTTCGTGCCTGAGCGCGAGGAGGCCCTGCTCAGCTCGATGCTCTCCCTGCGTGTAGGGGAGGACTGGTATCCTGGCGACTCGGTGCCCTCCCAGAACTGGCCTGGCGCAGCGCCCGGCACGCGCGGCATTGTCAATGCCTTCAGCCGCAAGTACTTCGACGCCAGCGCTATCGTTGACATGAATCCCAAGCCTCCGGTGCTCTGGATCCGTGGCGCTGACGACCTGGTCGTCTCGAACAATGCTATGTGGGACATCGCCGCCCTGGGCGCGATGGGCTTGGTGCCTGGCTGGCCCGGCGCGGAGGAATGCCCGCCCCAACCGATGATAGATCAGATCCGGGCTGTGCTGGAGGACTACCAGGCGAACGGCGGCACATACCAGGAGGCGGTCATTGAGGACTCGGGTCACAGCCCCTTCATCGACAAAGCAAAGGAATTCAACGCTCGCTTCCATACGTTCTTGGAGTGAGATAAGGCCGCTAAGCTCATGAGGCCGCTAAGCTCATGAGGCCGCTACGCTCACAAGGGCGCTATGCTCAGGTCCGCTAGTCGGATAGCAAATCTGACCTACACGGTTTGACGCAGTCATGCTTACAAGGTGGAGAGAATAACACTATGGTAGCTAACAGACTTCCCCGTGGCGTCGCCATCGTCGGCGCTGGGATGAGCAAGTTCGGCGCTTTCCCGAGCAAAGCGACCCGCGATCTGTTTGTCCAGGCCTTTCAGGAGATGCGCGCTTCGGTGGACAAGGGTCTTGATCCAGACGATATTGAGGTCCTCTACGTCGGCAACTACTCTAGCGATCTGTTTGAGGATCAGGGGCACACAGCCCCCTTTATGGCCGACTGGGTAGGTCTTACGCCGCGCCCGGCCATTCGCGTGGAGGATGCTTGCGCCAGCAGCGGCGTCGCGTTGAGGGAAGGGATCATTGCCGTTGCGTCCGGCCTCTACGATGTGGTGTTGGTTGGTGGCATCGAGAAGATGACCAATTTGCCAACCGAGCGCGTCACTGACACGCTGGCGACTGCCGGGGACGCGCTCTATGAGATTCCGGCCGGTTTTACCTTCCCTGGTTTCTACGCCGCCATGGCCACGGCCTATATGGAGCGCTACGGTGCCACGCCGGAGACCTTTATGCATGTGGGCATCAAGAACCACGAGAACGGCGCCCTCAACCACAAGGCCCAGTTTGGCGCCCGCATCACCGACATCATGGACAAGAAGAAGGCCCGGGCCGAGGCCAAGGGCCGTCCCGTCCCCGACTGGGCCGACGAGATGGATTTCCTCCACGACGACTACGCCAATCCCGTCATTGCCTGGCCTATGCGTCTCTTCGACTGTTCTCCTATCTCCGACGGCGCCGCGGCACTACTCCTGGTGGGCGAGGAGCTGGCAAAGAGCTTCACCGACGCCCCCCTCTACGTCATCGGCTCCGGTCAGGCCAG
>CAYQZG010000003.1:0-34641 GCA_964421785.1 uncultured Anaerolineales bacterium
ACGCTCTGGGGGTACCACGAGCGGGTCAAGGCCGTCGGCAGCGACAAGCCGCTGTGCGTCACCGAGTTTGGCTGGGCGTCGGCTGAGGGTTTTGATGGTTATCCGCCGGGTTTTGAGTTCGCGCTCGACAACACCCTGGAGGAGCAGGCCGAGTGGGACGTGCAAGCCTTCAAGTTGATGCGCGAGTGGGGCTTTGTGCGCCTCGCTTTCCTCTGGAACCTGAACTACTCACAGCTTGGTTGGGGCCCAAAGGATCCGAACGCTCCCTATGCTCTGATCGACTTCGATGGCGCCCCGCGGCCGGTATTCGATGCCATCCGTGAAATGGAGAAGCCCTAACAAACACTCGGATGTTCCAACTCATCCTCCCCCCCTGCCGTCGGGACGACGGCGCTCCCTCTTGTCCCCCCCAGTGGGGGGGAGGCTGTAGACGTTACGTGAGTGGTTGTCATGAAGCCTGTGTCAAGAAGAAGATCCCTTCCGCGAGCTCCCCTTGTCGCCGGGACCGTCCTGGTCATCGGGATCCTGGGCCTCACGCTCTGCTTTCGGGCCTGTCCCCTTGAGGCCCTGGAAGGCACCATCGATTCTCCCAAGAGCGAACTGCCACGGCGGTTCCGCCCCTCGCCCACCTCGTGGCCCGGGCCTCGCATGGCGTCGCCAGAGTATGGGATACAGGCTTACCTCTGGTGGCACGAGGAGATCGCGCGTCGCGATATGGACCTGATCCGCGATGCCGGCTTCGGCTGGGTCAAGCAGAATGTGGGATGGCGGGACGTGGAGGGGGCGGAGAAGGGCGCTTTCAACTGGTACTTCACCGATCGGATCATCGCCGACGCCGAGGAGCGCGGACTGAAGGTGCTCTTCCGTCTCGACAGTGAGCCGGCATGGGCTGCGCTCGAGAAGGGGGTTCGTTCGAGCAATGGTCCGCCGGAGGATCCCCGAGATTTCGGCGATTTCTGCCACGCGTTGGCCGAGCGGTACAGAGGGCGGGTGGGTGCCTACCAGGTCTGGAATGAGCCAAATCTGGCACGCGAGTGGGGAGGCTATCCTCCTGATGCGGCAGCATACGTGGAGCTGCTTCGCGCCTGCTACGTGCGGGTGAAAGCCGCGGACCCGGATGCTCTGGTCGTTTCCGCCGGGCTGGCACCGACGGGGACCGGGTTACCTCAGGCTATTCCAGACACGGACTACCTGGTCCAGATGTACGAGGCGGGCGCGGCAGCATATTTCGACGCTCTGGGCCTCAATGCTCCGGGCTATAAGGCGCCTCCGGAGGTCTCTCCCGAGGAAGCCGCTGCATCAGAGGCGTATGGCGCACAGCGCTTCTTCTGCTTCCGCCACGTTGAGGACATGCGGGAGATCATGGTCGCGTATGGTGATGCCAACAAGCAAGTGATTGTTCTGGAGATGGGGTGGACCACGGATCCGCGTCCAGCATCGCCGTATCATTGGCACGCAGTGACGCCAGAGCAGAAAGCCGACTACCTCTTGCGCGCATTCCAATACGCAGGGGAGAACTGGAGGCCCTGGATCGGTCTGATGAACGTGCTCTCTATCGCCGATCCTCAGTGGACACCAGAGGACGAGCAATACTGGTGGGCCATCACCGAGCCTGCCTGGCCCGATGCCCATATGCGACCGGCCTATGAGGCGCTGCGAGGGATGGAGAAACGTGGCAAGTGAGCAAGTGTGCAAGTGTGCAAGTGAGCAAGTGAGCAAGTGTGCAAGTGTGCAAGTGAGCAAGTGAGCAAGTGAGCAAGTGAGCAAGTGGGCAAGAGGCAAGATGGGAGTCGACCCAGGCGCTAACGACCAACGTTCCAATAGTGGGTCTTCCCCCGTCGTGATTGATGGCTCGTATGGGGAGGGGGGTGGGCAGATCCTGCGCACCTCGTTGACCATGGCCGTGCTGACCGGGCGGCCCACGCGTGTGGAGCGAATTCGGGCCGGTCGGCGTCAGCCAGGGCTGCGACCTCAGCACCTGACGGCTGTGCGGGCCGCCGCCGCAGTCTGCGGCGCCCATCTGAGGGGCGACACGTTAGGCTCTCAGACGATCACGCTGACGCCAAGGGGCACCATTCGTCCGGGTGAGTACCGCTTCGATGTGGCCGAGGCCGCTAAGGGTGGCAGCGCTGGCTCCGTGGGGTTGGTGCTCCAGACGGTCCTTCTCCCGCTCTCCTTGGCCGACGGGGAGTCGGAGCTGGTTCTGCACGGCGGCACGCACGTGGCCTGGGCACCGTCAGTCTCCTACGTCAAGCACGTCTTCCTGCCCATCCTGGAGCGGATGGGCCTGCGTGTCGAGATAGAGCTGGTGCAGTGGGGGTTCTACCCCGTCGGCGGAGGCATCGCCCGCCTCCCTGCCGTCGGGACGACGGCGCTCCAGAGGCAGGAGCCGCTTGAGCCGATCTCTCTCATGGAACGGGGTGAGGTGGAGCAGATGTGGGGCATTGCAGCTGTCACCAACCTCCCGTCTCACATCCCACAGCGCATGGCCAATCGAGCCAGGAACGTCCTCGCCGAAGAGGGGCTTGAGGCTAGGGTTGAGCCGCGGCGGCTGCGCGGCGATGGGCCAGGAGCAGGCATCTTCTTGTTTGTTGAGTACGAACACGTCGTCGCCGGTTTCACGTCGTACGGTCGCAAGGGATTGCCGGCCGAGCGTGTCGCAGAGTCAGCTTGTGAGAGTCTTCTGGCGCACCATCGGACCGGGGCCCCGGTTGATCCTCATCTAGCCGATCAGCTTGTGTTGCCGATGGCGCTGGCCGAGGGCGAATCATGCCTGCGCACCTCGGAAGTCACGCACCATCTGCTGACCAACATCTGGGTCGTGCAGCAATTCCTGGATCGCCAAGGGCTGCGAAGCCCCTTCAGCATCGAGGGGCAGCAGGGAGGACCGGGTACGTTGAGGGTGAAAGGTGGCACGTTCTCCCTCCGCCCACCCTTCCCCCCCTGCCGTCGGGACGACGGCGCTCCCTCTTGTCCCCCCCAGAGGGGGGGAGAAGATCCCAGCGGGGGAGGCTAGGAGGGGGAGACCATGATCGAAGTTGTCTTCCTGGGGACATCCGCGTCGGCTCCCTCGATCCATAGGGGCCTTTCGGCCCAGATCGTGCTCCACCGAAACTATCGTTTCCTGGTTGATTGTGGGGAGGGGACGCAGCGACAGATTCTGCGCAGTGGGCTGGGGTTCAAGCGTCTCAATCGTATCTTGCTCACCCATGGCCATCTTGATCATATCCTTGGCTTGGGAGGGCTGGTGTCCACGTTTGCCCGTTGGGAGGCCATGGAGCGTTTGGAGATCTACGGTGGACGTTGGGCGCTGCAGCGCGTCTATGACCTGATCTACGGCGTTGTGCTGCGGGGGGCGCGGCCGGCCATAGAGATCGATTTCATTGAGGTTGAGCCTGGCGTCGTCCTGGAGGACGAAGCGTTTGAGGTGGTTGCCTTTCCCGTCTCTCACCGCGGGCCAAGCCTCGGCTACCTGTTTCGCGAGAAATCGCGCCGCCCCTTCCTCAACGAGCGCGCTGAGGCTTTGGGTGTCCCTGCAGGGCCGGAGCGGAGTCGGCTGGTGGCGGGGGAGAACGTAACCTTGTCGGAGGGCCGGGTGATTCATCCAGACGACGTCCTTGGCCCACCGGAGCGTCGGGCACGCCTGGCGCACGTGGGTGACACCGGTGAGACCGCAAGCCTGGTGGAGCACGTGCGCGGGGCCGATATGCTGGTCATCGAGGCCACCTATCTGGAGCGGGACGCCGACCTGGCGAGGCAGTTCGGTCACCTGACGGCTGCGCAGGCAGCTCAGTTGGCCCGAGAGGCCGGCGTGCATCGCTTGGTCTTGACGCACATCTCGCGGCGGTATCGTGAGTCAGATGTTCTGGAGGAGGCGCAGGCCATCATGCCGAACAGTACGGTCGCGCGCGATCTGGATCGATTCCGGGTTATGCGGGAGGACGTGGAACGTGAAGAATAGGGCTGTGTGGGAGGTATTATGCCAGCGCATCGTAAGGCTAGCATCCGAGACCTAGCTTCTGGCGCGTATGAACTCGGTTCGAGTGTCGTTGAGGGGCGACTTCATCGCTCCCCTGAAAGCGGAGAATGGATGGTGGGCCAGACAACATTGGACGCATGGCTGGCCAGGTACGGTGATGAGGAGGTTCTCCTCATCGCCACGTCGCTAGAAGATGATCGCCCCATGCCGCTGAAGGTCTGTCGCACCTGCGGCACTGAGTTCAGGGGGATTGAGTGTCCCCGCTGCCGCGAGATTCGGATTCGTCTGCGAGGCCGGTAGGCGGGTCGCTGTGTCTGGACTGCGGCTTTGTCCGTAAGCGAAGCGGCGCGCTCGCCATAGTCTATTGAGGAGCAAATCCCAATGAAGAAAGCAGGTTCAGCTGCTAGAAGACGTCTACTCTCGGGCAATGAAGCCATCGCCCTGGGCGCCTGGGAGGCTGGCGTGCGTTATGCCGCCGCCTATCCAGGGACACCCAGCACAGAGATTCTGCCGGCGTTGGCTCAGCACGCAGGGGTCAGGGCGGAATGGTCCTCCAATGAGAAGGTGGCGCTGGACTCGGTCATCGGCGCTTCCTTCGCCGGTGGGCGGGCGCTGGCGGTGATGAAACACGTCGGCGTCAACGTCGCGTCCGATAGCCTGATGTCGCTTTCCTACACGGGGGTGGGAGCCGGACTCGTGCTGGTTAGCGCCGATGATCCCGGAGCTTTCAGCTCACAGAACGAGCAGGATAACAGGCATTATGCTCGTTTCGGCAAGTTCCCATGTTTGGAGCCGTCCGACAGCCAAGAGGCAAAGGACTTCACAGCCTTTGCCTTCGACCTGAGCGAGGAGTTTGACACGCCGGTGATGGTGCGCTCCACTACCCGAGTCTCCCACTCCAAGTCGCCGGTGGTGGTAAGCATGCCGGACGAGCCTCGTGAGTGGGAACCGCTGCCCCCGTTCGAGCGAAAACCCCAGAAGTACGTCATGATCCCGGCGCACGCTAGACGCCGCCATCCTGAGGTCGAGGAACGCATGAGGGCGCTGGCCGACTACGCCGAGACCTGCTCACTCAATCGGGTGGAGTGGGGCGACAAGCGCGTGGGCGTCATCGCCGACGGCATAGCCTATCAGGTCGCCCGAGAGATCTTCGCCGGCTTCTCATTTCTGAAGTTGGGCCTGGTCCACCCATTGCCGCGGGGGATGATTCGGGATTTTGCCGCCGAGGTCGACACGCTCGTCGTCGTCGAGGAATTGGATCCTTTCATTGAGGAACAGGTCCGAGCGCTGGGCCTCGGTGTAGTGGGCAAACAGTTCTTTCCCACGACCGGCGAGCTGACCCTGAGCCGGGTGCGCGAAGGCGCTCTCAAAGCTGGCCTTCCGATCGCAGGGGAGACGGGACCGACGGAGGAGGAGGGCCAGGAGCTGGCCATCCCCGGTCGCCCCCCGGCGCTTTGTCCCGGTTGTCCCCACCGCTCCGTCTACTTCAACTTGCGCAAGCTGAAACTGCTCGTCTCGGGCGATATCGGCTGCTACGCCATCGGCGTGCTTCCGCCTTTCGAGGAGATGGATATGCTCGTCTCGATGGGGGCTAGCGTCGGCATGGCCCACGGCGCGAAGCAGGCTGGCTGCCCCGACGACATCGTGGCCACCATCGGCGATTCCACCTTCTTCCACACCGGGCTGCCAGAGCTGGCGAACACGATCTACAACCAGGGTAACGCCTGCACGATGATCCTCGACAATCGTACCACCGCCATGACGGGCGGGCAGGATCACCCGGGGACTGGCGTCACCCTCCAAGGGGAGCCCGGCCATCAGATCGACATCGAGGCGGTCGTGCGAGCGATGGGCGTCGAGGACCTCTGGGTGGTCGACGCCATGGACGTAGAAGGGGTGGAGCAGGCGATTAGAGAGGCGATCGCTGTCGACAGTCGTCCGGCTGTTGTCTACGTGAAGGGAGAATGCGTCTTCGTGCCGACATTTCAGCGCCGCCCTGTTGTGGTGGTCGACGAGGATGTCTGCAACGGCTGCGGCTTCTGCTTTCGCGTCGGCTGCCCGGCCATCCTCAAGGCGGAGCAGATCGACGAGCGAACCGGGAGGCCGAAGGCCGAGATCGACCCCCTTCTCTGCACCGGGTGCACCGTCTGCCTGCAGGTCTGCCCCCGAGGGGCGATAGTTGAGCGACCATCTTATCAGAGCCAGGAACAGGAGGCCTAGATGGAGACCATCACCAATTTCCTTTTCGTGGGTGTAGGCGGGCAGGGCATCTTGACCGCTTCTGACATCGCGGCCAGCGTGGGGCTGGCTGCAGGATATCAGGCGAAGAAATCGGAGATACACGGCTTCTCGCAGCGCGGCGGTGTGGTGGAGAGCCACGTGCGCTGGGGCAAGGATGTCGGTGCACCCACGGCGGAGAAGGGCACCGTCGACTTTCTTATCGCGCTGGAGATGCTGGAGAGCGCACGGTGGGCGACATGGCTTCGACGCCAGGGAACCGTGCTGATCAATCGACAGCGTATCGCCCCGATGACCGTCACTGTGGGCGACGCCATCTACCCGCCGGACGAGGAGATCTTGCAGGCCGTGCGTGCCCAGACCGAGGACGTCACCCTGATCGATGCACTGGCTATCGCGGAGGATCTTGGCAACACCCGCATGACCAACACGGTCGTTCTCGGGGCGCTTTCGACCCGCCTGGACGTGGATCCCGACATATGGCTGTCGGTGATCGAGCGGCGTGTGCCGCCGAAGGTCGTGGCGCTGAATCGACAGGCCTTCTGGGAAGGGCGCCGATCCTGACTGAAGGGGCGGGGAATTAGAAAGGATCACCCATCATCCTCACCCCCCTATTGTCCCCCCCAGTGGGGGGGAGGAGCAAATCCCATGGAGAAGCTGAGGCTCTTTATCGCTATTCCACTTTCTGAGTCGCTGCTGAAGCGGCTGGCCGACGTCCAGTATCGGCTGCAGGGCAAGGTGCCACATCGTAGCGTGCGTTGGGTGCGGCCGGAGGGCGTTCACCTGACGCTCAAGTTTCTGGGCGACACGCCAAGGGACAAGATCCCTACCATCCAGGAGGCGCTGATGGTGGTGGCCCGAAACGCGCCAACCTCTACGCTCACAGCCGAGGGGTTAGGCTGCTTCCCGAGCCCAAGCCGTCCCCGCGTGCTCTGGGTCGGCTTGACTGAGCCGACGGGACGTCTGAAGGTCCTGTATGAGGCTATTGAGGAAGCGATGACCTTTCTAGGCTACAAGCCGGAACGACATAGCTTCACGCCTCATCTCACGCTGGGGCGAGTGCGGCGCGGTGTGTCCCGAGAGGGAGGAAGGCAGATCGGCGAGGCTATCACCGGTACCCGCGTGGGAGCGTTGGAGACGTTCACCGCCGACCGCTTTGAGTTGATTCGCAGTGAACTGAAACCCAGTGGCGCCGAATACACAACGCTGGAGTCGTTTGCGCTCGTGGGAGGCCGGGCGTGATGGGGCCCTTGATCGCCGTCGTTGGGGGATCGTCGCCGACGGTGGATGAGGCGTCTCTGGCCGAGGGCGTTGGGCGCGCGCTGGCTGAGGCGGGTGCGGTCTTGGTCTGTGGGGGGCTGCCGTCGGGACGACGGCGCTCCGCGGGTGCGAGGGAAGCGGCTGAAAATGGCAACAGGAAAGGAAAGGCAGCAAGGATGCGCGCAGCGATTCTGAGCGCTCAGGCCGAGGTCGACGTCCCCGTGGGGGCGGCTCGGGATTGGTTTCTGTCTCTCGAGGAGCATCCGGAGCGGTACACGTTTGATACTCACGAAGGCTTTGAGTTCGAGATGGGCGGCTTTGGCGAGGTTGGGGCCCGTTTCAGGACGCGAGAGAGGTTCTTCTTCTTGAGGCTAGAGCTGCTGTTTGAATTGACTGAGGTACATGAGACCGCGTTCTGGTTCTGGTTATGTCGGCCCTCATGGATAGGTGTGTGGGGAAGGTTTGAGATCGAGGAGGACAACGACGGGCAGAGCGTTCTGCTTCTCTCTATCGGATCTGAGACCCGACTTGGACAACTTCTACTGCGCTTCTATCCGGTGGCTGCGTCCGTCCAGGCACAGATTCGCGACGAGGTCCAGCACATCAGGCGATCGATGGAACGAGTCCATGCTGGACGGCGGGTTTCAGTGTAGGGCGGCACTCCGCTTCGCTCCGAGCCGCACTACAAACGGGGCGGGGGGATGAGGAGGGCTGAGGGCCGCCCGTTTCACTCGATGTAGCCAAGCGCCCGAAGTCGTTCCGAGACCTCTTCGTCGTCCAAGCTCACCTGGCGCGCCGACTCCCAGTTGGCCGGTCGTCGGGCTTCAGCATCCCTCACAAAGCTGTTCAAAGCGCTATGAAGCTGTGAAACCCTGCCGGGATGCTCGGCAAGCAGGTTGTTGGTCTCCCCTGGATCGTCGATCACGTCGAACAGTTCGTCCGGTTCATCTCCTACGGTGATCAGCTTGTGTCGCCCCTCGCAGGCGGCCCGCCGCATTGACCGGCAGCGGAAGACATCGATCGCGGCCGGGCTCTCATTCTCCATCAGAGCCAATAGGGTGTCGGGGGTGTACGCCTCGGCGAATACCGTCGCTTCTTGTGGAGCAGAGCCGTTGAGTGTATGGGTTAGGGTCAATGCCTCGACGTCCCTCAGAGCGCGACATGTGGTGTCTTGTTTGGGCTCAATCTCTGCGGCCTCCAGTATCGAGTGGAAGACTCGGCGGGTGGAGACGAAGGACGAGATGCGCTTGCCTGCCGGATAGTGTCGGGGATAGCGCGTTATAAGCGGGACGCGGACCAGGTCGTCGTAGGCGACCAGCGAGTGTCCCACAAAGTCGTGATTGTTCAGCCCTTCTCCATGGTCCGAGGTGATGATCACCATCGTATTGTCACGCACTCTCGGCTTGTTGAGATCCTTCAGCAGGCGGCGCAGCAATCGATCCTGGTAGGCCACCTCAGCGTCATAGAGGTCGTTGAGGATGCGGTCTTCCAGCTTGCCGAGAGGTTCGGTGAGCGGGATCATCCAGCGATAGTGCTCCCGATTGTAGCCGCGCATGAAGCTCTGAGCTTCGCCATCGTCCTCGTAGTACGGTGCGAACTTCTGGATAAAGCGGGCTGGGGGGCGATAGGGGAGATGCGTTTCCATCAGATTGATGAAGGTGAAGAGAGGGTGTTGACTCTCATGTTTCCGCTGGGCGCGCAGATAGCCCACGACGTCACGTAACGAGCGCTTGGTGTTTCCCTTGAAGTTGACGCTCTCCTGCCACAGCGGGACGATTAGCGGGTGCATCGCGATGCGCAGAAGCAGACTGTTGTGGGCGAATTGGTTCTGGAACGGTGCGATGATCCGTCGCGCCAGGCGGGTGTATTGCTCCATGAGGCGACCGAGGATGGCTGGGGGATCAGCTTGGCGCGACTGTGTGAGGTCCGGATAGTTTGGGACGGCACCCCCGTAGTTATAGAATTCGTCGAAGCCACGGTCGAGCTCGTTATCGACAACGCCGAGCAGCGGGTTGTTGCAGAAGCCGACGGTCCTATAGCCGTCCTCGCGCAGCAACTCGGCCAGGGTCACCATGTCTTCCCCAAGGGTATCGTAGATCTGGGTGGTCATGTGCGTCGTAGGATACTCGCCGGTGAAGAGCGAAGCGTGCGAGGGGATGGTCCACTGGCCTGGTACGATTGCCCGCTCAAATAGGGTCGCATCTTCGGCGAAGGCGTCGACGAAGGGCGTTGTCTCGCGTTCATAGCCGTAGCAAGACATACGGTCCGCCCGCAGGGTATCAAGCACGATCAAGACGATGTCAGGCTTAGTCAATTGGTCCTCCACATGATTCTCGTTCCAAACAGAGTTGGTAGGCGTTCACGTGACTCGCATAGAGTCCGCGGGCGATGTCGCCTGTTGCGCATAGTAAGCGTACATCATGTCTTTCAGGCCTCGTCAACGGGAGTAGACGCCACTCCTTCCACACCCCCCCTCTTGTCCCCCCCAGTGGGGGGGAGGAGCAAATCCCAATGAAGAAAGCAGGTTCAGCCTCAGCCTCTTGCTGCGACGTCAGGTCCTCTTTCAAGGGCGCCAGCCATCGGATTCCTCGCCGCTTGTTTTTCGGGCCAACGCGGCGATAGGGCAGGCTGAAGGCGAAGAACGTCAGCCAACTGATCAACCAGGCTGGGATGGCGATAGCGCCCAGGCCGGCCAGCTGGGCGATCAACTGACCTCGGCCGTCAGCGATGAATCCCTTTGCCGGTAGGAAACCTGTCACTCCCTGGCCGGGAACGGTGTGGTATTCCGTCAAGCCTACGCCGTTCCAACCTTGACCGGATCGACCGTCGGCAAAAACGGCAACGGCCAGCAGCCCCCAGATACCTGCTGTGATACCCAGGGCGATTGTCGCTGTGGCATCAGGAAGGCGCAACACCTGTTCCACCAGGAACACCCCTAGCGGCAAGAGAAGGCCGGCGACGATGCCGATTAGCAAGGCTGCCCAAGGGGGGAAGAAGGGGGCACCGGCGGAGATGGCGATGAAACCGACGGTGAAGTATCCCAAGGTACCCACGGCCAATGCCAGTGCACCTACTGTGGTTGACTGACGCGCCCGTGATGGCTCCATCCCTCCCCAGGCTAGGAGGAAGAGTCCTACAGGGATGAGATAACCCACGAGGCCGGGCAACCAGGCTTCGATTGTCATATTCGTCACCTTAAGGTAGAATGGAGGCTGCGTTGATCGTGATTGGCAGGTAGGATAGGGCTGCGACCACGAACCAATTCATACGTTCGGTGACCCATTTCCTTGAGCCATAGAGCAGAAGAAGTCATTCTTGACCAGTGCCCCAATCTGGCTATCGGAGGATTTCCATCCGATTCACCAACCACTTATCTTACCAAACTTTAAGGCTTTGCCAAGTATGATGACTGATCGACCTCCGAGGCTGCTTGCCGACTGTATGCTGGGGCGGCTGGCCAAGTGGTTGCGATTGATCGGCTACGACACCGCCTATGAGAATGATGCGACGGATCACGAACTAGCTCGTCGTGCTCGGGTTGAGGGGCGCGTCCTGCTCACCCGCGATCAACAGCTCTCGGATCGACGCGGGTTGGAGACCTTGTTCATTCAGTCCCAGCAGTTGGAGGAGCAAGTACAGGAGGTCCACGATGCTCTTGGCCCGCCGGTTGATTCCTCTTTCTCGCGGTGCTCCATCTGTAACGTCGTGCTGGAGGACGTCAACGCTGAGGACGTGGTCGATCGTGTGCCTCGGTATGTGCTGAAGACTCACGTCACGTTCCGCCGCTGTCCTGATTGCGGACGGGTCTACTGGTCAGGTAGTCATGTTGAAGCTATGGAGGAGCAATTAGAGGGGTTCGATCTGTCCTGATCACGCCTTTCTAGTGCACTGGCGTCGGCTTTGGAGTTGAGAGGTGATCTTGGGTCTAGGTAGGGTCGGCATTCTTTACAACGCCCGTATCCCTCAGGCGAGCTCCCTGGCAAAGGAGATAGAGGCGTGGACCGAGAAGCGTATGGATCAGGTAGCCGTCTGTGCGATCGACGGTGCCTCTGACGCCCTCTGTTTGTCGGAGATAGATCTTCTCGTCACGCTGGGTGGAGATGGTTCGATTCTCCAAGCAGCTCGACTGGCGGCACCACATCGCGCGTTGATATTGGGGATCAACCTGGGCCGGGTGGGGTTCCTCAGCGAGTCGGAGACGAGCGAGTGGAGAGAGGTGTTGTCCTGTGCGCTCACCGGGGACTATTGGGTCGAGGAGCGAATGATGCTCCGGGTGAGGAGTTGGGGAGGGGGCGACAAGAGGGAGGCTGAGGCGCTCAACGATGTGGTCGTCGGTCGCGGTGCTCGAGGTCGTGCCGTTCATCTGCGCGCAGATGTGGACGGTGGTGAGTTAGCGACTTACGTGGCCGATGGATTGATCGTTGCTACGCCAACGGGGAGCACGGCCTACGCACTGGCGGCCGGGGGGCCGATCCTTCCGCCGGAGTTGCGCAACATCCTCTTGGTGCCGGTTGCGCCCCACCTCAGTATGGAGCGACCGATTGTGCTGGCCGAGGGTGTCACAGTACGTATCACGGTTGTCGGACGTCGTCCGGCAGTCCTCATGGTGGATGGGCAACCGGAAGCGGAGCTGGAGAACCGGGATGTTGTGAGCGTGGAGGCCAGTCCCTACGTTGCACGTTTTGCGCGGGTGCGGGAGCAGACCTATTTCTACAAGACGTTGGTCAAGCGACTGGTGCCAAGGAACGAAAAGCAGGTGATGGGTTAAGGTTCTGACATCATGGACGAAACTCTGTATTGTGCGAATCATCCTAAGGTCGAGACACGGTTGCGCTGCAACAAGTGTGGGAAGCCGATCTGCATACGGTGTGCAGTGCGAACGCCGGTCGGTTATCGTTGTCGCGAGTGCGTCAATGCACAACAGCGAGCTTTCTACGCCGATTTCAGGTCGAGCTACTACTTGATCGCCGCTATCGTGGCGCTGCCGCTCTCACTGGCAGCAGGCTGGCTTATTCCCCAACTGGGCTGGTATACGATCTTTCTCGGCCCTGTCGTCGGCGGGGGTATCGCTGAGGCAGCACGGTGGGCCATCGGTCGCAGACGGGGCGAATACACGTGGCTGGTTGTGTGCGGGAGCATCTTCGTCGGCACGCTGCCGACGTTGCTGTTGTCGCTTCTTTTGTTCTTGGGTCTCGTGGCAGGCGTTCCAGGCCTGCTGGCCTCCCTGGTTGGTGGACTCGTGCGATTTTTGTGGATTGGCGTCTATCTGCTGACGGCGATGGGCGCAGCTTATGCTCGCTTGCGCACCGGAAAACGGTTGTAGGAGGCTGGGTTGCTGCTAGAGCTGCGCATTCGGGACTTTGCCATCATTGACGCCCTTGACCTGCGGTTTAGCCCAGGTCTCATTGTGTTGACCGGTGAGACCGGGGCCGGCAAGTCGATCATCGTCGACGCTGTGGAGTTGGTGCTGGGTGAGTGGGCCGATAGCACAGTCGTGCGCACCGGGGCTGAGCGCAGCCTGGTGGAGGCAGTGTTCCGCCTGGCACCCGATCAGCGGGCCAGAATTGATGCGGTGCTGAAGCGGGAGGGGCTCGAGGGGGATGCTGCCGACTTGCTGCTCCTTGGACGTGAGGTGCGCCTTAACAGGCGAAACATCTGTCGGGTGAATGGTCGCACGGTCACGCTGACGCTTCTTCGCGAGGTGGCGGAGGGGTTGGTCGATATCCACGGCCAGAGCGAGCATCTTTCACTGCTTCGGGTGACTGAGCACCTCAGGCTTTTGGATCGGTACGCGGAGCTGAGGCCGTCGCGAGAGGCGGTGACGGAGACCGTGCGCCAGGTGGAGGCAGTACGCGGGGAGCTGAAGGACCTGAGGCGCGGCGAGCGAGAGCTGGCGCACCGTGCGGACCTTCTCAAGTTCCAGATTGATGAGATCGCCTCGGCTGCGCTCGAATTGGGGGAGGAGGAACGACTTCGCGAAGAGAGGCCGCGTCTGGCTAACGCTGAACGACTGACTGAACTGACGCACGATGTGACCTCCGCGCTTGAAGAGGGGGAGCGCCAGACTCCCTCCGCCACGGATCTTTTGGGGACAGCCCTGCGCTCTTTGGCCGAAGCGGCCCGGTTAGATCCCTCTTTGGAACCTCTTCTGAAGGATGGAGAAGGCATCAGCTTCCAACTGGAGGAACTGGCGAGGCAGTTGCGTGCCTATCAGGCGGAGATTGAGTATAGTCCCCGGCGTCTTCAGGAGGTGGAGGAGCGCCTGGCCTTGATCCGGCGATTGGAGCGCAAGTACGGCGAGACGGTCGAGGACGTTTTGGCCTACGCTGAGGAAGCCAAACGCGAGTTGGACACGATCACGCACAGCGATGAGCGCATCCAAGAGCTGGAGGCGGAGGAAGAGACCTTGTTGGCTGCGTTGAGCTCGCGCGCCTTGGAGCTTTCGGAGCGTCGGCGTGAGGCGGCTGAGGAGTTGGCGCGGCGCGTGGAGCGCGAACTGGCCGATCTCAACATGGAAGGGGCGCGCTTTGGCGTGATGTTTGACCGGCGCCCCGATCCTGAAGGGGTTCGGCTGCCTGATTCAGCGTCGGGATTGGCGTTTCGAGTCTCGAGTTCAGGTGTGGAGAGCATGGCTGCTCTAGACGATGATGGCGCTCAGCGAGTGGCTTTTGATAGATCAGGGATTGACCGGGTCGAGTTCCTCGTCTCGGCGAACCCAGGGGAGCGGCTCAAGCCGATGGTGAGGGTCGCCTCCGGAGGTGAGACGTCGCGTCTCATGCTGGCCCTCAAGACAGTGCTCTCACGTGTCGATGAGACCCCGACGCTCGTTTTCGACGAGATCGACCAGGGCATCGGCGGGCGTGTCGGTGCCACGGTCGGCGAGAAGCTCTGGGGATTGGCGACGGGGACAGACTCGGCGAGCTTGCAGCATCAGGTGCTGTGTGTCACACACCTGCCGCAGTTGGCCAGCTTCGGAGATCAGCATCTGCGCGTCGAAAAACAGATTGAACGAACCGACGAGGGTGAGCGCACTGTGGCGCGCGTCAGGCCGCTGGAGGGCGATGGGCGGGTGCAGGAGTTGGCGCAGATGCTGGGTGGTGCAGGTCGGGCGGCTCAGCGGAGCGCCGAGGAGATCCTGGCCCGGGTGGCGGAGCGGAAGGAACGGAGTAACTAGTGAGCAGCGTACACCTCACGCTGGTGCTACACGGGCCTCGTGTGTCCGACGTTCATCAGCTCAACCCACGATCAAACCCTTGACGTGATTCCTCGAAAGCTGTCACTGACGAACTTCATGTGCTATCGCCAGGCGGTGTTGGACTTCGCCGGCATTCACGTGGCGTGCCTGGCTGGGGAGAACGGTGCCGGTAAATCGGCGCTGCTCGACGCTATCACCTGGGCGTTGTGGGGCCATTCGCGCCTGGGGGCTCGCGGTGATGATGACTTGATCCACCTGGGTGAGGACAGTATGCGGGTCGAGTTCACCTTCGAGCTCGGAGACGATCTCTATCGCGTGATGCGGCGGCGCGAATCGGGCAAGCGGAGCCGCACGCTGCTCGACTTTCAGGTTCAGAATGACGACCGATGGCGCACGCTCGTTGAGGGTGGTGTCCGGGCTACGCAGCGGAAGATAGAGGACGTGCTGCGGCTCGACCACGGCACGTTCCTCAACTCCGCTTTTCTGCGCCAGGGGCACGCCGATGAGTTTACGGTCAAGACCGCATCGGAGCGGAAGCGAGTGCTGGGGGATATCCTGGGCCTTGACCGCTGGGCTGCCTACGAGGACCGCGCCAAGCAGCGCCTGAGAGGGATCGAGACCGAGGTGGCGGCGATCAAACTACGGCTGGAGGAGATCGATGCTGAGTTGGAACGCCGTTCCGAGTATCAGGCGCAGCTTGACTCGGCGCAGGCAGCTGTGGATGAGTTGAGTGAGGCGCTTGAGGGGGCGCAGAGGGCCTACCAGCAGATTGAGGCAGCGCGGACCGAGCGACGACACCTTGATATCCAGCTTGCTGATCAGGACGGGCGAATCGAGCAGGCGGAGGGGGAGTTGGTGGGCCTTGCCGAAGAGCGCGCCGGTCGGGAACAACGGTTGGCGGAGTACGAGCAGCTGCTGGCACAGCGGGAGGAGATCGAGGCTGGCTACCGAGCCTATCAGGAGGCGATCGATCGAGAGCAGAGGCTGGGGGAGAGGCTGAAGCAATCGGTTGAATTGGATGAGCGCCGTCGGGCATTGGCATCCAAGATCTCGGAGGCTCGACATCAGCTGGAGGCAAGGCGCGATGTACTGTTGCAGCGTGTCGATGAGCTCAAGGGGCGTTTGCCCAGTGAGGAGCTTCTGGAAGAGTTGGATGACGTGCAGGCACAATTGGAGCATTTGAGGCGGCTATTGGAGAGCCGTGATGCAGCAAAGGATGATCTGGCAGCGTTCGCAGAGAAGCAAGCGGGTCTTCGTGCGCGGAACGAGGGGCTGCGGCAGGAGATGGAAGCCTTGAAGGAGAGGATTGAACTGCTAAGGAAGGCGGATGCCCAGTGTCCGCTCTGCGAGCAGCCCTTGACGCATGAGCACCGGCTTGAGTTGCTGGGTCAGATCAAACGTGAGGGAACGGCCAAGGGTGATGCCTACCGTGCGAATCAGGTGATGATAGAGGAACTGGACGAGCGGGCATCGGCGCTGGAGGAACAGGTTGTGCAGAGCGACCGGAAACTCCGAGAGTTGTCGCCATTGCAGCGTCAAGCGGCAGCGCTCAATGAGCGCGTCGAGCAGGGGCGGCAGGCTGCCGACGAGCTAGAGGAGACGCGAGCTAGACTGACGGCGCTGGAGGAACGGCTGGTCGAGGAGGACTACGCCCTGGAGAGCCAGGCTCAGTTGGAGCATGTGTTGGAGGAGGCGGAGCAACTGGGTTATGACTCTGAGGCCCACGAGGAGGCGCGCGAGGCGGTCTCTGAGAGACAGATCTTTGCCGAGCGGAAGGCGCAACTGGAGACCTTGCAGGAGAGAATGGAGGAAGAGCGGGCAGGTCTTGAGAGATTGGCGGAGGCCGAGCAGCGATGGCAGGCAGAGCTTGCAACTGCTCGTGAGCGTCGGGATGTGCTAGCGGGCGAGCGTGAGGCCTTGCGAGAGAAGCTAAAGGATGCCGATGTGGTGGAGGAGAAGCTGCAGCAGATGCGGGCGAAGGAGGCAGAGGCCCGCCAGGAGCTGGGAGCTGCGCAGCAGCGTCTTGCAGCTTGTGAAGCCCTGGAGCAACAGCGGGCGGATAAGCTGGAGCGGAGAGAGAACCTGTCGCAGAAAGAGGCTATCTACGATGATCTGCGGACGGCCTTCGGCGTGCGAGGGGTGCCGGCGATGATCATAGAGGCGGCGGTGCCGGAGATCGAGGCGGAGGCAAATCGTTTGCTCTCGCGGATGACCGACGGGCGTATGCACGTGCGTTTTGATACGCAGCGCCAGACGAAAGCTGGAGAGGTGCGAGAGGCACTGGAGATCAAGATCTCGGATGAGCTGGGTACGCGGCCGTATGAGAACTACAGCGGTGGTGAGCAATTTCGCGTCAACTTCGCCATTCGTGTCGCGCTATCGAAGCTCCTGGCGCGGCGAGCAGGGGCCCAACTTCAGACGCTGGTGATGGACGAGGGCTTTGGAACGCAGGACGCACGGGGTCGGCAGCGGCTGGTGGAAGCGATAAACGTTGTCCAGGATGATTTTGCACTCGTGCTGGTGGTCACTCACATAAGCGCGTTGAAGGACGCTTTTCCTGTGCGCATTGAAGTGAGCAAGACGTCTGAGGGATCGTCTGTGGACGTGATGTAGGGGTCAACCGGAATCCCCTGGGCGTTCTATCCGATTGACATGCCAGCTCAAGTTCACGTGCAAGATGATTTTTGTCTGTTTGACTTGTCTGATTTGAGAGTGTATAATCTCTTGGCTTCGTAGTTCTTGGTCAGAACGCTTTCCTCTTGCTGGGAGGCATACATGGCACTTAAAGGGAACCTACGCGATTTCAGTATTGTCCAGTTGCTCAACCTGATCAACCTGGCGAGGAAGACAGGGACGCTCAGAATTAGTCGTGATGGCGAGCAAGCTCATCTGTCCTTCAGAGGGGGGAAGCTCATCTATGCCATTCTGGGTGAGGCAGGCCGTCAGTTGATCTCTGCGCTTCGACAGAGTGGTATGATCACGGACGAGCAAGCCAACACAATCAAGAGCCGTGCCGGTGCGAGAAGCGACAAGGAGCTGGGCTTGTTGTTGATCAATGCGGGCTACGTGAGTCAGCAGGACATTCTTAAGAGTATGCAAGCTCACGTTCTGGACAAGGTTTATCCTCTCTTCAGATGGAGCGAGGGAGCGTTCCACTTCGAGTCGGGAGAGCCGCAGATCAATGGCATCATTACCGTGCGCGTTGACTTGGAAAACGTGATTATGCAGGGCACGCGGCGGCTGGAGGAGTGGGAACGACTGCAGGAGGAGTTGCCAGACCTCCACGTCTCACTGAAATTCGCCGACCGGCCGCAAACCAGCCTGCGAGATATCAATCTTAACGTCCAGGAATGGCGTGTGATATCTTTCATCAATCCCCGCAATACGATTCAACAGATCGCGCAGTACAACAATATGAGCGGCTTTCAGATCCGGAAGATCGTGTATGGTCTGCTACAGGCAGGGCTTGTGGAGATCGTGGAGCCCGAAGTGAAGGAGCCTGAGCGTGCTAAGGTTTCCAGGCGAGTCTCTGCAAAGAAACAGCGTCCGGATGTCAAGCGGAATGTCATTATGAGGCTGATTGACCGCATCCGGGAGCTCTAGGTATGCAGACTGTCAAGATCGTGGTGACCGGACCTTTTTCATCGGGCAAGACCCAGTTCATTCAGACGATCAGCGAGATTGACGTCGTTGCCACCGAGAGGAAGATAACAAGCGCTGAAGAACGTATCAAGGATGAGACGACGGTGGCGATGGACTTTGGGCGCATCACTGTAGACCAGGAACTGGTGCTCTATTTGTTCGGTACTCCCGGTCAGCGCCGGTTCGATTTCATGTGGGAAGTTCTATCCGAGGGTATGCTGGGATTTGTCGTCCTTCTCGATAGCGTGCGCCCGGAGACTTTCCGAGAGGCTCGCGACATTCTAGCTGCTTTCCGTTCCTATGCTGCGGTGCCATACATCGTGGCTGCCAACAAGCAGGATCTGGAGGATGCCTGGTCACCTGAGGATCTACGTATTGCGCTTCGCATACCGGAGTCGATCAAGATGGTGCCCTGTGTGGCGACTGAGCGGGAGAGTGTCAAGCAGACGTTGCTTGAGCTCCTCTACCTGGTCTTGGAGGTGATGGAGGAGGAGTACTAGGAGGGCCGGTCAGGGGTAACCTGAGTTGCCGGGATAAGGTGACGTCGCTTCGCTTACTGCCGACCTGTTGCCTGTTCTCGGTGGGTTGTTGCGTCGGCGAGTGTCCCTCAGCGGTCGGGCTGTGCTATGGCAGGTTCGACCGTTGTTCGTTGCAAGGGCTTTAACCTCGCTTTAACGTAACTGCAACTGACACCACAGGTGGCTTGATGTATCATGAGGTCTGACCTGCTGATGCCTTCCACGGGTGGAAAGGCTATCCTGGAGCAGAGAAGATGGGGAGCGAGTGCTCGGACGGGCTTTCCTGGCAGAGAACATGTGATTTGGGTTTGCTGCTCGACATTCTTGCTGCTGAACAGGAAGGCCAGGAAAGCGGGGGCGCCGGTAAGAGCTGGTATCTATGAGTTCGATGGTCACCGACCGAGGCATAGTGCACTACGAGGCCTATGGCCGCGGCCACCCTGTGATTCTGTTGCACGGTTGGCTGGAGTCCTGGGATCACTGGCGAGGGACTATGGAGTCCCTGGCGCGTACACACAGGGCCTATGCACTTGATTTCTGGGGATTTGGTGATTCGGGGAAGCAGGATGTAGGCTATGCGGTTCGAGACTACATCGAGATGGTGGACCAGTTCATGGAGCGCCTGGGTATCTGGCGTGCGTCGTTTCTGGGTCACTCAATGGGAGGTACGGTGTCGCTTGGGCTGGCCCTGGAGCACCCCAATCGGGTTCGTCGGGTGGCGGTGGTGGGGTCGCCTGTCCAAGGTGAGGGGCTGGCTCTGTTCCTGCGGCTGGCGGCTCGACGTTTCTGGGCCAGCCTAGCCTATCGTTTGCCCGGTGCTCTGCCTCTTGGTGTAAGGGTTTTTTCCCCGCTTCTGGCCCGGGACTGGAAGACGTGGTATAGGATGTTCGAGCGTGATTTCTCGCGTACTACATTGGAGTCCTTTCACTTGAGTATCGCGTCTCTCTATGAAACCGACTTGAGCCCTCGATTGGGTGAGATTCGGATGCCGACCTTGGGCATCTATGGACAGAAGGATCGAATTGTCGATCCCGACCAGGGCAAAGTCTTAGCTCGCAGGGTGCCTAACGCCGAGTTATGCCATTTTGATGGTTCCGGTCATTTCCCGATGCTGGACGAGCCAGAGCGTTTCTACCGGGTGCTTGGGCAGTTCCTCAATCACCGGCGGGTTCGCGATGTCGAATGACTCATCACGGGGATCTGGCGATCCCCTTCGAGCGGAGGGGTCAATCACAGGGGCGTCCTATTTCTTCGCCAACAAGATGGGGCGAATCATCTTCTTGGCGTTGGAAGAGGTCGCAGGCGACGAGAGCTTGCGTGCTATTTTGAGCTTGGTCAGGGGGATGGCGTCCATCCCTAGGCAGGAACGCCTCGGGCATTATCCTCCCAACAATTTCGCCGCCGAGTTTTCCTTCAATGAACTAGGGCGAATTCAGCGGGCAATCGAGGAGCTGTACGGACCCCGTACCGGTCGACGGTTGGCGAGACGGGTTGGTAAGGCCTGCTTCAGGATAGGTGTGGAAGATCTACGCCCGGTGCTGGGGATTGCGGATCTGCTGTTTCGGATCCTTCCTCTGCGAACGAGGCTTCGGGTTGGGTTCGGGGTGCTGGCCCAGATATTTGATCGCTTCTCGGATCAGATCGTGCGGTTGGAGGAGGACGAGCAGTATTTCAGGTGGATCACCGAGCGTTGCGGTGTATGCTGGGGTCGACATACTGACGCCCCGTGCTGCGATTTGATCATCGGTCTTCTTGAGGAGGGGCTCTACTGGCTCAGCGGCGGAGCGAGTTTCTTCATTGAGGAGAGTGATTGTATTGCTGCCGGGGATCCGACGTGCACCATTCTTATTGGCAAGCGCCCTCTGGTGGACAGCGTTTCGCCTGGGGATTAAGGGCGAGCTATGCGGAAGATCATCCTTAGGGACCGCAGTGATATCTTCCCCTTCAATGAACCAGCCCGTGATCTTCGCCTGTTGAACAAGAAGTTGTACATTCATCAGGGTGATGTCATCGATAGAGTCCTGGCACCTGAGTACGTTACTGAGGTCCGCGAGGTTGACTCGCTGGCTGACATTGATTCCAGCCGCGTCGAGACCATCGCGTTCCGAGACAATCTATTCTTTGACGAACCCTTCTTGAGTGAGTTCATCCGCCGCGCTCGAGCTTTGGGGAAAGCGTGTCAGGTTGCCTTCTCACTCGATGATCCGGCGATCACCAAGCACGCCCTACCCCTGCAGCGGGGCATTCGCCGGAAGGGGGATGTCTATGTTGCGGATCTGTGGTATTTTCCGCACGGTGTTGAGTCGAACGTGCGTCATCTGGTTATAGATACTGAGTCCCGGGAGATGGGATACTATCACGTCCCGACACATATGTCGAACGCTTTGGGGGATTTGGTCTACCACGTGCCCACCAAGGCTTTCTGCTCTATCGAGCATTGGGTGCATACTGTGACGGCCAATATCATCTTCGGCGTCTATGCTGAAGGGGCGCGTCTAGACTGGGATATTGAGCAGCGTGTCGGTAGGAATCTGAGGATACTCTGGCGGGCGATGCTGGAGCGGCGACAGGTTCTGGAGTGCTCAGAGGTGGTGCACATCGGTCGTGACTGCAGCATCGATCCTTCGGTCACGATCCGCGGACCAACCTACATCGGGGACAACGTCAGCATCGGTCCGGGAGCCGTGATCGACGTTTCCTACATCGGGGACAATGTGGACATCGGAACGGGAGGACAGGTGATGTTGAGTGTGGTGTCCGATCGATGTTTCTTGCCCTTTCGGGCGGCACTCTTTATGAGCGTGATGATGGCGAACTCGATGGTGGCACAAAACACCTGTCTGCAATTCTGTAGCATTGGTCGCAACACATTTATTGGCGCTGGGAGCACGTTCACGGATTTCAATCTGATGCCGAACAAGCCCATCAAGGCGATGAACCGAGGCGAGTTGGAGGAGACCGGGATGCCCGTTCTCGGAGGCTGCGTGGGACACAACTGCTTCATTGGCTCTGGGATGGTGGTCTACCCGGCCCGAGCCATCGAGTCCGACGTCGTCTTGCTAGCGTCGGGCGAGAGGAGGGTTATCGACCGTACGATCACCTATGAGGATAGCGATCATTTCGCGATTAGAGGGATTGACTCTCACCAGCGCTGGTATCCACGGCGAGTTAAGGAGCGTTGAGACAGGGCTGTTCCATGGAGAATTTTGCTTTTGTCGTCCATCCTCTTGATCCTAAGCAGGACGTGGCCCGGAGGTACCCGTTCTTGGCGCAGGTTCTGCCTACGGCGTTGATTCATTTGCTGGCTCGCCGATGGCCGCCGCTCCTTCTTTCTCACGTGGTGGGTATACGTTCGCAAGCGAATTGGCAAGCGAGTGGACAAGCGAGCGGGAGGAGGGCTGAGGGTTGGTTGGTGGCTTGTCCTCTCACAGCCAATCAGATGCTTCAGCTACCTCCCCAGACTGTGTACGACAAGATTGTGGAGACAGGGCGATTGGCCCAGCGACAGGGGGCACGTATCCTTGGACTTGGGGCTTATGCCTCTGTGGTGGGCGACGGGGGGGTGACGATTGCCCAGCGACTGAATATGCCCGTTACAACGGGAAACAGCCTCACTGCAGGTTTGGCGGTTAGGGTGTTGAGACAAGTCTCAGAGAGGCGAGGGGTGGCGATGGAGAGGGCTACGGCTGCCGTCGTCGGTGCTTCGGGAAGCATTGGCCTGGCGTCCGTGGAGATGCTTGCCCCGATGGTGAGAAGGTTGATTCTGGTCGGGCGGCGTGAGATTCGTCTCAGCCAAGCGCGAGCGCAAGCTGAGGCTGCGGGTGCGGCAAGGGTACGGGTGTCGATGGATGTCGGCGATGTCGTAGAGGCTGATGTGGTGTTGAGCGCCACCAGCGCTTCTCGACCTGTCCTTCATTCGCGTCATCTCAAGAAGAACGCAATTGTCTGCGATGTGGCGCTTCCGCCGGATGTGGACGAAGCGGTGAGACGGGAGCGGGAAGACGTGTCGGTTGTCAGTGGTGGGGTTGTGGATGTTCCCGGGTCTGTCGATTTTGGCTTCGATTTCGGCCTGCCCCCAGGCCAGGCTTACGCGTGTATGGCGGAGGTGATCGTCCTGGCATTGGAGGGCCGGTACGAGAGTTTCTCGTTGGGTCAGAAGGTTCACACAGAGAAGGTGCGCGAGATCACGCAACTCTCTCGCAAGCATGGGTTTCGATTGTCAGCCAGGGGCGCGTCTGGAGATGGTTGCGATGCGTAGGCAGGAAGCAAGTGGGCAAGTGTGCAAGTGGCAAGTGTGCAAGTGGCAAGTGTGCAAGAGGCAGGAGGCAAGAAGTAGCTGTCTTCGCGGGCTTTTTCTTGGTCGAAGGGATGAGGGAGCTTCTGGGCTGACCACGAGGAGGGGATATGTCTCAAGGTAGGATTCTAGTTGTCGAAGATGATGCCGACATCTCAAATATGCTGCGTATCTACTTCGAGTCAGAGGACTACGATGTGGCCGTGGCGCGGCGTGGCGAGGATGCGCTGGAGATGTGTCGTCATCAGCTGCCAAACGTGATTGTTCTGGACATCATGTTGCCGGATATGGACGGTTACGATGTCTGTCGACAGTTGAGGAACAGCCTGCGCACCAGTCACATTCCCATCATCTTCTTGACCCAGAAGGATGAACGGTCTGACAAGATTCGGGGCCTCGAGTTGGGCGCTGATGACTATATCACCAAGCCGTTCGACGTAGAGGAGCTCAACCTTCGTGTGCGAAATGCAATGGCGCGCTCGATGTATGAGAGTCTCACGAATCCCACGACCGGTCTCCCGAGCGGTCAGCTCATTGAGGAGCGCTTGCGGCGTTTGATGCGGAGTGACGACTGGGCCATTGTCTATGTCGGGGTCACAGGAATCGATGTGTTTAGCGAAGCCTATGGTTTTGTGGCCAGTGAGGAGGTCCTGCGGTTCACGGCAATGGTCTTGAGCCAAGCGGTGGATCGTCGGGGGACGCTGAACGATTTCATCGGTCACGTGGGCAGCGATGAATTCATTATTGTGACTAAGAAAGGAAGGGCTCGCCGCCTGGCCAGGGAGGTGAAGGAGCGCTTCGACGCGAGAGTGGGCACTCACTACGATTGGCAGGCGCGAGAGCAAGGATATCTCATTGTTGAGGATGAGGACGGCGGAGAGACGAGGGCGGATCTCATGACGCTTGCCGCTGGCGTCATCACTGCTGACGACGGGCCCTTCGCCGACATTCGCGAGATCACCGAGGCGGCTGCCGATGCGCGCCGTCAGGCGGTGCGCACGGACCAGGCGGGATAATGGGCAGAATGCCCGTCTGTGCACGTAGGCAAGTGTGCAAGTGGGCAAGTGTGCAAGTGGGCAAGTGGCAAGTGGGCAAGAGGCAGGAAGGTCGTCGCAGGTTGATTGAAGGGAAGTAGCTGTTTCAGATTGTCATTGGGATTAGAGAGCAGGGGCGGTCAGCGGCGGGGGAACGAGGTGAGCGGCATCGCATGAATGAGCCGAAGAGCAGCCGACGGCTAGCTGCAGCATTTAGCGCCCTGAGGCGTATCAGCCGGGAGATCAACACCACATTGGATCTGCAGAGGGTCCTGGATGTGGTGTCGGAAGCGTCCACGCGTCTGAGCGGCGCATCCTATGTAGCGATTCTCGTTCGGGAAGCAGAAGACAGCAGGTTTGATCTGAGAGTTGCCGCCGGCTATACAGAGCGTGAAGCAAGTGGCATCCGTGACGCCCTGCAAGAGCCTGGAGCACATCCTGCCTTGGGGAAGGCGTTGCGCACGGAGCAATCGTTGAGCATCTCAGGCGTAGCCTCAAGAGCGGAGGGGGCGCCATGGTTTGCTTCCGATGCAGAAGCTATGATGGTGGTTCCAATCTTCTACGCGCAGATCCTGACCGGTTTGATTGTCTTGGAGAGCGAAGAAGAGGGGGCTTTTGATCAGCAGTTGATTCGGTTTATCGAGGGCCTGGCCGACCAGGTTGCCATAGCTATCGGCAACGCGAGGCGGTATCAAGACCAGCTGGAGCGCGGCGAACTGCTGCGTGAGCGTGCTGAACAGCTTGCGTCGGTGCTTGAGGTGGCGAAGGCGCTGCGGTCTGACCGTCCTCTTGAGGACATCCTTGAGGAAGTTGCCTACGGGATTCAGGAGACTGTGGGATTCGATCTGGTGCTGATCAGTGTGATGGAAGGCGAACCGCCTTTGCAGCATCGCGTGGCCGCTGCTGGCATTCCAATCCCTGTGTTTGAGCGCATTCGAGAGGTCCGTCAGCCTTGGTCCCTTATCGAGAGAGTGATGGTAGACAGATTTCGCATCAGCCAGAGTTTCTATATTCCGGCTGAGCGGCGTCCAGCGTGGTTTGGTGAGCTTGATATCTATGCAGATGAGGAGGGCGCGAGCCTTCGAGACAATGGCTTCGCCCGCGAGCCTGGTCGTTGGCACCCAAGGGATATGCTGGTTGTGCCCATCATCGGCACGGGGAATGATGTGGAGGGTTTCGTGTCGCTGGATCAGCCGCGTGATGGTCTGATTCCAGATCGGAGTACGCTCGAAGCGGTGGAAGTCTTTGCAGCTCAGGCGGCTGTGGCGATTGAGAATGCTCGGATGGTTGAGGTGCTTCAGCGTCGCGCCGGCGTTCTGTCTCTTTTCAATGAGATCAGTCAGTCTGCCACGGCCAAGTTGGCGTTGGACGAGGTTCTAGAAGAGGTGGTGAAGACAGCACCGCGGTTGTTGCCGTGCGATCATCAGAGTATCTTCCTTCTTGATGCGCAGGAAGAGCGCTACGCGCTCCGGGCGGTGCATGGGTGCCCATTCGAGGAGGGTGCATCGCTGTCCTTCCTCCCAGGGGAGGGGCTCGTCGGTGAGGTCGCGGAGACCGGTCTCCCGTTGACCGTTGAGGCAGGAGGCAAGCGCGCTCCGGGATTGGGAGCGGGGGGGATGGGAGCAGACGGGAGCGAAAGCCACTCCGGGAGTAAACGCCACTCCGGAAGAGAGCTTCTGCTGGCCTCCGAGATTACTATGAGGACAGCGGCCTTGGCGCCTCTCACGGTTGGTGGTCAAGTGGTGGGGGTTCTCTTTGTGGGCCGACGGGACCCGGATGATTTCTCGACAGCTGAGGTGGCGATGCTCTCGGCGTTGGCTGATCAGGTTGCCGTGGCGGTTGATAACGCCCGGCTCTTCGAGGAGGTACGCAGTTTCTCGCAGGAGCTGGAGCAGCGGGTCGAGGAGCGCACGGAGGAGCTGGCCGCAGCGATGGAGGAGCTGGCAGAAGAGCGCGATCGGGTAGAAGCGCTCTATCGCGTCACGTCTCAATTGTCGGCGAGTCTGGATCTAGACCACGTCTTGAACAAGGCGATGGCCTCGATCTTGGATGCTGTGGGGGCCGATCGGGCGGCGACGTTGCTGGTTGATTCGGAGTCGCGCAAGCTGATCATGCGGGCAGCGATTGGTGAGGGGGTCGACCTGCGGCCGGGGGGGAGGCCTACGCGTTTCTCCAAGGACGAGGGCTTGGCAGGATGGGTGATCGGGCGGCGCACGATGGCCATGGTGCCAGATCTGCAGCAAGATGATCGCTGGGTAGAGAAGCAAGATGAGAAAGGGGCGTTTCGCTCGGCGTTAGCGGTGCCCCTTGTGATCAGCGATCAGGTGCTGGGGGCGATACTTCTGCTGGATCGTTCCATCGGGTACTTCCGCGAGGATCACCTGCGTCTGGTGAAGACCGCTGCCGTCCAGATTGCTCAGTCGATCAACAATGCTGAGCTTTACACGGTGATCCGAGAGCAGGCGGAGCGCTTGGGCAATATGCTCAAGGAACAGCAGATTGAATCGACCAAGAGTCAGGCCGTCCTAGAGGGCGTCGCGGACGGCGTGATGGTGACAGATGATGATGGTGAGGTAATACTCTTCAATGCAGCTGCAGAGCGCATCCTCGATCTACCGCGTGAGAAGGCGATGGGACGTACGACTCGGGAGATGCTTGGTTTGTATGGCAGCCAGGCGCAGGATTGGATGGAGACGGTCGCTGAATGGGAGGAGCGCCCCGAATCCTATGTCAGGGGTGACTACCTTGCTGCACAATTGGACATTGAGGAACGGGTCGTAAGCGTGCACCTGGCACCGGTGCTGATGGGGCTGCGTAGCCCAGTTCCGAAATTCCTGGGCACAGTATCGGTGTTCCGCGACGTGACGGCAGAGGTGGAGGCCGATCGCGCCAAGACGGAGTTCGTGTCGATGGTTTCGCACGAGTTGCGCACGCCAATGACGTCGATCAAGGGCTACACGGACCTGCTTCTGATGGGGTCCGTCGGCCCGCTGGCTGGCGAGCAGGAGAGGTTCCTCTCGATTGTGCGAAGCAACGTCGACCGGTTGACGATGTTGGTCGATGACTTGCTGGACATCTCACGGATCGAAAGCGGTCGACTGGAGCTGACGCCGAAGGAGATGGATCTGCAGGAGTCGGTGGCCCGAGTTGTTGCGTCCCTGGAGACGCGTGGCAACGAAAGAGGTGTTCTTCTGACGTCACAGCTGCCGCCTGGTCTTCCGATGGTGCACGCGGATCCTGATCGTGTGTTCCAGATTCTCTCCAACCTGGTGGGGAACGCCTGCCAGTATACGCCGAGTGGGGGCGAGGTGGTCGTATCGGGTGAGGCGAAGGACGGGAACGTTCACGTCACGGTGCGGGACACCGGCATTGGCATCTCGCCAGAGAATAAGGAGAGGATCTTTGATCGATTCTTCCGCGCCGACAGCCCAGAAGTGCAAGGAACATCGGGCACCGGATTGGGGCTCTCCATCGTCAAGTCCCTGGTGGAGATGCATGGCGGGGAGATCTGGGTGGAAAGTGAGCTTGGCGAGGGGAGCAGTTTCACTTTCACCCTGCCTACCAAGGAGGCGAGCGGTCTGATAACGCCGGAGAGGGGATCGCAGACGTTCTTGGTTGTCGAGGATGACCTGGACATAGCCAATCTGATTCAGTTCCATCTTTCAGGGAATGGTCGTGAGGTTCTGATCGCCCAGCGAGGGGACGAAGCACTCGCGCTGGCCAGGCAAGAGCAACCGGATTTGGTTACGCTGGATGTCATGTTGCCCGACGTGAATGGATTTGAGCTACTCGAGACCTTGAAGTCGGATCGAAGGACGCGGGATATACCGGTGATCATCGTCTCGGTGGTATCTGATCGACAAGAAGGTTTGCGGTTGGGCGCGGTTGATTACATTGCCAAGCCGATCGATGAGGAGAAGCTGCTTGCTTCAGCCAAGAGGGCTCTTAAGGCGAACGGCAGCACAGTATTGGTCGTGGACGATGATCGGGATACTGTCTCTCTGTTGGATCGGGTCTTGCGGGCCAACGACTTTGCAGTTGAGGCAGTTACTCGCGGGAGGGATGTCTTGGCTGTAGCTCGCAAGGTGAAGCCATCTTTGGTTCTGCTGGACGTGAAGCTGCCAGACCTGGATGGATATGCGGTCTTGGAGCAGCTCAAAGCTGATTCGGAGCTTGGTGACGTACCTGTGATCGTGATGACGGGGAGCGAGATCATAAACGACGCCAAACGGCAGAAGGTGCTCGCTTTGGGCGCCGAGCGCTTCATAGAGAAACCCTTCTCGATCGAGGAGTTGGTGGAGCAGATTGAAAACGCGACGTGATTTGATGAGAGGTGAAGTGGCATGGCGAAGATCCTCGTTGCTGAGGATGAGCGAGATATTCGAGAGTTGATCGGTTTTACGCTTGGCCTGGCCGATTTTGAGGTTGTGCTGGCTCAAGACGGTCTGGAAGCTGTTGAGGAAGCTCCGGTGGAGAAGCCCGATCTCATTATTCTCGACGTGCGGATGCCCCGGATGTCGGGCTATGAGGCCTGTCGTCAACTGAAGAAGGACCCAGCGACAACTGATATTCCGGTTGTGTTTCTCTCGGCCAAGGGACAGGAGAAGGAGATTGAGGAGGGGCTGGATTCCGGGGCGCTGGATTACATTGTGAAACCCTTTGCGCCGGATCAGCTGGTTAATCAGGTAAGAGGCATTCTGGAAGAGGCAAGAGGCAGGAAGCAAGAGGGAAGAGAAAGATCTGACTAAGCTATGAGTGCTGTTGTTCTGAATAAAGGGCTTGTTCACTATGAGGCCATAGGGCGTGGCGTAGGGCCTTTGGTCTTCCTTCACGGCTGGCTGGGATCGTGGCGTTACTGGGTGCCAGCCATGGAGGAGCTTTCAATCACTCAGCGCACTTATGCCTTTGACTTGTGGGGCTTTGGGGACTCGGATAGATATCGTGAATACAGCGTTGCTGCGTACATTGACTTGTTGCGGGCATTCCTAGATGAGATGGGCATCCAGCGTGTTTCACTGGTTGGACACTCGCTGGGAGGCCTGGTCGCGCTTCACTTCGCTGCCCGGTCGCCGGATCGGGTTGAGCGGGTGATGGGCGTGAGCGTTCCTCTGTTGGGGGCTTCCATTGACCGCTCGTTCACAGACTTCTCGGGCAATGGAGATGCCCTGGCACGGTTGATTGCGCGACGCGCGAGCTTCCCCGAGGTGGTGCGTGAGGCCCGCAAGGCGGATATCGAGGCCATCGCGACCAGCGTGCGCTCGGCGATGGAGGACGACCTTCGCGGGACGTTTCTGCCCTCCTATGTGCCAGTCCTTCTCGTCCATGGTGAGGAGGATCCATTGATCCAGGCACCGCGTCCCGAGTGGTTGCGAGCGTTCGCGTACAATGCTCGTGTCTTGTTCTTGAACGGCGCCGGTCACTTCCCTATGCTGGAGGAGAAGAACAAGTTCAATCGCCTGCTCATGGAGTTCTTGAGGGCGGACGGAGATCTCGACTCGCTGGAGTTGAAGGAAGAGTGGCAACGTCGACTGCGCTAACTGAACGGTCGGTGGGCTGTGCGCCGATCGATGTCGATCATCAACCGTTCGTTGCCATCGCCGGCTCTCATCCCTAGCCGCCATCTTCCTCCGACCATGTCCATTCGCCGGCTGCTGGTCGTCGCTCGCAAGGAGCTCTGCCACGTCACGCGCGACCTTCGGCTTCTATTCCTCGTCACGGTGGCTCCCGGATTCTTGCTGGTGACCCTATCGTACGTCTTCGCCCTTGACGTCGGCCGAGTCAATCTGGCTGTGCGGGATCTCGATCGGACAACGCTCTCTCGAGACCTCATCTCGCGCGTTACGGCTGACGGCGACTTTGTGGTGGTCAGCCGGCTGGAGGAAGCGCGGGACGTGGAGCGGGTCTTCACCCGGGGGGAAGCCGACATTGTGCTGACGATCCCGCGGGGCTTCGCCAGAACAGCCTTGCGCGGCGAGCCGGCCCAGATCCAGTGTGTTGTCGACGGGGTGGATGCGATCGGCGGCAGCCAGTCTCTGGCGCTTCTGGAGAGCCGCGTGCACGCCTTCGTGGCGCGCATGGCGCGATCCAGAGCCGGTCTGGGCGCCGAGTCATTGGTCGCTGTCGATGCTGTTGCGATCAAGGAGCGCGCTTGGTACAACGAGGCGCTTAAGTCATTGATCGGCATGGTACCCGGGCTGATGGCGATCATTCTCTGTATGCCCGCCTTGGCGTTTGCCCTGGCGCTGACCCGGGAGAAGGAGATGGGCTCCTTCGAAAGCCTGATCGTCACGCCGGTGCGCGGCGTCGAGTACTTGATCGGCAAGCTGTTGGCCTATGAGCTGGGTGGGGTTGCCAGCGGCGTCCTGGCTTTGCTGGTAGCCACCCTCTGGTTTCAGGTACCTTTCCGAGGCTCCTTGCCCGACTTCCTCTTGCTCACCGCTGCCTACATGATTGCCAGCACGGGTATCAGTCTGGTGGTGGCCAGCCTTGTGCGCAACCAGCAGACGGCGATGTTTCTCATCTTGATGATCTTCTTTGTGCCGAGTTTCTTTCTCGCCGGTCTGCTTCGCCCGGTCGCTGAGGAGCCGATTGCGCGAGCCATCGCCTATGCTCTGCCATCGACTCATTTCATCAGCATCTCGCGCGGCTTGTTCCTCAAGGGCCTGGGGCTTGCAGCTCTGAAGGCGCCCGCCGCGGCGCTGCTGGGGATTGGCTTCGTCTGTCAAGTCATCAGCCTGTTGTTGTTCGAGAAGAAGCTGGCATGACGGGGCAGCCATTGCTGGTGCGTTGGCACGCTGGCACGTTGGAAAGTTTGAACGTTGGAACGTTGGCGGGCGATCTCGCCCTGCTCGTCCTAGACGCCTCACGCGCGCCGGACGGCACTCCGCATAGCTCCGTGCCTAACTACGAACGGACTGCGCCTACAGGGAGAAGGGAAGGGGATGGATCGTCGTGCTGCTGCGTATCCGTAACCTGATCCGCAAAGAGCTCATACAGCTGGGCCGCGATTCACTGTTGACGGCCTTCATCGTCACCCTGCCCGTCATCCAGCTGGTACTGCTCGCTCGAGCCACCACCTCGGATATCATTGGACTGGATATCTGTATTGTGGATCGTGATCAATCCAGTGCCAGTCGCCGCGCGGTGGAGGCTCTGAGTAACGTGGGGGAGCTAGAGATCCACAGTGTACTGGTGACCGTGGAGGAGGCTGGTCGTCTCCTGGATCAGGGGGATGTGATCCTGGCGGTGGTCGTCCCCGAGGGCTTCTCCAGGGCGCTCACGCGTCCTGTGGACACGGCCTCGATACAGATTGTCGTCGATGGCAGCAATGACCTCATAGCGGACATTGCTCTCGGCGCTGCCCGCGAGGCCTTGACCGAATTTGTCAGCGATGAGGCTCTGGGCTCGGGAGGCAGTTCGGTGTCTCTCGTCGACCTGCGCACCACGGTGCGCTTCAACCCGACGTTCAACGTGAAGCTCTTTACGGTGCCGGCGCAGGTGGGCTTCATCGTCTACCAGGTGACCCTGACGGTGGCTTCGATAGGTCTGGCGCGGGAGCGCGAGTTAGGCACGCTTGAACAGCTCATCGTGATGCCCCTGACCCGGCTGGAGTTGGTGATCGGTAAGGCCTTACCGGCGTTGATCATGGGGATGGTCAACTTCCTTTCGATGCTGGGAGTGGCCGTCTGGGGGTTTGGGGTCCCCTTGCGAGGTTCTCCCTGGCTTCTGCTTGGATTGACGCTGGTTTTTGTCTTTGCCGAGATCGGTTATGGTATCTTCATCTCCGGAATAGCCCATACGCAACAGCAGGCGATTTTGATGGTCTTCGTGCTGGCGATGGTCGATATGGCATTCTCCGGCTTTCTGGTGCCGGTCAAGAACCTGCCTGCGGGGCTGCGGGTGATCGCCCGAGCCGTTCCCCTGCGTCACTACCTGACCATTATGCGCAGTGTGATGCTCAGGGGCGCCGGGCTGAGCGCGCTGTGGCCCCATGCGGTGGCAATGCTCGTCGTGGGCACCCTGGTCACCGGGTTTGCAGTGCGGAACTTGAATCGTCGTTTGGATTAGAACGTTGGAACGTGGCCCAGCGGGGCTGGGCTGGGACGTTGGCTTACGTGCAAAAAGGTGCTCTGAGCCCCGTCCTGGGGACGATTTGCCCGTATACTGGGGCTCCTGAAAGAAGGTCGTCGAGGTGCGTTAGCATTAGGTGCCTGGCACTTCAACGGCGGCTTCGCCAAGTGCCAGGCACCGTGGGAGCCTTTTTTCGGTAGAGCCAATGCTATTTGCTCTGGACGGGCCGAGTCACTGATTGGGCCCCTTAGCGGGATAGGGAGGGAAGTCTTATGAGAGAGATCTGTGTCATCGGCGTCGGCTACGTAGGGCTGGTCACAGGAGCCTGCTTGGCCGATCTGGGTAATCACGTGGTCTGTCTGAATCGGAACAAGAAGAAGTCGGACAATCTGAAGAGGGGCATTCTGCCCATTTATGAGCCCGGCCTGGAGGAGATCGTGCGGCGCAACAATGAGGCCGGTCGACTGCACTTCACGACGTCGTACGATGAGGCGATGGAGGATGCGGCGTTCGTCTTCATCGCTGTGGGCACCCCGTCGGGCGACAGCGGCGAGGCCGATCTGGCCTCTGTTGAGGCCGCCGCCGAAGATGTCGCAGGGTGCGTCCACCAGCCGCTGATCATCATCAACAAGTCGACGGTACCGATAGGTACCGGCGACTGGGTGGCCGACATCGTACATCAACACACGCCAGATACTGCGATTCCCTTTTCAGTCGTCTCCAACCCGGAGTTCCTGCGTGAGGGATCTGCGGTCTATGACTGGATGAATCCTGATCGCGTTGTGCTGGGGTCGACGGACCGTGAGGCTGCCGAGCGGGTGGCCGAGCTCTACTACCCGTTGCACGCCGAGATCATTATCACCGATCTGCGCACAGCCGAGATGATCAAGTATGCCTCCAACGCCTTTCTGGCCACCAAGATCTCTTTCATCAACGAGATAGCGAACATCTGCGAAGTGCTGGGCGCTGACGTGAAGGAAGTGGCGCGAGGTATGGGTACCGATCATCGGATAAGCCCTAATTTCTTGGGGGCCGGGATCGGCTGGGGCGGGTCGTGCTTCCCCAAGGATGTCAAAGCGTTGGCCCATATGGCGGCTACGCACGGCACACATCCTCAGATGTTGCGGGCGGTGATGGAGATTAACTACGACCAACGGAAAAGGTTCGTGACCAAGCTCCGTGACGTATTGGGCGGATTGCGAGGCAAGACGATCGGGATCCTGGGGCTCTCCTTCAAGCCGAACACCGACGATATGCGGGACGCCCCGTCGGTGGAGATCATCAACCTGCTGCGGTACGAGGGTGCCGAGATTCGGGCCTATGACCCGGTGGCCATGGAGAATGCGGAGCGCATCCTGGGGAATGCCGTTGCTTACTGCGAGGATCCGTATCAGGCGGCCGAAGGTGCCGACGCGTTACTGCTGGTCGCCGAGTGGAACGAATTCAAGCAGTTGAATATGGATCGAGTCAAGGAGTTGATGCGCGATCCGGTGTTGCTCGACGGGCGTAACATCTACGATCCCGAGCGTATACGGGGTCTCGGTTTCACCTATCGAGGGATGGGAAGGGGATACAACGCGGGTGGTCGATAGATTAGGGTTTTCGGTTTCGTTCGCGGGAGGCGGATGCCGCTTCAGCCGCTGTGCTTCCTTCGCTTACCTTTTCCGCCGCTGCACTTAAGGCGGATGCCGGGCGGAGGCCGCCTAGGCGCTTACCTTTTCCGCCGCTGCGCTCAAGGCGGATGCTCTTTATTGGAGATGCTCCTTCAGCTGCGGCAGCAGATCCGTGCGGAGCTTCCAGATGCATGCACACGCCTCCGCCCCGGCCCTCACAACGGCTCGGCGATAGGACTCATGATCTAGAGATACCAGGGCGAAGACCGCTGCAGCAGGTTGTGCGGCCTTCATCGTGCGTACGCTTTCGACGCCACTTCTTCCAAGGTTGGAGATGTCCATTAGTACGACGTCCGGGGATTTGGATCGGTTCAGGAAGATGCCGTTGCTGTGATCGTTGCTCTCGATCAATCGGACATCCGGAAACATCATGACCAGCCAGTCGCGCAGCGAGTCGAGGATCACGCTGTTTTCCTCGATCAGCAGGAGCGACGGGTTGTCCTGAACGGGGGTGTCCATCAGGAACCTCCCTCGGTAAGTATGATGGGGCGAGTTGCTTGGAGCCCTCGCCCCAGGCGAGTTGCCGGAGGTCCTTGCTCGGCAAGTGTCTCCAGGCAGATCGCCCGTACATCACATCCGCCTCATCTGATAAGACCGTCAGTAACGGAGGCGGAGCGCTCTCACGATACTATTATAGCACAGACACTCCTGCTTGTATGTAGTAAACGTTAGATACTTTTGTGGCGTAGGTTTGATTCTTCTTGTGGCGCAGGTTTGATTCTTCTTGTGGCGTAGGTT
>CAYQZG010000003.1:34741-67465 GCA_964421785.1 uncultured Anaerolineales bacterium
AGGTTTGATTCTTCTTGTGGCGTAGGTTAGATAGGCTATGTGGCGTTTGTTGGATGATCGGGGATGGTTCCGCCTTCCTATTCCAAATCTGTCAGTCCATGGCGGATGGCGAATTTGACCAACGTGGGCATGTCGCTGATATTCAGCTTCTTCATGAGGCGGCTGCGATAGGTATTGACGGTCGTGGTGGAGAGGGAGAGGGATTTGGAAATCTCGCTGGTCGTCCTCCCGTCGACGAGTTGCTTCAGTATCTGCTGCTCGCGCTCGCTGAGTCCTCCCACGGGAGATTCGGTCTCTGCGGTCTCGCGCCGTTCTACATAGTCATCAACTAGCTGGTCGGAGATTCTCTGGCTCAGGTAGCGGTGGCCGGCGGTGACGGTGCGCAGGGCGCTGACCAGCTCCTTGCCCGCTGACTCTTTCGCCACGAAGCCACTTGCTCCGGCTTTCAACGCGCGAAAGACGTGCTCGTTTGTCGCGTGCATTGAGAGAATGACAACGCGTGTAGATGCTTGCAGGTCAATGACCTTCTTGGTGGCCTCAATTCCGTTGAGCTCAGGCATGCCGATATCCAGGACGGCCACATCAGGCTGAAGCGCTGCGATCTGTTCCACAGCGTCACGTCCGTTGCCAGCTTCTCCGATGACTGCGATGCCGGGCTCAGCATCGAGGTATGCTCGCAATCCTTCCCGAACAACGCCATGGTCGTCAGCCAGTAAGACAGAGATTGTCACGTCGTCACCTCCGAAAACATAGGGATTGTTCCAAAGCTGCGGCTCAATCAAGCGGCCGGTGCACATAGGCGCCATCTGTCCCAGGCATCTTTGTCCGGTTGTGACGTGCCGTTTCGTACAGCTTGGATTCGGGGCCTGTCACCGGGTCGATTGGGCAACGAACTCAGTATAGATCAGCAGGCACCAGGCGTCAAATCGCGGTGAGATCCCTGATGTGGAAGCTTGCTACCCTGGTGATTTGGCTGGGCGGTTCATAGGGCAAGGGGAAGGATGGATCTGGCTACGGCAGTGTGGCAAGGGCTTGTTGAAGGTCTTCTATTAGATCCTCCACGGCTTCAATGCCCACGGACATGCGCACCAGGCCCGCGCCGATTCCGATGCGAGCTCGTTCTTTGGGGCTCAGCGCCCGGTGAGAAGCATGGGCGGGATAGAGCAACAGGCTGTGGACGTCGCCGAGGGTTGTGCCAGGCACGCAGAGGTTGAGCGCTTCGAAGAAGCGGAAGACCTCGGGTTGGCCTGCCCCGGCGATCTCGAACGAGACCATGCCGCCGTATCTACGTTCCCCGAAGAGGGACTTCGCCAGCGCGTGCTGGGGATGGGATGGAAGGCCGGGGTAGTGGACTCCCGTCACGCGGGGATGATGCTCCAGCCAGCGAGCTACGCTCATAGCGTTATCACAATGCTGTCCCATCCGAAGGGCGAGGGTGCGCATGCCTCGCAGTGCGAGCCAGGCGTCTTGGGGACCGAGGTTGCCGCCGGTAACCTTGAGCACTTCTAGTATGTCTGCCCGTAGTCTTTCGGAGGTAACGACCACCCCGCCGAGGACATCGCCGTGTCCGGCCAGATACTTGGTGGCACTGTGGATCACCAGATCGGCGCCCAGGGCCAGGGGCCGGACGAGGATCGGTGTGGCAAAGGTGCTATCCACCAGGAGAGCGGCGCCGCAGCGATGGGCTGTGTCAGCAAGAGCAGGTAGGTTGGCCACTTTCAGCAGTGGGTTGGAGATGGTCTCCACCAGGAGGGCCGCCGGATTGAGGTCTCTGCAGAGTGTCTCCACGGCGTGTAGGTCGTTCGCGTCCACGAAGCGAGCGGTGACGCCCTGGCTCTTCATCAACTGGGTCAGCAGGCTGCGCGTGGTGCCGTAGAGATCCTGGGCTGCGACGACGGTTGAGCCGCTACGTGCTCCTACCGCCAATAGACTGGCGTGGATAGCGGCCATGCCGGAGGCGAAGGCGAGAGCGGCCTCGCCTTCCTCCAGCGCGGCCACGGCGTCCTCGAAAGCGGTGACTGTCGGGTTGCCGTGGCGCGCGTAGACGTATCCTTCTCGATCTCCGGCGAAGACCTGATCCAGGGCGTCCATGGATGGGTAGTGGTACGTCACCGACTGGTGGATTGGCGCGACTGTGGGTGTGAAGTCGGCGTGTGAAGGCGGTTTTCCGGCGTGTACGGCCTGGGTCGCCAGCTGCCAGGCTCTAGCTGCGGTCATGATGACCTCCAACGGGCTTGTTATGGGACATCAGCGTTCCAGTCATAAAAGGCACGATGGGCACGAGGGGGGATTGAGGTGGGGCTCACGACGTTCGCCAATGGAGCCAACGCATGGCGTCCAGGACGCGCGGCATCACCACCCTGTAGAAACCGTATCCCACGCCCGATGTAGGATAATCCCAGGCTCCGATGTGTTCCACAAACCGCCCCCCGAAGCCTTTCTTGAACCGATAGACCCCCCACATAGGGTCGGACTGATCCAGTTCGTCTGGGGCGCCCCACATATCGTAGACGGTGCAGCCGCGCTCCTTAGCCCACTGCATCGCCTCCCATTGGAGCAGGTTGTTGGGCATCTTGTCGCGATGGATGCTGAGAGATGCGCCGACCATGTAGGTGGCACGCTTGCCGAAGCGATAGACGATCACCATGGCCACCGGCTGTTCCTCCACCACGGCGATCAGCGGCAGGGCCAGTCCCTGCTCTATAAAGGAGCCCCAGGCATCTCGATAGTAGGCCTCCGGACGGATGACGAAGCCAGCTCGCTTGGCCGTCTCGCGATACATGTCGTAGAGCAGCGGAAGGTCATCGTTGGTGCCGTGGCGGACGGTGACGCCCTTGCGTTTCGCCAGTCGTATGTTGTAGCGCCATTTTGACTTCATACCCATCAGGAGGTCATCCAGGCTGGGCCTCAGGTCGAGTAGGATTGTGTTCCGGAACTGAATCTCCTCCTCCGAGCGACGCCAGCCACGGCGGCGAAGGGTGGCGAGAACGTCTTTGCCCTCGGATGTCCCGGGTTCCACGTCCGGGTCGATCTTGATGAAGATGGCTCCCCTCCGTCGCGCCGTTGTCTCCAGCCAATCGAGGATGCGATTGAGGAGGGCGCTATTGGCGTAGTCCAAGAGGGGGCCTTTGGGGACGTACATCACGCGAATTGGCAGGTAGCTGAGGCGGCGGGTGAGCAATGATGCAGCTGCCTTGGGTTGGTCTGTCTGTGAATCTATCCAGAGATGGCGTGATGGCTTCCATCCGTGGCGTGACTTGAAGGCACCCCAGGCCCAGCTCTGGAGGAGGTGCGAGGCAGGCAGGTCGAGCAAAGCCCGGTCCCAGGCCATCTGTGTGGTCGGCTGCTTGGTCTGCAGGTTCATCACTCGGCGCTCCTGAGACGGTCTCGGAGAGCGAGAGCCCCTTTATAGAGTTGGTAGCGCAGGGGGGCTTGGATGCGATCCCACGTTCCGACGGTGCGCACCAGTTCGCCACCAAAGCCTCGCTTGAAGCGGTAAACGCCCCATAGTCCGTCGCTACGTTTGGTAAACTGATCCTCCAGCGTCTTCCGATCTTCGTCCGGAATGCCCCATAAGTCGTAGGTCGCGCAGCCACGGGACTTCGCCCAGCGCATCGCCTCCCACTGTAGCAGGTAGGTGGGCATCTTGTCGCGGTGGGCATCGACGGAGGCGCCGTAAAAATACCAGGAGCGGGGAGGGAGGGCAAAGGCCATCAAACCGGCCACGGCGTCCCCTTCTACCTCGGCCAAAAGGAGCCGTGCCCAGTCGCGAGGGGCGAACAACCGATAGGCGCTCTCATAGTAGGCCGGCGGGTGAATGCCGAAGTCCGCCCGTTCAGCCGTGGTGCTCAGCATGTGGTTGAAGGTGGAGATGTCGTCTACGCCGCCCTCCCGCACGATGACGCCCTTTCGGCCGGCCAGGCGGATGTTGTAGCGGGTCTTCGATTTCATCGTCATCAGGATCTCGTCTTCGCCCGGCGTGATGTCGACGACGAGGGTGCGCCGGGGCTGAATGGCGCTCAGGGGGGCGGGACGGAAACCAAGGGAGCGTAGCCTCTCTCGTTGGATCGATTCGTCCTTCAGGTTGGGCTCGACGGTGACGGCCAGGACCCCTTGTGAGCGGGCGGCATGGCTAAGAGCTGCTACGAGTTGCTCACACTCTCTCCGGTTGGACCAATCGACCAGCGGACCTTTCGGGATGTACGCCAATCGCCCAATGCCACCAGGGAGATGGCGAAACAGGATCTGTGCTCCAGCTATGAGTTGATCCCCTCGCATCAGCCCCAGGCGTGTGTCAGACCAGCCAAATTGCGCCTTGAGGGCTCCCCAGGGGCTTGTCTGCAAGACGTGACCGTCAGATCGCTCTGCGACAAAACGGTCCCAGACGCTGGGTTCGACAGAAAAGACGGGCTTCAAGGTGGCGATATTAGCATCTCCTTCAGGCTATGACGTCGGATAGGGGGCCAAGCTGGCGGTGTCGGCCTGGCTGCCTCATCCAACGCAGATTGTCTGCATCGTCGGGGGTCACAGACCTCCTCCGATCGTGGTCTCGATCATGGGTCTCCTGAAAGAAGCTCGCGAGCCCGTCCCCGGGTCGGCGGGCGGTCACCGCCTAGTCGCCCCGAGACGGGGCTCAGAGCACCTTTTTTCAGTAGAGCCAATCATGGGTCCTTATGAGCGCGCTCGGCGAGCGGTTACCGCTGAGCTATGACAAGCAAACCGCCGCCTTGGTTGCCTGGCTGGACGTTCATGTCGTAGTAGGTCCGCCAGCGGTTGCTGAGTTGTTTCACAACGAGCTGGCGCAGGAGCCGCTGATATCCCAGATGGCGGAGGCGCGGTGAGGCCAGGACGTTCCACAGCGATCTCTGCTGACCGACACCATAGCGGGCGTTCGAGCGGTCCCAGAGGCGTTCCACCCGTTCGGGCATATAGTACCTGGACTTGAGCAGCGTCAAGTTGGCTTTGGATAGTAACTCCCGCCACTCCTCGGGCGTGTGATAGTGGTGGTGAGCGAGGCGATCATCGATGCTTGTGGCGTACGCCTCGGCCCCCGTTGGATCGCCCGCTGCCATACGCCTTGCGTAACCGTCGAGCATGCGCGGGAAAGCGTCGGACGGCACGGTAAAGATGAAACGTCCTTCAGGTTTGAGGACGCGCCGCACCTCGTGCAACACGGGCTGCACGTCGGCGATGTGCTCCAGGACCGAGTTGCTGAACACGGTGGCGAAGCTTCGGTCGCGGTAGGGCAGCGCTTGACCACTGGCTTGATCGACGTGGTGGTAGTCGTCCGATGCTGCCGCTTGACGGAGCTGGTCTGCCCACGGGTCGAGCCCAACGTCGACCCCACCCAGGTTCCGAAAGAGGGTCTGTCCGATCAATCCATCGCCACAGCCGAGGTCGAGCAACGGACGTTCTGACCTCCGGCAGGGTTCAGACGCGGCCCTGAGCTCAATCGCACGCCACAGTGCCACCGGTGGGGCGAACCAGTATATTTTCAGCAACTCAACAAGATAGTCTCTAGTCATCAATGGTCGAGAAGTGAGTATACCGCAGGCCAGGAGTCATGTCAAAGGTAGTAACTTGTGGTAAAATACGCCAAGCCATAGGTAATAGGGAGGGTAACACTTCGTCCTGTGCGTGAGAACGCCAAGCTCACGTCCCGGGGTCGTCTTGGGGCAGGAAGTTGTCTTCAAGGTGACACTTTCTCGGGCATGGGCCGCCCTCGAGACGAGGGCTGAGAGCGGCTGCTCACCAGACTGAACTGATGCCAGGGAGGTTCTATGCGTTTTCTCGTCACTGGCGGTGCCGGGTTTCTTGGCGCCGTGCTTTCCAACCGGTTGTGTCGCGATGGACATCGCGTGCGAGTGATCGATGATCTGAGCGCTGGCAATCCGGATCAACTCGACGACGATGTCCTATTCACCCGCGGCGACGTGACTGATCGTCCCAAGCTCTGGACGTTGCTTCAGGATGTCGACTGTGTCTATCACCTGGCGGCGCGGGTGCTGGTGAGCGAGTCGATTCTCTATCCGCGGCAGTACAACGAGGTCAACGTGGGGGGCACGGTCAGTGTGATGGAGGCTATGCGAGATGCGGGGGTGCGCCGTGTGGTGCTGACGTCTTCCGGTGCGGTCTACGGTGAGCAAGCTGAGCAGCCGGTGCGAGAGGACCATCGCCCCAATCCCCAGTCGCCCTACGCCGTGAGCAAGCTGGCAGCCGAGTACTATGTGCGCACGATTGGCGCGCTCTGGGGACTCGAGACGGTGATTCTACGTGTCTTCAATGCCTATGGCCCCGGTCAGAGGTTGCCTCCGTCTCACCCTCCGGTTGTACCGCGCTTTCTGCAACAGGCTCAGCAGGGTGGGTCGCTGATTATCTTCGGTGGTGGTGGTCAGACGCGTGACTTCGTCTACGTCGATGACGTGGTTGAGGCGCTGATAGCGGCCTCGAGCGCCTCCAACGTAGACCGGCGTATCATCAACGTGGGCACCGGTCGCGAGACGGCGATCAACGATCTGGCCTATTTGGTGGCCGACGTGGTGGGAGAGGAGACGGAGGTGCTCCACAGCCCAGCCGAGAGCGGAGGTGTGGCTCGACTGTGCGCCGATGTCACGGCCGCGCGGCGGTTGCTGAATTATGAGCCGCAGGTCGGTCTGCCCGAGGGGCTGCGTCTGACGCTGGAACGAGATCCGCGGTTTCAGGAGTAGATGGGGATAGCCGTCATCCCAAGGATCATGGGCATGTCTATGCGTTTACCAAGAGAGTTCTTCGCCCGCGACACGCTGACCGTGGCCCGGGATCTTCTGGGAAGGTATGTGGTGCGCGTGGTACATGGGCCTACGGCCCAAGTGGTCCTTTCAGGGAAGATCGTTGAGACTGAGGCCTACATCGGGGAGGATGACGAGGCCTCGCACGCCAGCCCAGGACCTACGGAGCGGAACGCCTCGATGTACAAGCAGGCGGGGTATGTCTACGTCTATCTCATCTATGGGATGTACCATTGTTTCAACGTCGTGACCGAGCGCGAGGGATTCCCGGCCGCGGTGTTGATTCGGGCTCTGGAGCCGCTGAAGGGTCTGGATTTGATGCGTGAGCATCGTGATCGGGTTGGGGTGGGCGACCTTCGGACGTTGACCAGCGGGCCAGGGCGGCTTTGCGAGGCGTTGGCCATCGATCGAAGCCATGACGGCGCCGATCTATGTGCGCCAGGGTCTCCTCTGTTCCTGGAGATGGGCGATCCGATCCCCGACACTGCGGTGTCTACCAGTCCACGGGTTAATGTACGCGGCGATGAGAGCGCCGTAAGCGCCCCATGGCGATTCTACGTGGAGGGGAGTCCCTACGTCTCGCGCTGATGCCGGGTGACGGGGGCCGGCAGTCTCATCCCTTGAGAGCGTAGAGATTATGGACGACGGGTGTTCTCTCTTGGCTGTGAGTGCTGGAGTGCCTGGGTCGCACCGCTTCGCTAACGGCGGGTTCGCCCAGGCCCTCATCGTCTTTCGCCACTCCGTTTTCTTGATTGCATGTCCTATGCTATAATACGTCTCGGTTGTTCAGGAGCAGGGATCGCATGAACGTGGGTAGAGTCGATAGAATCACCATTAAGGGCATTCGTCAGGGGCTACTGGTTACCCTCGGCGACGGTGACTGGCGTGACGTGCTGGACAAGTTAGAGGCTCATCTCGACGAGAATCCCACTTTTTTTCGCGGCGGCCGACTCGCCCTTGAGGTTGGGGACCGAGCGTTGACCCATACTCAAATCGAGGATGTGCGCTCTATGGTAGCGCGCCATGGCGTCGAGATGTGGGCGCTGGTGAGCAGCAACGCTGTCACACGGGCGGCGGCTCGGGAATCGGGCTTGGTGGTCGATCTCGGCCCTGCCGGTGATCCTGAGCGCGGGGTCGACGAGGCGACGGGCGATCTCGCCTGGGCGCGCGGGCGTGAGAGCGCCAAAGGGTCTTGCGACGAGGCGGTTATGGTCCGTCGCACGCTTCGTTCTGGTCAGACGCTGCGGCATCCCGGCCATATCGTGATCATTGGCGACGTGAATCCGGGCGCGGAGGTCGTGGCCGGGAGGGATATCGTGGTATGGGGAAGGGTACGTGGGCTGGTACACGCGGGGGCCCTTGGCGACGAGGATGCCGTTATCTGTGCTCTTGATCTGGCTCCTATGCAGCTTCGCATTGGGAGTCATATCGCGCGCTCGCCCGAGGAGCGGCCGAGCCAGCTTATGCCGGAAAAGGCGTCGGTCCGTGAGGGGCAGATTGTGGTCGTCCCATGGCCTGGTGAATGAATTTGGCAGGGGAGAGGAGGCAGATGAGCGCAACGCAAGGGGAGGCGAGAGTGGTGACCGTCACGTCCGGCAAGGGAGGGGTGGGAAAGACGACCCTTGCCGCTAATCTGGGCGTTGCCTTGGCTATGAGGGGTCAGCGAGTCGTCGTCGTCGACGCTGATGTTGGCCTGCGGAACCTGGACGTGATGCTAGGGCTTGAGAATCGGATTGTCTACGATCTGGTGGATGTGATTGAGGAGCGATGCCGCTTGCGACAGGCGCTGGTGCGGCATAAGCACCTTTCGAAGCTCTTCCTGCTCCCCGCAGCACAGACCCGTGACAAGGCTGCGGTCCAGGTGGAGGACATGGTTCGTATTTGCAGCGAGCTTGCAGAGGAGGGTGATGAGCGCCATCCTTTCGATTTCATCTTGATCGACTCGCCCGCCGGGATCGAGCGAGGCTTTCGCTATGCGCTGGCACCAGCGAGTGAGGTGTTGATCATCACTAACCCAGAGGTTCCTGCCGCGCGCGATGCGGATCGTGTCATTGGCCTGATTGAAGCTGAGGAGAAAGGGCCGGCGCGGCTGGTCGTCAATCGGATCAAACCGAACATGGTGGAGCGAGGTGAGATGCTCAGTATCGCCGATGTCGTCGAATTGCTGGCGATCGAGTTGATTGGTGTCATACCAGAGGATCAGGACATCTTGATCGCTGCCAATCGAGGTCAGCCCCTGGCTATGTCGCGCGATAGCGGGAGTAGACGTCACTCTTCGCAGGCTGGTCGTGCCTTCCACAACATTGCTCGGCGGATGCTGGGAGAGGACGTTCCGTTTCAGCCGCTGATGGAACCGGGTATGCTTGAACGATTCTTGCGCTTTGTCAGTCCGGGCAGGAAGCAAGAGGCAAGAGGCAGGAAGAAGGACTGAATTCGGCGGTAACGCCGCCTTTACTACGAGGGGAGTTGATCAAGATGAGGTTTCTTGAACGCTTGTTGGGGCGCCGTAAGCCGTCCAGCGGGAGGGTGGCCAAGGAACGCCTGCGCCTCGTGCTAACGCAAGATCGAGCCGGTATCTCGCCAGCATTGCTGGAGACACTGAAGGATGAGATCATCATGGTTATTTCCCGTCATGTCGACGTTGACGTTGACAGTGTGCAGGTAACCGTCACACATGGTGGTAGTGGGCGCCACTCCCAACGTGAATCAAGCCTCGTCGCCGACATACCGCTGACGGAGGGCAAAAGCCGTTCCAAGGGCAAGGATTGAAGGCGTTGGCAAACTCAGTCGAGCCGTTATGACTATTAGTAATGTTTCAGTCTCGTGAGCAAGCTCGGAGCCCCCGTCCCCAGGGGCGATCTGAGGCAGAAACCCGTTTCAAAGGCGATGTCTCGTTGCATAGGCCGCCCCCGGGGACGGAGGCTGAGAGCAGTCGCTCATAAAACTGAACTGATACGACTATTACTCGAAGGGTAGGTGATCAGCTGCGCGTCTGGCGACACTTTGACTACGTACTATTCGTCACCGCCGTGGTGTTGACTGGTTTTGGGGTGGTGATGATCTATAGCGCCAACCTGGGGAGCCTCGATCCGCGCCTACACGACCTATGGCGACGGCAAGCGATCTTTGGAGCTGTGGGGATTGGGTTGGTTGTGCTACTGGCGTCATTTCCCCGAGATTTTCACTGGTTAGGTGATTTCTGGTGGCTGATCTACCTGGTGGCTTTGATTCTGCTGGTGCTTGTGCTTTTCTTTGGACGGAGCGAAATCGGTCAGGTGCGCAGTTGGTTTGATCTAGGGTTTGTGCGGTTCCAGCCCTCGTTCCTGGCGATGAATCTTCTCGCGCTTTCAGTGGGGGCTGTGCTCAGTCGTCAGCGAAAGCGTCGCTCCTCCTCCACGCCGCTTTTTGGAGCGCCCAAGACGAGCTTGGCTGCTGCGTTGTCCGAGGAGATTGGGTTAGCCAATTATCTTGCCTCTTTTGCGATGACGCTCGTGCTGGCAGCTCTGGTCTTTCGACAGCCAGATATGGGAACGGCTGCGGTGCTGGTCGCGATGTGGCTGGCGATGGTGTTTGAATCCGATCTCGGTGTGCGCTACATCTTTGCCACCGCTTTGGTAGGGCTGGGGGCTGTGTACCCGATCTGGAAAGTGATGGAAGCCCTAGATTTCGGATATATGCAGGAGCGAATTTGGGGATTTATCAACCCCAGCAGCAACCCCGACGTTGCATACCAGTTGCAGCAGGCCGCGATCGCCATTGGGTCTGGCGGGATGTGGGGCAAGGGGTTCGCTCAGGGTACGCAGAGTCAGTTACGCTATCTACCGGTGCGACATACGGACTTCATCTTCGCCGTCATCGCTGAGGAGCTGGGATTCGCGGGTGTGATAGTTTTGTTCTTGCTCTATCTGATCCTCTTCTATCGCTTGCTGCGTGTTGTCTTGATCGCGTCAGACGCTTTTGGGCGGATGATTGCCACCGGAACTCTGGCGATGATTCTGTTCCAGGCCGTGGTCAATATTGGGATGAACTTGAGGTTACTGCCGGTGGCGGGTCTACCACTCCCCTTTATCAGTTACGGGCCGGCAGCTCTCTTGACCACTATGATTGGTATCGGATTGTCCGAAAACGTGGTCATGCGTCATCAGAAGTTGGAGTTCTGAGCAACGGCACTCGACTGAGCTACGCTCAGCTTGGCGAGCAGCTCTTCGAGCTGGGCACAGAGTGCCCAGCTACGAAGGGAGAGTAGGCCGGTACTATGGGAGCTACGGAGGAGTTTCAAGTATGACGGACGAAAAGAGATCTGATTTTATTCGAGATACTATCGAGCAGGACATTGAAGAAGGTAAGTTCGACGGGCGGGTTCACACCCGTTTCCCGCCAGAGCCGAATGGCTATCTACACATAGGACACGCGAAAGCGATCTCCATCAACTTCGGCGTGGCCGAGGCTTTCGGTGGGCTCTGCAACCTGCGGATGGACGACACCGATCCCACCAAGGAGAGATGGGAATACGTCGAGGCCATCGAGAGGGACATCCGTTGGCTCGGCTTCGATTGGGGCGACCGTTTGTTCTTTGCCTCGGATTACTTTGGCCAGCTCTATGAATGGGCGGTAGAACTGATCAAGAAAGGGAAGGCCTACGTAGATGACTTGAGTGCAGATCAGATTTCGGCGTACCGCGGTGACTTCACCACGCCGGGTCGGGAAAGCCCATACCGAAACCGCTCGGTGCTGGAAAACCTGGATCTGTTTGAGCGGATGCACGCCGGCGAGTATGAGGAGGGCGAGCGCGTTCTTCGGGCGAAGATTGATATGTCGTCACCCAATATGAACATGCGTGATCCGGTCATGTACCGCATTCTGTATAAGACGCATTATAAGCAGGGTGATGACTGGTGCATCTATCCTACCTACGATTGGACGCACGGACAGTCGGATTCGATTGAGGGGATCACGCATTCACTCTGTTCTCTCGAGTTCGAGGATCATCGTCCGCTCTACAATTGGTTCCTGGAGGCGCTGGAGATCCGCCATCCGGGAGTATACGGCACTCCTAGGCAGATTGAGTTCGCGCGGCTCAATCTCAGCCATACGGTGATGAGCAAGCGTTTTCTCCTGCAGTTGGTCGAGGAGGGATACGTCGACGGTTGGGACGATCCACGGATGCCCACCATCTCGGGGATGCGGCGGCGGGGCTATCCGCCCGGCGCAATTCGTGCTTTCCTTGACGAGATCGGCGTGGCAAAAGCCGATAGCCTGATCGATATGCACATGTTGGAGCACTTCGTCCGCGACGAGCTGAACAGGAGCGCGCCCCGGGTGATGGCGGTGATGGAGCCGCTCAAGGTCGTTATCGAGAACTACCCCGAGGATCGAACCGACGTCTTTGAGGTGGACATCAACCCGGAGGATCCGGATTCCGGCAAGCGGAAGGTGCCTTTCTCCCGCGTGATCTACATCGAGCGGGGCGACTTTCGAGAGGACCCACCGAAGAGGTTCCAGCGCCTGGCACCGGGCCGGGAGGTGCGGCTCAAGCGGGCGTATCTCATCACCTGCGAGGACGTGATCAAAGACGACGGCGAGATTGTCGAGCTGCGCTGCAGATACGATCCGGAGACGAAGGGCGGCGTGGCGCCTGATGGGCGTTACGTTCGCACGCTCCACTGGGTCTCGGCTGAGCACGCCCTTGACGTCGACGTGCGGCTCTACGACAGGCTCTTCACCAAGGCCGATATGGGCGACATTCCCGACGACAAGGCCTTTGCGGACTACCTAAACCCGGATTCGCTGGAGCTGACCACGGCCAAAGCTGAGCCCAGCCTGGCAGAGGCGGAACCGGGGGATCGGTTCCAGTTCTACCGCAAGAGCTACGTCTGTGTCGATCCGGACTCGACCGAGGAGCGTCTGGTTTTCAACCGCACCGTGCCCTTGCGCAGCACCTGGGCGAAGATCCAGGAGCGACTTGAGCGACGGAAGTAGGGAGTGGGGAATAGGAGAGAGAATGTCCGTTCCGGTGACCGCTTCGACCCGCGTTCGTTTTGCCCCCAGCCCGACGGGGGAGCCGCATATTGGCAACATCCGCACCGTGGTGTTCAACTGGCTCTTCGCAAGACATCAGAATGGCCAGTTCATTTTGCGGATTGAGGATACGGATCGTGAGCGATATCAGCCCGAGACGATTCCCGTGATTATGGACGGCCTGCGCTGGCTCGGCATGGCGTGGGACGAGGGGCCTAGCGTGGAGGCGCTGGAGCGGTCCGGGGTAGGGGACGCGTCGCTGTACGGCACTGGGGGGGGCAAGGGGCCCTACGTCCAGTCCGAGCGTCTGGATAGATACCGCCAGGTCGCCGAGGAGCTGGTGGAGCGAGGGTGGGCCTATCGCTGCAACTGCACGCCGGAGCGGCTGGCGCGGGTGCGGGAGCGTCAGCGAGCGGCGGGCGAGCACGTCATGTACGATCGCCACTGCCGAGATCTGGCGGTCCCCGTCCCTCCGGACGAAGCGCACGTGATCCGGCTCAAGGTTCCGCTGGAGGGTGAGACAGTTGTCCGCGACGCCATCTACGGCGATGTGGCTTTCGACAACGCACTGATCGATGACCAGATCCTGCTCAAGTCGGACGGGTTTCCGACCTATCACCTGGCAGTGGTGGTCGACGATCACCATATGGCGATTAGCCACGTGATCCGCGGCGATGAGTGGATATCGAGTACGCCCAAGCGAGTTCTCATCTACCGGGCCATGGGCTGGGACCCTCCGACGTATTGTCACGTGCCCCTGGTCAACGGGCCGGATGGAAAGAAGCTGTCGAAGCGGCACGGCGCGACGTCCGTCACGGAGTTTCGGGATCAGGGCTATCTGCCGGAGGCTTTGTTCAACTTTCTGGCGCTCCTCGGTTGGTCGCCGGGGGAGGGGGAGGAGCAGGAGGTCTTCAGCCGCGAGGAGTTGATCGAGCGCTTCGACCTGTTCCGGGTCAACACGTCCCCGGCCATCTTCTCCTACGAGAAGCTAAACTGGATGAACGGCGTCTACATCCGAAACCTCTCCGAGGAGGAGCTGGTGGAGCGGCTGCTGCCCTTCTGGCAGCGGGCGGGTCTGGTGCCGGAGCCGTGTCCGGAGCAGATGCGACCCCGCCTGAAGCTGGCTGCGTCGCTGGTGCAGGAGCGGCTCAAGACGTTGGACGAGGTCGTCGAGTGGACGGATTTCATGTTCGATGAGATCGAGCCACCGCCTATGGAGCGGTTGGTGCCGAAGAAGATGACGGCGGAGGAGAGCGCGGAGATGCTGTGCGGAGCACGAGACCTGCTGGCGGGGATCGAGCTCTTCGAGGCCGAGACCATCGAGCAGCCTCTGCGCGATCTGACCGATGAGCTAGATGTCAGCGTGGGGCAGCTGCTCGGCACGCTCCGTTGGGTCACGACGAACAAGAAGGCGACCCCTCCGCTCTTTGGCACGCTGGCGGCCATCGGACGCGAGCGGGTGTTGAGGCGCCTGGACGCGGCGATTGATCGGCTGACTTGAGGCAGGGGGCAAGAGGCAGGAAGCAAGCCGTTTTGGAGACATGGTTGAATAAGAGGGTTGTTGAGAGAGGTCAATGAGGCTTGTCCAGACCCCGAGGCCTGTCCAGGGCCTTAAGCAGAAGCCGACGGTATCTCCCCAGCTGGTGCTGGCGAATAAGCTGCTGCAGTTCTCGTCGCTGGAGCTGGAACAGGCCATCGCTCGGGAGTTGGCCGAGAACCCGGCCCTGGAGGTGCGCGAGGTTCAACGGTGCCCCGTGTGCGGTGCGGAGGTGACGGCCGGTAGGTGTCCAACGTGTGGTGCTGCGATCAGAGATCGTATGGTTGAGGCCAATCGCGATCATGGGGATGCTTTCGATGGAGGTGCCGACACCTTCGCAGGAAACGGTGCTGCTGGTGAATGGAGCGATACGATCTCGAGGTTGCCGTCGAGCACGACGTTGGCCGAGCATCTTCTGCGTCAGGCACGTGTGAGCTTGGCTCCAAGCGACGTCTCCATTGCGCGTCACATAATAGGGAGCATCGATGATCGGGGATTCCTCTCACGCGACGTGTCTGACATAGCGTCCGATCTTGATATCGAGGGAGAGTGCGTCGAGGAGGTTCTGGCGGTCGTTCAGTCTCTGGAGCCGGTGGGTATCGCCGCGCGAGATGCTCGTGATTGTCTCTTAATTCAGATCGCGGACTTGCGCTATGACAGTGTCGAGCAATCGGTGGCGGAGCGCCTGATTCGCGACCAGTGGGATAGATTGGGGCGCTCTTCCCTCGCGAGCCTGGGGCAGGAGGTGGATGCCTCGATTGACGAGGTCCGGGGTGCCTTGCGCTTCATCAGAGAGAACCTCAATCCGTTTCCGGCGCACGCCTTCTGGGCAGATGGGCGGAGGGCGTCGTCAAAGGGTGAGGTCAGATGCCCACAGCCTGATGTCATCATCCGTGAGAGTGACGCCTCAGGGGGCTACGAGATCGAACTCCCGAAGGCGGGCAGCTACGGGCTGCGGGTCAGTGATTCTTACCGGCAAGTGATGGATGGTGGGAGTAAGCGCCACTCCCTGGGCGATGGTAATGGCTCGCCGGAGACTGCATCGCCCTGTGATCCTCAGGCTTGGAAGCGTTGGGAGGAGCTCTGCGGACGTGCTCGCCTGTTCGTGAGGAGCATCAAGCAGCGTTGGGAAACTCTCCACGAGTTGATGTGCTGTCTCGTCGATTATCAATGCGATTTCCTGATGCACGGTGAGCAGTGTTTGAGACCGCTGACACGTGCCCAGGTAGCCGAGATGATGGGCGTGCATGAATCGACGGTCAGTCGAGCTGTGGCCGGGAAGCACGTTGAGCTACCTTGCGGTAAGGTCGTCTCGCTGGATACGTTCTTCGATAGTGCGGCACCGATTAAGCACGTAATCGAGGAGTTGGTCGACCAAGAAAAGGGATCTCTCAGCGATAGAGCGATCGCGGAGAGGTTGGCTGAGCGAGGCTATGACGTCTCTCGCCGGACAGTGGCGAAGTATCGGAATGCCTTGAACATCCTTCCCTCGTCGTTGCGCAGAAGGAGCAAAGAGCTAGGCAAGAGGCAGGAAACAAGCTGTTTTGGAGACTTGGTTGGATAAGAGGGTTGTTGAGAGAGGTCATCCCCGTATGCACGACATTGATGCTGGCCTCTTTTGCTGTGATTCTTTGGCTCGCGGGATGTTCGTCTGAGCCTGGAACTGATACTTCGGAAGTAACAAATCGAACGCTCTACGTTTCTGGCTCGTCCTACTGTGCTGGTCAGCGCCCCTGCTATGCGAGTATTCAAGCTGCTGTGGATGGTGCTGCTGAAGGGGACGTCATCAAAGTCGCTCGGGGTATCTACACGACGACGGCTTCGCAGGTAGTCACTATTAGAAAGGGCATACAGTTGGTCGGGGGATACCATGTGGACGATTGGTCCCTATCCCGTTCGGATACCCAGCCTACGATTATTGACGCCGAACAGATTCCAGGACGCCGTGGCGTGTCTATCGATGGGAGAGGTGTTCCAACGATCACGCTGAAGGGCTTTCGGATACGCCGTGGGGACGCCCAGGCATCTGGAGGAGGGGGAGTCTACGTGGCGGGTGGATCGGTTGTCCTCGAGGATCATGTGATCGAAGCGTGCACTGCCGACGTCCGCGGAGGTGGTCTATTCATCAGCGACGGTAGCGTTCATCTTAGAAACAGCACTCTGCAGGGCAATGCGGCGCAATATGGGGGAGGACTGTACGTCGATGGAGGGAACGTCTTGTTGGAGCAAAACACCTTTATGGACAACGAGGCTCCGCCGGCAGGCGGTGCGATTGCCATAGATGGGGGTGTTGTAGCAGGGTCTAACAACGTTGTGGCCAAGAACGCGCTGGCCGGGGCAGGGGTCTATTTGTCCGGTGGCCACCTCACTGCCAGCCACTGGACCTTGGTTGAAAATGGTCGCTATGGCATCATTGCTGATCTTGGCATCGAGATTGAGAGTGGCTCGGTCACCCTACGCGACAGCATTGTCGCTTCGCACAAGGGTGGGCTTTGCGGGGCTGGTGCGGTAGCCCAACAGACCCTTTTCCATCGTGTGGATCAGCCATGTATCGCGGGTGCTTCGTGCGTAAGCAACCTATTTGGCGACCCGAAGTTCGTAGCGCCTTTGGTCGGCGATTATCATATTGCGGCCGATTCGGCTGCGGTAGATCGAGGCTGCAGCGTGGACGTCACCCGAGACATAGATGGGGATATGAGGCCGGTTGGGGCAGCTTCTGATATTGGCGCTGATGAGATTGAGCCCGACAGGACGTATCTGCCTCTAATCGTGCGACAGAGTGGATCGCACAGGCCATGAGCCATCCGCTTGCGTTGAGTCTCTGCAGCGAGAGGCAAGAGGCAGGAAGCAGGAGGCAAGAGGCGGGAAGCAAGAGGTAACTTGCCGAGTTTCATCGTAGCTCATTGGCAGGTGGACGGGCGAGCGAGTGTCTCAGAAGGTAAAGGAGTTGAGCTATGACGGCTACTGTTCTGACCATTGATGACGACGAGATGATACGCTCTTTCTTCGGCAGTATTTTGGAAGAGGAGGGATACGAGGTTCTTTCAGCCGCGACGGGGGCTGAGGGTGAGGCACTCTTGCGGCAGAGGCCGATAGATATCGTGTTGCTCGATCTGCGACTCCCCGACATCGATGGTCTGGTGATTCTGCGAAGGATCAAGCGGCAGGAATTGAACGTTCACGTCATCGTCTTGACCGCCTACGGCGCTGTACCTAGTGCAGTGGAGGCCATGAAGCTGGGGGCATATGATTACATCGACAAGCCCTCCGATGCCTCGAAGCTGAAGCTGGTCATCAAGAGAGCGCTCAAGGAGCTCGCTATGAAGCGGGAAATCCAGCGTCTGCGAGAGAAAGCTGGTGATTACCCCGGAGGGTGGATAGTTGGGGAGAATGAGAAGATGCGCCGCATCTCAAATTTGGTCGGCAAGGTGGCTGAGGGCAAGGCCACCGTGCTACTTCAGGGTGAGAGCGGTACGGGCAAGGAGGTTGTGGCGCGGGCCATCCACAGACAGAGCCCTCGGGCCGAGAACCCCTTCCTGCCCATTAACTGTGCTGCCATACCTGAGGATCTTCTAGAGAGCGAGCTGTTTGGTTTCGAGGAAGGGGCTTTCACCGGGGCGAAACGTCGGAAGAGAGGCTTACTCCAGGTGGCCGACGGGGGCACTTTGTTCCTTGATGAGATCGGGGAGATGCCGCCAAAGATGCAGGTGAAGATGCTTCGTGTCCTAGAGACGCAGAAGATCCGCCGCATTGGCGGAACCAGAGACGTTGAGATCGACGTTCGATTCATCGCTGCCTCCAATCGTGACTTGAAAGCAGCTATCGAGGATAGGGCTTTTCGGGAGGATCTCTACTACCGCCTTGGTGTGGTCGTCATAGACTTGCCACCTCTCCGCGAACGTATAGAGGACCTGGAGCTCTTTGTTGCGGCTTTCGTTGACGAGTTCAACCGGGCGATGGGTAAGAGCATCATGGGAGTGAGCAGCGAGTCCCTCAGGGTGATGAGGCGCTATGCCTGGCCTGGGAATATTCGTGAGCTGCGGAATGTGATTGAGCGAGCGATGGTGCTCTGCGAGCGCGATGAGATACACCCGTCACATCTGCCCGCTGAACTGAGCGCTGGACATGCAGCTTATGATTGCGCTGATGGGTCAGAACCAGCCACTGCGCTTACTGCGGGTCTGCCGGCTGATGGTCTCAATCTCACGGATGTGGTGACCGGCTTGGAGCGACGTTTCATTGAGAAGGCGATGGAACGAACTGACGGGAACCAGACGGAGGCGGCGAAGCTTCTTTCCATCTCACGGGATCAACTGCGTTATCGCCTTGAGAAATATGGCATGGTCTAACCGCCGGGCAGATCGGATCGTGTGGATTTTTCCACAAGGCGAGGAAAATCCTCCTCATTTTCGCCTCCCGTAGTCGAAGACGCACCGCTGAATCTCGCTGCTTTTAGATCTTACCTCACATTTTGCTCTGTACCGCGCCGTTCGACTCTCCATCTTGCCCTTTTCCCCAATCGCGAATCCTCATCTAGCCCAGACCTCATCGTCGTACGGGACACATTGAGTCCTTTTCAGATGATTGACTGTGATACATAGGGCGACGGCTTCGGAATCCCGTTGATCAAGGGGGGCTTGGCACGATTCTTGCGACAATAGTAGAGTGAATCAACCTGAGTTCTAGTCTCACACAGGGGTATGACATGAGTTTTGAGATCTGGCTGCCTTGGAGGAGCTTAGTCTTTCTTAATCCGGCGCTGATGGAGGTTCTACTCCTCGCGCTCTACGGGTTAGTGGCGGTCCTGCTTCTAATCTCCTCCCGTCGTGAGTTTGTCGAGGTGATGCGATCCCGTCGGCGCGTGGCCCTGCTTACGGTGCTCTCGGCACTTCCACTGGTTACTACTCGCCTGTTGGCTGTTCGCTTTTCAGCACTGAACCTGCCACCACTTCCCGGCATTCCGCTGAACCCCACGGTGCCCTTCGCGGCGTTGCTGACAGCCTGGCCGATTCTTGCTGCCGGGATGTGGCTTGGCAGGGGACCGGCGCTGCTGGTGGGGGGCATCACCGGCCTGCTACAGGCCGGTACCGTGAGGGGCGGCATCGCGGACCCGTTTCATCTTGCTTTCTTTGGCTTCCTCGCGGCCTGCCTTCTGCGCCAGCGGTATCGAGGTTGGCTGGAGAGGTTGGCTCGTCAACCGCTTGCTGCCACCGTGGTGACCATGCCGATCGCAGGAACCGCACTGTTTCTTTCGGCCTGGGTTCGGGTGGCGCATTCAGGATTGGCCGGTTTTGACTATGCCCTGCAATTCATGCGAGTTCACGTGATCTGTGCTCTGCTCGAAGCCCTCTCGGCGGGTATGATTGCACAGCTGCTTCTCCTAATCCGTCCATCGTTACGTCCGGTTCAGAAGGCGGATCATGTCTCCTGGCTCAGCCGAAGCCTTGATCGGAAGCTTTTTATTGTCGTCGTCCCTCTGATCTTGTGTACGACCTTTGGGCTCTTGTACGCCGTGACGACTGTTACGCTTCGGGGCGCAAGAGCGGAAGCTGTGAGTGACTTGGCGCGGGATGCCCACAGTGCTGCTGATGAGATTCCCCATTTCATTCGCACCGGTCATGAGCTCCTGGCGGAATTCGCCGAGGATGAGCGACTGTTGGATGGCGATGGCGCTGATTTAGAGGAACTACTGGAGAGCGGTCTTCGCATTGGCACTTTTTTCGATCGTCTTATGTTGTTCGACTCCGATGGAGAGCTGGTGTCTGTGTATCCGCCGGCACCGACGGGTGATCCACAGTTGACGGCTCAGGAGGAGATGCTCTTGACACGGGTTTTGAAGGACGGGGCACCTCAGATCAGCTCGGGGCATCAGTCACATTGGGATGAAGCCGTCCTGTCGTTCCTGATGCCGACGAAGGGGTATGGGACGGGGTTCGGTGCTTTGGTCGGACGCACTCATCTCCAAGCCAATCCCGCCATGGAGCGCATACTTGCGGATCTGCAATGGACCAGCGGGCGTGGGGAAGGGTTCATCGTGGATTCAAAGGGACGCATTGTGGCTCATCCTGATTCTGGCATGGTCCTATCAATCTGGCAGAAGGAGCAGTATCGCGACTGCATTGCCGGCGCGGGGCCGAACGGTCTTGCCTGTGAGGGCCGCAATCCGGTACGCAACACGCGTGAATTGCTCTACTACCTGCCGGCTGAGGGATACCCGTGGTCCGTGGTGATCCGTCTTCCTTATGAGGTTGTGCTCGATCAGGCCAGAGAGGTTGCTGTGCCGCTGCTTGCGCTGCAGGGGGTCTTTGGAGGGGTATTGGTTATCGCAATCGTCCTTCTCGTTGGTCGTATGACGGGGCCCCTCAAACAGCTGGCTGGTGCTGCTGAGCGTATTGCGATGGGCGCTCTCACAGAGCCCATCGATGTGAAGGGATCCGATGAAGTGGGCCGGCTTGGGCTCACGCTTGAAGAGATGCGCGCACGGCTCAAGAACCGCATGAGCGATCTGTCGTTGCTCCTCGAGGTCAGCCAGGCGGTTTCATCGACGTTGGAGCTTTCGACAGGTCTTTCGTTTGTGGTCGAGGGAGCCCGGAAGGCAACCGGGGCGGACATAGCGCGCGCTGTGCTCGTTGGAGGTAAGGAACCTTTGGACACGGTGGCCTCCAGCGGGGAGCCTACAGAGGGGCTACGTGACCTTGAGAGTGCCTTGATCGCGGAAGTCGAGCGTCGCAGAAGCCCGCTTGTCTTTCCCGACCTGACGGAAGCCAGGAGGCTTGCCGGGTCCAGGGGGCTTGTGGGCTCAATTGAAGCAGCCATCGCGCTGCCGGTGTGCACTAAGGATCAGATGCTGGCCGTGATCTGGATAGGATATACATCTATCCATCGATTTGATGCATCGAAATTGGATTTTCTCTCGATGTTGACCAACCAGGTAGCCGTCCTCATCGAGAACGCCCGTCTCTTCCACGCAGTCGAGGGCGAAAGGACGCGACTGGCGGCGATCTTGGAAAGTGTGTCCGACGTCGTCCTGGTCACTGATCAAGAGGATCGATTGTTGCTGGTCAACTCGGCTACCGAGCAAGCGTTTGGCATCCAGCCCGGGGCTGTCCTGGGCCAGAGAATAGATTGGACAGGCCTGGCGCCCGAGGTAGTGGCTGCTGTTGTGGAGCCGTTGTCCGAGGAGGGGCCGCCGCAGGAGCTGTTCCTGCCTAACGGACGCGTGTTGTACGCCGATGTGTCCACGATAGAGAGTTCTCAGGGCGAGCAACTGGGTCGGGTGGCCGTTATGCGCGATATCACGCGCTTTAAGGAGTTGGATGATATGAAGTCCGAGTTCTTGGCTGCCGTATCCCACGATCTACGGGCACCGCTAACCTTCATGCGGGGCTATGCAGATCGACTCGATGCGGTGGGTGAGCTCAATGAGAAGCAAGAAGCCTACGTCGAGAACATTCTGCAAGGTGTGCAACGGATTGATGCGTTGGTGCTTGAGCTGCTCGACTTGAGCCGTATTGAAGCCGGCCTAGGCATGGAGAGTAAGCCTTGCCATCTGGGGGTGATTGTGGCCGAGGCTGTGAGTAGTTTGCGGGCGCGAGCGACGGCGAAAGGCGTTTCATTGCAGATTCAGCCCCCACTCGATGTGTCAACCAAGGGAGCGAATGGGCTGGTATCCGGCGATAGGGCGCTTCTTCGCCAAGCGATCATCAACTTGTTGGATAACGCGATCAAGTACACGCCGGCCGGGGGCAACGTGGCGGCGGGCTTGTCGTTCGAGGGCCGTGATGGCAGGAATCGCGCCACGATCCACGTGGCTGATACAGGGGTTGGTATTGCACCTGATGAGCAAGTACGTCTGTTCGAGAAGTTCTACTGCGCGAAACGGGGGGGCACCGCCCAGTCGCCCCGAGTGGTGGGCGGGACGGGTTTGGGTCTTGCTATCGTCAAGTCGATCGTGGAGCGGCACAAGGGGAAGGTGTGGGTAGAAAGCAAACTGAATGAGGGTAGCACTTTCTACGTCAGCCTGCCGCTCGTCACGGATGGGTCGTTTGGTGCGGAGAAACCGGATTAGTTTGTGGGCTGGTGCACGAGTAGGTGCTCTTCACCCGGGGACATCCGGCTCAATGAAAGGACAGGAATGATGATAGTAACTCTTCAAGCTATTATGGCGGTATGTATGTTCTTGCTGGGTCTATGCTCATGTGTGGCTGGATTGTGGACGATTCTATCGAGGCAGTATCAGAAGATGCTGAAGAGTATCTCCGCTCACTCGGCGAGGGTTAGCAGCAAAGCGATCACCGACGCGGGTTTGGCGCCTCTTATTGAGGCTATGTCAGGTCTCGTCGAGGCGATCGATAAATTGGTTCGCACCTCGATCGGCGTGGGGGTTTTTCTCTGCTTGGCCGGTGTGGTTCTTTGCCTTGCGTCCTTCTGGATGCTCTCGATGCTTTAGGAGGCTCTTATGTTCGACGTTGAGACACAGGAGAATCGGGTTGGGCATCATTACGACTTGGCCGTTGCTCATAGCGAGTCTGGGTCCGAGGGGGAGGCGATAGCCGAATTTCGAAGCGCCCTCAGCGAAGCGGATCATCTCTATGCGAGGATTTCGCACGAGTTGGGCTTGATGTTTCAGCGCCGTGGGAGCTATGAGAAGGCACTGGACGCCTTTCAGCGGGGGCTTTCTCGCGTGCCGAATGAGGTCTCATGTCTGTTTGGAGCTGGCGTCACGTTGAACCTGCTTGGTCGCTCCGGGGAAGCCCTGGAGAAGCTGGAGATGGCCCTCGATCATGAAGAGGATCGAGCGACGATCTATCAGGAGATTGGAGAGGCCTATCGGAAGCGCGGTTGGTACAGTGAGGCTCTGCGTGCCTTGGAGCAGGCCCTTGAGTTGGCGTCGAGGGGCGACTCCGCCTGGGCAGCGGGTCGCGCCGCTCCGCTAACGGCGATTTCTCCCAGGCACCCCGGGAGAAAGGCCTCTCTTCATCGTGACCTGGCTGTTGTCTTGGGCAAGCTGGGGCGACATGAGGAAGCCATTGCTCAACTACAACAGGCCCTGGCCTCGCTTTCCGAAGAGGCCGCCTTGTCGACGACAGCTGATGCCGTGCCCGGGACTGCTAAGGCAGCTGATATCCCTGAGCCAGGGTCGCGCCGCTCCGCTAATGTCGACCTCGCCTGGGCACCGGGTCGAGGCAGTCATCGGGTCGCGCCGCTCCGCTTGTCGCTCCGCTCACAGCGATCTCACCCAGGCACAGGGAGTAGACGCCACTCCACGGGAGAGAAAGGTGTACCGATAGAGCCCGCCTGGCGGTACGAGTTGGGATCTCTGTACGAAGCTGTAGGGCGAATGGAGGAGGCTGTTGATGCCTACGGCGAGGCTGTGTCGCTGGAGCCTTCTCATCCTGCTTACAACTACCATCTTGGTGCAGCACACGGACGGTTAGGGGAACTCGATGAAGCCGTGCGCTACCTGCGTCGTGCAGTGGAGCTCTCTCCGAATCGGGCCGATTGGCGCGCTGATCTGGCTGAGGCTCTGAGTGCATCGGAGAAGTGGAAGGAAGCGCTGGGCGAGTACCGTCGCTCTATCGATATCGACCCTGAAGAAGCCACCTATCACTACGGTGCGGGGCGTGCGCTCTACCAGCTAGAGGAGTACAGCGCTGCGGTAGAGGAACTAGAACAAGCGAGCTCGTTGGCACCCAGTCACGCGGCGACGCATCATCAGCTGGGATTGATATATGAGTCTGAAGGGCGGTTGGAGGAGGCCCTTGAGGCCTACCGTCTGGCTTGTGCTCTGGCGCCAGACCAAGCAATCTACTACCGGGACCTGGGCGCGGCTTATGGTCGTCTGCGCAGACAGGACCGGGCGCTTAAGACGCTGCGAAAGGCTGTCTACTTGGGGGAGTCTGCACAAGGGCTGGAGCCCTTGCTACAGGACGTCTACGGTAAGCAAGGGGTTGTGTACGAGGATCTCGAGGCATACGATGAGGCGCTGGCGGCCTACAAGAGGGCTGCGGGAGTAGACGTCACTCCCCGGCTGGAGCCAGAGGTGGGAGGTACCTATTGGCTGCGGGCCGGCATCGTCTGCCAGCGCCTGGGACGACATGAGGAGGCGCTAGAGCTTCTGAGTGGGGCTTGTGATCTCCTCCCGCATGATCCAACTCCTCATTACCATCTGGGTCGGAGCTATGATCATCTGGGAAGGCCGGACGAGGCCTTGGGGGCCTACCGGCGGGCGGTCAATCTGGCCCCTCGCGAGCCAGCGTATCGGCTTGAACTGGGACGGGTTGCCCATCGTCTTGGTCGGCTAAACGAGGCTCAGGATGAGACGCGGCGGGCGCTAGGGCTGAGCCACAATGGTGCTGAGAGGGTGGCAAAGACTGAGGTCCTTACTGCGATGAGGACCGAGATAAGGGCTCAGTTGGCAGCGGTTGCTGAGGCGAGAGGAGATGACGATGAGGCGCTGGCTCAATACCAACGAGCTGCGGAGCTGGCGCTTGATGAGGGGAGTAGGGGCCAATCCGTGCGTTTCGCGAAGAGGCTCGCTGTGCTCTATCGCCGGAAGGGGGCGTACCGGAGGGCTCTTGGTGCGCTCAAAGATGGCTTACGGGCGGATCCCAAGGATGGAGATCTCTATGATGAGCTAGGCAGGCTGTACCAGAGTCAAGACGACGATGAGAAGGCTTTGAAGGCCTATGACAAGGCCGTTGCACTGCAGCCGAAGGAACCAAGATACCGTCGCAACAGAGCATCTGTCTTGAGGAAGCTGGGGCGCCTCGACGAGGCAGCGAAGGGATTGCGGAAGGCAATCCGGCTCGACGGCAAGTCCTCGGCGACCTATCATCAACTAGGCGTTGTTCTTGCGCTTCAGGATCGAAGAGACGAGGCGCTGAAAGCCTTCCGGGAGGCGTTGCAGCTATCGCCAGAGAGCCCGGAGACGTACTACGACTACGGCAGATACTGCCAGCGCCTAGGTGACCTAGAAGAGGCCATCGGTGCTCTAAGGCACGCGCTCGACCTTGCAGATCGCCAAGGTCAGGCAGGCTGGCCCGAAGCCTACTATCATCTTGGTCAATGCTATCAGAGATTAAGCACCACGCCCACGAAGGAGGATAAAGGCCATCCCGGGGGTATGGAGGAGGCTTTGCAGCACTACAAGCGGGCGGCCGAGCTGGCACCGCGTGAGGCAGCCTACGCGTGCGCGGTCGGCGTGGCCTATCGGCGGCTGGGCAGGCTGGATGACGCTGTTGGTCGCCTGGAGGAAGCCATCGCTCTGCGGCCGGAGGACGCTTCGCTGCGCAAGGAGTTGGGCGACACGTTCGTGGCCAAGGAATGGCACCTTGAGGCGCTCGATCACTATCGAGAGGCGGCTCGGCTGGCTCCCGTAGTTGCCATCTATCATCGCCACGTTGGAATAACTTGGCGCGAATTGGGTGAACTCGAGAAGGCCGTGGATGCTCTTGAAAGAGCAGTTGGCGTGGATCCGGATGATCCCCAGGCGCACTTTGAGTTGGGCCGGACGTACCGTTGTCTGGGCCGAGACTGTGAGGCTGTGGCCGAATACAAGGAGGCGGCTGCCTTGGCCGAGGAGCAATGGGAGGCAGGAGGCAAGAGGCAAGAGGCAGGAGGCAAGTGCGCTCCGGGATTAGGAGCGAAGGGGATGGTAGCAGACGGGAGCAGAAGCCACTCCGGTTTCACTCCTGTGTATCATCTCCACCTTGCCGAGGCGTTGCGTAGCATTGGTGAGCGGAAACAGGCTAGAGAAGCGCTTTCGAAGGCGATCAGACTGGATCCGGCGGACGCCCAGGCCCACTATCGTCTTGGCGTCATGCTTGAAGAAGAAGGTGAGTATGAAGCCGCTCTCGCTGAGTATCGAGAAGCTTCGTCGATCGTCCTGGATCACGCTGGCTATCGTCGCCGAATCGGCTCAGCCCTCTATTCTCTGGGGGACTACGAACAAGCAGTCGAGGCTTTGCAGGAGGCGTTGCGTCTGGATGCCGAGGACGCTGAGACCCACGCCTGGATGGGACGTGCTTGTGCGACGTTGGGTAATGACGACGCTGCCCTTGAGGCTTATCAGAAGGCGATCGCGCTAGCACCAGAGGCTGTAGCCTACCATCGAGACCTGGGGCGTCTTTTTCAGAAGCTGGGTGATCATGAAAGCGCTGTTGAGTCTCTCCAGAAAGCGATCTCCCTTGATGAATCGGACGTTGAAGCGCATCAAGCGCTGGGCGAAGTCTGGGAAGCTGAAGGGAGCGATGGAGTCACGGCAAGAGGCAGGGAGCAAGAGCGCTCCGGGAGTAAGCACCACGCCTTGGAAGAAGCGCTGTCAGAGTATCGACGAGCGGCCGATTTGGCCCGAAACGTGGCAAGACATCGACGTTCGTGCGGGCGGGTCCTTCGCAAGCTCGGACGATACGCGGAGGCTGTTGAAGCCTTGAAAGAAGCTCTGAGCCTCGAACCGAGGGATGGAGCGTCGCACCACGAGCTAGGGCTTACGTTTGAGGCTCAGGGTGAGTATGAGGCTGCGCGTTCTCAGTATGAAAGCGCTATTGCATTGAGACCCGAGCGGCCGCAGTATCGAGTGCGACTGGGCGCCATCTGGCGGAAGATTGGTCTGCAGGCCCGCATGTGGCAGCAAGTGGGTCTCCCAGAGGCTTCGGAGGTCGATGGGAGGTGGGGGGCGGCAGGCTATGACGAGGGGATCGCTTCTCTTCAGACCGCTGCAGAGCTCGGGGAGGATTCTCCGGGTCTGCATGCGGAGCTTGGGACGCTTCTGTTCCTGCGCGGTCGTCTGGATGAGGCGATACCGACGTTGCGTAGGGCTCTCGAAGCGGCGCCTGAGAACGCTTTTTGCCATCGTGCGCTGGGGATGGCCTATCGAGCGATTGAGGACTATGACAGCAGCGTTCGGGAGCTGCGCCTGGCGGAGAGTCTGAAGCCTGAGTCCGCCGAGACACAGTATGAGTTGGCCCTGACGCTGGAGCAGGGAGGTGGCCCGGATCGAGCTAGCCGTCCTGACGAAGCACAAGACGAAAGGCGCGAAAGACGACAGGAAAGCCACGAGGGAGGCCAGGTTAGCTCGGGGATAGACGCCATACCTGTGCGGGGTGAGGTACTGGAGGCTTTGAGGCGGGCGACGCGTCTGGAGCCCTCCTCTGCGATCTATCATTATGCCTTCGGTGAGAGGCTGCTGAGAAGCGGGTGCCATGTCGGTGGAGGTGGAAGCCCGCCCTACATCGATCAAGCCAGGGTCTGCTTGGAGAGGGCCGTAGAGCTTAGACCCGGTGTCGCCTGCTGGCACGCGACGTTGGGCGATGCATACGCCGAGCAAGACTGTCACGACATGGCTTTGGAGCAGTATGAGCGCGCTCTGGAATCAGAGCCGGGGGATGTGGCCTACCTTCATCGAGCGGCCTTGGCCTACAATCGCTTGGGGCATGAGCGGGAGAGCAGGGAGCTGTTGGAGCGGGCTGTTGCGCTGGCCCCAGACGACGCCGACCTTCGATCGGATCTCGGCAACGTCTACTATCGTCAGGGCAAGTACAATGACGCGAAGGCGATGTATGCGCGGGCGGCCGAGTTGGAGCCCGGGAATTCGTCTCATCTGCTTGATATGGGCAAGGTAGCTATCGAGTGCGGCGACACAGACGAGGCTTTGAGCACGTTCAAAGAGGCAATTGCAAGGGGGGGGGACTACGCGCCAGCGTATGGGCGCATAGGGGCTTTGTACGAATGGAGGCAGCAATGGGACGAGTCTCTGGAGGCGTATGCCCAAGCATCAGCCCTCCAGCCTGACAACGCTCACTTTCACTTCAAAGTGGGCGCCATTCAGAAAGCGTTGGGCCGGCACGAAGAGGCTGTAGAACGCCTGGAGAGGACGGTTGCGTTGGATCCGGCGATGAGCGAGGCTTACGGCCAGCTGGGCGAGGCGTATGAGGCTCAGAAGCGATATGACGAAGCGATGCAAGCCTACGAACAGGCGATCGTGATAGCTCCTCGGGAAGCGGATTATCATGAGCGAATGGGTAAGCTCTGTCGAAAGCTCGGGCATTTGGACAAGGCTCTGGTGCATCTTCGCGAGTTGGTCAGTCTGAGAGCGGATGTCCGCCCCCGTCGCCAGGGGGTGGGAGCAGGGAGGGCTTATTACGAACTGGGCAAGGTTTACGAGGCACGCGGGGAGTATGATGAGGCGCTTGAGGCTTATCTCGAGGCATGTGAGCGTGATTCCAACGAGGCGGAGTATGCTTATGGCGCCGGTGTGATGTACAAGCATCTGAAGCTGTACCCAGAGGCTGCCGCCAAGCTTCGCCGGGCCATCAAGCTGCAGCCCGGGCATGCTGATGCGTACAAGCAGTGGGCAGCGGTGAGCGCCATGTCATTCATCCGGCGCGAGCGTCGAGATATCTGAGCAGAGAGACCAGATTATGGCATCCTCTAGGAGTTTATGGTTGTCGGACATCGCGTCAGGGGCAGGGAAGGTTGATGGTATCGATCAAGGGGCGGGGGATGGCTCAGATCGAGCTAGCCATCCCAAGGCGGTGCAGGAAGCGCAGGACGCGGTAGATCAACTGATCGCATCGCTTGCCGAGGGCGAGCAGCCTGGCGAGTGGGTCACGCCGCTCGGCTTACGGGGATCTCGCCCAGACACCGTGGAGCACGCCAGGTTTGAGAGCCTCGGCTCCGAAGCAGATGGAGATCCCCCAGTAGACTCTGCCCCTGTCCATCTGATCATCTCCAGCAAACGAGCGCTCACGAAGAAGTATGGCGGACTGGGATTCGATCAACTGGACGCTGACTTGCGCGATCTCAAAGAGGCGATCGAGGCGGGGAGTAGGTACAACTCCGGGAGTGAGTTACGCGCCTACACTGATTTGGAGGCTTTGATTGTCTACGTTGATGATGAGGGTTCCCTGACGCGGTTCGGGCTCCAGCCGGTGGATGCGGCCAACCCATGGCAGGTGAAGAGGCTTGTGGATAGCGTGGATGCTCAATTGAGGGAGCAAGGGAAGGAGGTTCGATACTTGCTTATCGTCGGAGGTGATGGGATAGTTCCTTTTCATCGCTTGCCCAATCCGGTCGATGACCAGGATTCGAACGTTCCCTCCGACAACCCGTATGCGAGTCGGGACGCTGTCTATCTGATACCGGATCGAGCGGTCGGCAGGATGCCTGATGGTGAGACCGAAGGCGTAGGCTTCCTCCATACCCTGATTCGGATCTCGGTGGAGGCGCATCGACGCAGATCGGTATCCAAGGGGTTACTGAGCAGCATGAGCGGTGTCCTTAACAGGATCATACATCCCGGGAGTGGACTCAACCCCTATGAAGGCGACCGGGGTCTGGGGTATTCGGCCAGCATCTGGCGGAAAGCATCGCGAGCCGTCTTTCACGTCATCGGTGACGATGTGCGTCTTAGGACGTGCCCGCCTTTGACCTATGAGGGTTTTCAGGTTGTGGAGCCGCCTCACTTCAGCTATTTCAACCTGCATGGGATTGAGGACGGGCCGAACTGGTACGGTCAACGGGATGTCCTGTTTCCGGCTGACTATCCTCTCTTTCCGCTGGCTCTGCGCCCTCAGGATCCAAGTATCAATAAGCATGCGAACGCCGTGGTGTTCACCGAGGCTTGCTATGGGGCAAATATCCTGGGAAAGGACGAGTGCGATTCCATCGCTCTAAGCCTTATGGGTGTGGGGGCGCTGGCCGTTGTCGGCTCGACGAAGGTCTCCTACGGCTCGATTGCACCGCCCCTCTTGGGAGCCGATCTTATGGGCAAGCACTTCTGGGAGGGATTGCAGGCCCACCTAACGGTTGGCGAGGCTCTGCAGCATGCCAAGGTAGCTATGGCCAATGACATGCAAGAGCGGCAGGGCTACCTCGACGATGAGGATCAGAAGGCACTGATAAGCTTCGTGTTGTATGGAGATCCTTCGCTGCCGATCGGGCAAGAGGCAGGAAGCAGGTACGCTCCGGGAGTGTACGCCACTCCGGGAGTATACGTCACTCCGGGAGTAAACACCACTCCGGGAGTACACGTCACTCCTGGGCAGAAGGCTCTTGTGTCGGATGAGCTGGTGACCAGCGTGAAGTCCCGCATCGAGACAAGCCTACCCCACATGTCGCATGCAAGGGTGCGAGCGAGACCGCTGACTGTGTGGACCAGTGTGTGCGAAGGCGGAAGTGAGCAGTTTGGGGAGCATGCAGGGCGCTCGCTTCGCCCGGCTTTGGGAATAGACGGGGGTGAGCGCCACTTCTTCACTCCGGGAGTATACACCACTCCGGGAGTACACGTCACTCCTGGGCAGAAGGGCTTGCGTGGAGAGGGAAGGGAGTGGGCTCTTACACTGCGGAAGGAGATCGCGGTTGGCGGGGGTGGGTGCGATGGACAGGGTCGCCTGGGCATCCACGCACATCATCAGGTGGTCAAGGTGGTCGTCGACAAGAGCGGTCATATTCTGAAGATGGTCGTTTCGAGATAGATGGCTGTGAAGGGCTGAAGTTCTCACTACGGGTGAATGGCCATGTTGCTGGGTGAGTTCCGTTGCAGCACTGATGATGATGGCTGGCTGACGATTCCCTCGGTTTTTCGTCCTGATCTCGTCGAGGGGATGACGGTGACGCGGGGCATCGAAGGGTGTCTATGGGTCTATCCTGCCGTCGAGTGGCAGAGGCTGGCGGAGAGGGTAAAGAGGCTGCCTTTCACCAGTCAGCCTGCTCGTGCATTCGCCCGGTTCATCTTTTCGGGAGCTGTGTTCTGCACTCCCAATCAAGCTGGCGAGTTACTCCTGCCCGAGCACTTGCGCCGGTACGCGACCATACAGGACGAGGTCGTCGTCGTCGGCCTACTTTCTCACGTAGAGATATGGTGTCCTGGGCGGTGGCGGAGGAGTAAGCTGTCGTTCGTGGAGGATGGTGCTGCTCTCGTGGAGGCACTGAGTGGATTTGGGATCTAGGCTAGACAAGGGGAGGACTGAGGTCCTCATTACGGCCAGGGAGGTTGATATGGATAAGGCGATTGAGGTTCCCGCGGATAGGTGGGGCGGGACGTCCATCAAGGTGATTGGCGTTGGCGGTGCCGGTAGCAACGCAGTCGACCGGATGATTCAGGTGGGTATCCCGGGCGTTGATTTTGTGGCTGCCAACACGGATGCCCAAGCGCTTGCCGGATCGGAGGCGTCCTGCAAGATCGCACTGGGAGATAAATACACCGGGGGGTTAGGGGCCGGCGGAGATCCTGCTGTTGGAGCTGAGGCTGCTGAACGAAGTCGGGAGCGGCTCTCGAAGGCGCTGCATGGGGCCGACATGGTTTTCATCGCTGCGGGCATGGGTGGAGGCACGGGCACAGGGGCGTCTCCCGTCGTGGCTCGAGTGGCCCGGGAGCAGGGGGATGGCGTATATCGCCATGCGCTTACGATCGCTGTGGTGACACGCCCATTTGCATTCGAGGGGAGCAGGCGCGAGGCGGTGGCCGAGGAGGGGATCAGGCGTCTCCAAGAGGAGGTGGACACGCTGGTGGTGGTCTCCAATGATCGGCTGCTCAACGTGGTGAACGAGCGTGTATCACTCGACATTGCCTTTCGTGTTGCAGATGAGGTGCTTCGCCAGGGTATCCAGGGTATCTCTGAGCTGGTCACTCGGCCTGGGTTGGTCAACCTGGATTTCGCCGACATCAGATCGATTATGGCCGGTGATCCGGCCAGGGGAGCTGGCGGAGCACTGGTATCCATCGGCTATGGGGAGGGAAAGGACAAGGCCCTGGAGGCAGCCAGGATGGCGCTTGGTAGTCCGCTGCTCGACGTAGAGTCGGTGGAGGGAACTGATGGTCTGTTGGTCAACCTCACGGGAGGGGAGGATCTCACGTTAGCGGAGGTCGATAGCGCCATGCAGATGATATCTCGCTCGGCGATGCCCCACGCCAAGATCCTGTTTGGAGCCGTCATCGACCCTAAGATGGAGAATCGCGTTCAGATCACGTTGATCGCAACCGGGGCGGCTACGTCCGTGGAGGCCAGGGGGAGTGGGCGCCACTCCGGGCAAGGGGCAGGAAGCAAGTGCGCTCCGGGAGTAAACGCCACTCCTGCGCCGTTCAACTCGGCGATGATGTTCGGCAGGGATGGAGCGATTGCAGAGGCCGTGCCGGCTTTCCTGAGTTCCCGTGCACAGGCGCATGGGTAGACGGGGAGGCAAGAGGCAAGAGGCAAGTGCGCTCCGGGATTAGGTGCCACTCCGGGAGTAGACGCCATTCCTGGGAAGGCTAGTTGGAGAAGCTGAGAGTGACTGAGATAGAGGATCGATACATCGAGAAGGCGAAGAAACTGGTTCTCGAGACGTTTCCGGAGATGGCTGGCGCTGAGCCTTGCGTGTCCGAGGAGCGAGGAGCAAACAAGACACGAGAGGGACGAACTC